>JBAXBJ010000001.1:0-171944 GCA_037142075.1 Bacteroidota bacterium
CATTGTACGAAAAGTGGTTATCCTGAAGTAGGAACCTGACTATTTACCCTTTTAACAAAAAAAGCCGGAGAAATCCGGCTTTTTTTTTGCTTTTTACATTTAGGACTGAATCTTCATTACCTTTGGATTAGCTAAAAACACCAACCTCACTTTTATTAATAATTTCTAACTAAAATCAGGATTGTATGAAAAAACAACTACTTCTATTTTTTGCCTTACTTTTTTGCGGCTTTGGCATGGCCCAAATGCAAAGACAAACGCCCAACCTTGTTGATGAGGGAACACCACTTGGTACAACTCTGACACAATGGAACAATCCGGAATCGGATGCCATGTCGATCTGGACTGTACCAAGCAATGGGTCCACTTCCGGAAATACAAGGGCCCCGGGAAATGCTTCTAAATACCAGCGTACCGAATACCTGATCACAGCCGCCGAAATGGCTGCAAGCGGTTTCCCAAGTGGATACGAAATCAATTCGATTGGATTTTTAATTGCCACAGCAGGCGCTACAACCCAAACCGGGGCACTCACCATTTATTTAAGTAACACAAGCGATGTTACTTATACCTTAGGTGCAAACTGGACCACTGCAGGATTCACCATGGTGAGCACCAACCCAACCTGGACGGTACCTATTGCCGTTGGCTCCTACGAAGTCCCTTTTACAGGCGGTACACCTTTTACCTATACAGGAGGAGGCGTGTATGTTGCCTGGGAGTTTTCGAATACAGGCACTGCCGGAACAACTGCAGTTGTTCACTATTGCAATACGACATTGGTTAATGGCCTCTACGGGAACAGGAGCGCTACTGCATTGCCTACAGCACTAACTGTTTCAAATTTCAGACCTGCAACCATATTTGGCAATAATTTTTACACTGATATTATCCAAATATCCAACATATATACGTTGGCCCGAAACCCCATTCCTTACGGAGCACCAACCCCTATCGATGTGAGAGTGGCAAATGTTTCTGCTTCAGCTGCAACTTTCAATGTTACGCTAACTGTAAAGGATGCCACGAATACTTTCACCCGATACACTTCCACCCAAACCGTAACAGGCCTGGCAGGAGGTTCAGCTTCTGTCCTTAATTTCACCGGATGGAATCCTATCATTCAGGAAGACGTAAATATTTCGGCAACAACAACAGCCGTTTCCGGTGAAAACTGGACAAACAATAATACACTTACAATACCATGCAGCGTTAACAGTAGCCTGTATTCATACAATTATACAACTACAGGCGCGGGTGGATATGGATTCACTTATCCCGGAACTGGCATCTTTTCAGCCAGATTTAGTATGAATGGACAGGGAAAAGTAACAGGGGCTAACCTGGTAATAGCAAGTTCTGCTGTTAACACCGGGAACACAATTTATGCCGTTGTTATGAATAATGCCGGTACAATACTGGGTCAGTCTGCCAATTATGTTATTGCGGCAGGCGACTTAGGAACAAATAAAAACTTTACTTTTCCAACTCCTGTGGTATTCACCGATGAGGCATTTTATATAGGAATCGCCCAAACAGCAGGTACAGTGCAATGGTTTCCAATGGGAACCTTCCCTGAGACACCAGCCAGAGCTAACACTTATTATACATCGGCTATAACAGGAGGTGTTCTGACGGCAATGTTGCCTACCGATAATCTCAAATTTGGTATTGAAGCACAGGTAGCTCCTAACTTTAATCTTCCGGTTATTACAACAGTTGCTGCAACTTCAGTCGCCGATGTTACAGCCACTGTGAACGGATCCGTGATGGCAAACAACAATACGGTTAGTGTTTCCTTCGAATATGGAACAACAACGGCTTACGGAACCACCGTTGCAGGAACTCCCGCAAGTGTAACAGGAACAACCGTAACCCCGGCACTTAGCAATCTTAGTGGGTTATTGCCTCTTACTACATATCACTACAGGGCTGTTGGAACCATCGGACTGTTCAAATTTTATGGTAGTGATCTCACTTTTACTACACTTGCCTCACCGGCAACAGTAGTAACCCTGAGTGCCACTGCTGTTGGAAATACGGATGCTACGCTACGCGGCACAGTTAATGCTAACGGATCGGCAACAACCGTCACTTTCGAGTATGGGCTAACTACCGCCTACGGTACAAGCGTGAATGCTACACCTGCATCGGTAACTGGAAATGCTGTTACACCGGTTTCTGCACCGATAACAGGACTTTTGCTCAACACAACATATCATTACCGGATTAAAGGTGTTAATGCGGGCGGAACAACAAACGGCAATGATATTGTATTTACAACAGGATGCAGTGCACCTGTTGTTGCAGGTACAATCACCGGGCTCACAAGCCTATGCCAGGGAACCAACGCAGTAGCATACAGTGTTCCTGTTATTACGAATGCCGCTACTTATATCTGGACACTTCCAGTTGGTGCGACTATAGCTTCGGGAAGCGGAACAAGGTCTATTACCGTAAACTTCAGCGCTTCGGCGGTGTCCGGGAATATTTCTGTCCTGGGATCCAATGCTTGCGGTGACGGCGTTGCATCTTCGCTGGCGGTTACAGTAAATCCTCTGCCTTTGCCAACATTAACAGCAGGTCCGCTTGGAGTATGTGTATCTTCAACAAACATTGTTTATCAAACACAAGCCGGAATGTCGAATTATACATGGACAATTTCTGCCGGCGGTGCAATTACCAGTGGTGCCGGAACAAATACTATTCATGTTAACTGGAATACTGTCGGAGCCCAGACAATCGGTATCAGCTACACTTCCGTTGCAGGATGCACGGCAGCTGCGCCGGGTATTAATAACATTAATGTGGTGCCGCTTCCGGTTCCGACCATTACCGGTTCTGCAAATGCTTGTCTTGGATTTACGACGAATACTTATTCCACACAAACAGGCATGACTGCTTATACATGGACTGTTTCGGCTGGAGGTGTTATTACAGCCGGTGCCGGTACTTCAGCCATTACCGTTACATGGAATACACTTGGCGCCAAAACGGTAAACGTTAATTATACAAATACTGAAGGCTGCAGTGCTGTTACTCCGAGTGCGTTAAATGTTACCGTAAACCCAACCCCTACTCCTGCTATTTCAGGACCAGCAGAGTTGTGTGCTGGTTCGACGAATGTCATCTATACGACACAAGCAGGTTACAGCGATTATACCTGGACTATTTCATACGGAGGTATTATTACTGCCGGACTGAATTCGAACCAGGTGAGTGTTGACTGGGCAACAGCCGGCTCCAGGCATATCTACGTAAATTACAACAATGCATTGGGTTGTGCTGCTCTTGCCCCGGCTAACCTGAGTGTTAATGTTAAATCAGCACCGGTTCCGATTATTTCAGGACCAGGCCAGATTTGCCAGGGGTCAACCGGAGTCGCCTATACCACTCAACCCTACTATTCAGCTTATGTTTGGACCGTATCGGCCGGGGGAACCATCACCGCTGGAGCAGGAACCAATGCCATTACTGTAAGCTGGAATACTTCGGGCGATCAAACCGTAAGCGTTGCCTATACCAACGAATTAGGCTGCCATTCAATAACCCCAACTGTTTACCCTGTACTGATCGATCCCTTACCTGCCACTGCAGGTGCGGTTTTAGGCACAACGCCTGTTTGTGCAGGTTCAACCCAGGTTACCTACACCGTTGGCCCTGTTGCGCTGGCAACATCCTATGTATGGACACTGCCTGCCGGTGCTACAATTGCTTCCGGAGCTAATACCAGGACAATCAAGGTTAATTTCTCACTTACTGCCTCCTCGGGGGTAATAAAAGTCAGTGGAAAAAATGACTGTGGCCTGGGCGGAAGTTCCCCCAATTTTAACCTTGTTGTGGTTCCTCTTCCTGCAACACCGGTGATCACCCAGCATTTTGACACTCTTACCAGCAGCGCCAATACAGGCAACCAATGGTATCTTAATGGTGTAGCCATCGCAGGAGCCACCGGCAAAAAACACATTGCTGTTTATGCAGGAAACTATACCGTTGTGGTTACCCTAAGCGGTTGTAGTTCAGCAACCTCCAACAGCATCCTGGTGCTGCCGGTATCACTCAGTGGTATTGAGGTAAGCCAATCGTTCGAAGTGTATCCGAATCCAAACTATGGACAGTTCAACATCAAGGTGGTTTCCGGGAAACAGGTAGAGCTGAATATCGAGATTTACAATAACCTCGGCGCTCTTCTGTGGAAACAGGAAAACGTTCATATTGACGGAACCTATACTACACCTGTTGCGCTGAATTCAGCCCCGGCCGGCGTATATATGGTTGCACTTCGCAACAGGGATATCGACATCGTACGAAAAGTTGTGATTCTCAAGTAATACTGAATCGTATTAAATTCAACCAACAAAAGAGCCGGAGAAATCCGGCTTTTTTAATCTACATTTGTATCCAATTCTTTAACTTATATGCATCATGAGTGTCATTAGCCGGATAACAAAACTTGTTATAGCATTCGCTTTTTGCTCTTTACTTAGTCCATTATACGCTCAGACTAGTGATGCTATCGACAGCCTGAATCGCTTAGTATCTGTTGCAAAAGACCCGGTTTCAAAAGTTGGGGCATTGCTTGCTTTAGCTTCCGAAATCGAAGGTTCGGATCAAAAAAAAGCATTAGATTATGCTCAGCAGGCTTATCTTCTTTCAAGGCAAACAGAGAATAAAAAAGGTGAAATCAACTCCCTGATACAGAAGGGCAATTGTTACTTCCGGATGAGTGAATTTCAGGACGCTATGGAGTCTGCAGAAAATGCCTTGGCCATGGCGGAAGAGTTAAAAATGGATAAAGAAATAGCACTTTCCTTGAATGTAATCGGAGGAATTTATAACGAACTGGGTGAATACGATAACAGTTCGGAGCATTTCTTTAAAAGTTTGAGCATTTTTGAGAAGATACATGATAATAAAGGGATTTCACAATCTCTGGGATTTCTTGGCACGGTATACGATAGCCAGAAAGAGTATACTAAGGCTCTCGGGTATTTGAATAAATCCTTGTCTTTAGCCAAAAGCCTGGGAGATCGTTCGTTAATAACAAAAAACTTAAACAATATTTCTATTGTATACCTGCACCTGTTGAAATATGATATTTCGCTGATGTATATCAATGAAGCACTGAGAATTAACAAGCAACTGAATGATAAACGCAAAATGGGGCTTAACTATATTAATATTGGTTTAACCCAGATAAAACAAAAAAAATATGATGCTGCTATGCTAAGTTTCCAGGAAGCACTTAAATTAAGCAAGGAAACTAATAACCGGGTTCACATTGCCATTTGTTATATCAATATGGGCGGATGTTATTATGAAACCGGGAATAAACCTGCCAGTGTGGTTGCTTATAAAGAGGCGCTAAGTGCAGCTCAGCAGAACGGATACATGAAAGTCATCTACGAGGCATCTTCTGTGCTTGGAAGGCTTTACCTGGAAAGGAAAGATACCAGTAACGCTTTTAAATATAAAATCCTGGAAAATCAAAGCAAGGACAGCCTGGGACAGTTACGAACGACAAGAAACCTGACTGAACTTGAATTCCGGTATCAAACCGACAAAAAAGAGCTGGAGAGAAAAATAGTACAGCAGAAAAAAGAAAACCTGATGGAAATTGCTATTCTTGGATTAATTTCAGGCCTTACTATTACTATTCTGATGTTATCCCGGCATCGTATAAAGTCAAAAAACATTGCTCTCGAAAAACAAACACTAGAGAAAGAACTGAGTTTTAAAAACCAGGAATTATCGATAAACCTCATGTCGATGATGAAAAAAAATGAGATGTTGGCTGATATTTCAAGCAGGCTGATTCAGATTGAAAAAAATGCCATAAAAGAAGAAACCAGGGAGGCCATAGCCAAAATCAGTCAGGAACTCCGAAAAGGTGCTGACGAGAAATTATGGAAAGAATTTTCTGTACGATTCCAGGAGGTGCATACTAGGTTCTATGAATCATTATTGGAAAAGTTCCCGACACTTACACAAAATGAATTAAAGATGTGTGCATTTCTAAGATTAAATATGTCAACCAAGGACATAGCCGAATTAACCGGGCAAACTCAACTCTCGCTTGAAAAGTCAAGGTACAGGTTAAGAAAAAAGCTAAATATAACCAACTCCGAAATCAATCTTGTAACCTTTCTGTTACAATTCTAAGAACCCACGTCACTAATTCCGCAGCTGCGGAATGCCTTGCTGAAGCGATTTGTCAATATTGATGACAAATCCGCATCGGGTTTCCTTATTAATAACTGACATACATCCACTTACCTGCTAATACCCTTTTGGTTGTAGCATAAGACTATATTGCCTGAAACCCCTCCGATAAGGATTTGTCCAGTTAATGTCCTTGTCAGTTTGGTGATATAGGTGTTTTTGTATGGGTACATTATTTTTTTTAAGCTTCTTTCTTATTGATATTTGCCAATCCCAAATATCATAAACAAATTATCATGAAACGAACAGATATGAATAAGGATAAGAAAGACATTTCCCCGGACAGTGATCCTGACGAAAATGAAAAATACCTTATAAGACTAAAAATCCAACAGGATGTGATACGAAAAATCATGGATCCAATCGAGGCGCAAATCAAAAAAGATAAATTAAAAGAGGCGGAATCCAGGGTAAAAAGAAAGTAGAGCACCATTCTAAAATGTAATTCTATAAATACCAACCAAAAAATCTAAATTAACTAAAAAACCATGAAAAAAAGCCTACTATTTTTTATGTCTCTCCTTCTGAGTGGGTTCAGTTTTGCCCAGTTAACCGGAATAAAGACCATCCCAGGCGATTATGCGACCATTGCATCAGCCATTACAGCACTGAACTCTTCAGGCGTAGGAGCAGGAGGGGTAAGCTTTAATGTAGCTGCCGGCTATACCGAAATGATAACAGCTCCATTATCGATCACAGCCACGGGTACACTTGCAAATCCCATTATTTTTCAGAAAAACGGAGCTGGAGCCAATCCTTTGATTACTGCATATAATGGAACAGCAACTGCAGCTTCTGCGGTACAGGATGGCATTTGGAATCTGGTTGGTTCGGATTATGTGACCATCGATGGGATCAGCCTGGTGGATTCTAATCCTAACAACCCCGCTACCATGGAATACGGGTACGCCATGTTTAAAGCAAGTGCTTCCAACGGATGTCAGTACAATACCATTAAAAACTGCGTGGTTACCCTCAACAGGAACAATATAGCTCTAGGTACAGCACCATCCGTTGACGGATCAAGAGCCATTAATATAACGAACTCACTTGTCACTACCCAGGCTACCATATTGGTACCTTCTAATTCATTAGGCACTAACTCTTATAACAAACTTTATAGTAATACGCTACAAAATTGTAATATAGGAATAGCCATCATTGGGTACGCCGGTGTCTCCCCATTTGCAACCTGTGATTTTGGAAATGATATTGGAGGCACCTCCCTTGCTACCGGGAACAGCCTCCTTAATTTTGGAGGTGGCGCAGGAGCAACTACAGCAAATGCGGCTGCCGGAGTCAGAACACTGGCCCAGTATGACTTAAACGTTTCGTACAATACGGTCAACAATAATAACGGGTCGGGCATAAACCATACAGGCCCGATGCGGGGCATATATGTATATCTGGCTATTACGGCCAGTGAAAATATAAGCAACAACGTTCTATCCATTACAAGCGGGGCAACAAGTTCCGCGACATCTTGTATTGAAATTGGTTCAGGCGGAACGTCCGTTAGCAATACAATTAATATAAATAACAATACGATGACAGGAGGTTCAACAACATTAACCACTGGCAATTATTATGGTATCTGGAATTCTCTTGTAACAGGCACGGTAAATATTAATTCCAATACCATTTCCGGAATCTCAACCACCGGAACAGGAACTATTTATGGTATGGTGGCCGGGTTACCCGTTTCTTTTGTTATTAACAATAATACCATTACAAACCTTACAAAAACCGGGAACGGCAGAATTACTGCAATGATAACGAATGCACACATCATTTGCCAAAACAACCTGATCGATGGACTGACGTGTACAGCAGCAAACAGCACCTCCGCCATTTATGGCATCATGGATAATGTTCAGACAGCCACAACCGGCGAAAGCTACATCTCAAATACAATCAGGAATCTGAGCTCCACTGGAACCGCCGTTATTTATGGGATTTTCACAGCAGCCGTTATCAATGCCACAGGTAATAAAACGATTCAGAACAACCTGTTGTATAATTTTACCATTGCTGGTAACGGAACCATTTATGGTATATCGAAAAATTACGGTGGAACCGACACCATCAGTGGAAACCAAATCCATGACCTTAGTATTACCGGGTCTAACTCAGGAACCATTTATGGATTGCGCAGCGCCGGCGCGACAACAAACTATGTTTATGATAATAATATGTATGCTCTAAGTTGTGCCGGCGGTAATGCTGGTTCAGTAGTAGGTATAAATATTGAAACCGGCACCACCAATAATATATACAGGAATAAATGTTATAACCTGTCAAGTGCAAGTACCAATCCGAGTCTCTATGGGGTCTATATTGCAAGTGGTATTACCAATAATTTTTTCAATAACTTCATAAGCGACCTGAGAACACCTGCGGCTAATTCAGGATTAATTCAATTGGCCGGTATTTATATTTTGGGAGGAACAACCAACAATATTTTTTACAATTCAGTTTACCTGAATGGCACAAGCATAGGCGCACCTTTTGGAAGTGCAGCCTTGTATACCTTGACCGACTCCTGGCTACTGATGAAGAACAATATCCTGGTTAATGCTACTACTCCAACCGGAGCCGGTATTGCTGCTGCATACTACAGAGGAGGCATGTCCCTGACCCACTTTGATGTCAATTCGAATAACAATGACTACTATGCAGGTACACCTTCGGCAAGCAATTTAATTTTTTATGATGGAATTAATTCTGACCAAACGCTTAATGCCTATAAAATCAGAGTAGCTCCTATTGAGGCAACATCCGTTACGGAATTGCCCCCCTTTGTGAATGTGGCATCTGCACCTTATGATCTGCATCTGCAAACCACAATAGCAACGTTCTGTGAAAGCGGCGGTTCAGCAATAACTTCACCGGCTGTGACATCCGATTATGATAATGACATTCGTTATCCCTATTCTGGTTACCCTAACAATCCACTTTCACCCGCTTCTGCATCAGACATAGGAGCTGACGAGTTTGCCGGATTATTTATGGATGTTACTCCACCAACGATATTCTATACACCGTTTTTGAATACATCTTCTACCACTTCCAGAACCCTTACAGCCACAATCACGGATATCTCAGGTGTTCCAACCACCGGAAACGGCCGCCCGGTAATGTATTGGAAAATCAACAGTGGTCCATGGACCAGTGCAACCGGAACCTGGATCAGCGGAAACAGCTATACCTTTACATTCGGGGGCGGTGTGGTACTTACCGATGTTGTTTCATACTATATAGTGGCTCAGGATATAGTATCCCCAACACCGAATACCGGTTCCAATCCGTCAGCAGGTTCCGCCGGTTTTACAGCCAGCCCTCCAGCCTGTTCCACTCCACCGACAAGACCTTATACTTATACAATTATCGGTTCAATTTGTGGCACCTTTACTGTCGGTTCCGGGCAGGCTTATTCCACCCTTACGGCAGCCCTCAACGACCTAAGCAACAAGGAGATGATATGCCCGGTTACTTTCCTGCTTACTGATGCCACCTATACCAGCTCTGAAACCTTTCCGCTTACAATTGTCTCCAATCCTGGTTCGAGTTTGGTGAACAAATTAACAATCAAAACGGCGACAGGAATTAATGCCACTATTACCGGATCGGTACCCAATGGAGCGCTCATCAATGTATTGAATTCAAATACAATAATTGACGGAGCCAATGCCGCAGGAGGATCTTCCAGGAACCTGACAATTTATAATACCAGTACAATCGTGCCAAATGTAGTATTGATAGGAGTGACTGGTACAGATCCAATAGTCAATGCCACACTTAAAAACTGTATTCTTAAAAATGGTATTAATTCTGCAACGGCGGTTAGTATCTCCAATGCCGTTCTGCCAGGAACACCAGGATATTTTAATAACATCACCATCCAGAACAATAGTGTGCAGTTAGCTTATTTGGGGATTTGCTGTATGGCAGTTAATACGCCCGGAAACGGAAACGGATTGCTGATTACCGGCAACGATATGACTACACCGGGGGCAAACGCTATCCGCCTGACCGGTATTTATGTCGAAGGAGTGGATGGCGTGACAATTTCTAACAATTCGATCGGAAATATCGCTAATACTACCGAAGCAGATAATCTGAATGCGATATTTGTGGCTGCCGGAACGGTTAACGCAACCATTTCTGGTAATACAATTACTTCAATTGTTGGGACTATTGCAGGCCCCACTGGGATTGCTATCGCTTCTGCCTGTGTTAATGCCAACATTAATGTCAGTGACAACATTATATCGGGATTGACAACAGCTGCCCCGACGGAGGTTTATGGTATACGAGTGTATGGTGCGGTAAGCGGCTGTATCATCCAAAAGAATATGATCTTCGATATAAAGAATACGCACCCTGCAGGATACAGCCCGACCGGCATCGCTTTAGCATCGACCTTGCCTGCTGCAAATACAACGCTTAAGAATAATGTGATTTATGATGTGGCAGGTTACGGATTCATTAACTGGCAACGTGATAACGGATACGGCATTAACATTCTGAGTGGGGGTGGGTATAACCTATATTTCAATACAGTACATATATCGACCAACCAAACCCTATCCGGGGGCGTGCCGCTTTGCCTCATGATAAGCTCTGCTGTAACTACCCTAAACTGCCTTGATATCAGAAATAATATCTTCGCTATAGATGCTACCGTTGGAGACATGTTCCTCGCCGTAATGTGTAATGCCTACAAAACTGTTTTTAGTCACATGGATTATAACGTCTATTTCTCTACCGACCAATATTTTGGAGATTTCGTACTTATAGGGAATTCTCATCGTCTGTGTTCCACGCTGGCTGAGTTTCAAGCTCAATCCGGCCAGGATTTGCACTCGGCAAATATCAACCCGGATTTTGTATCACTTACATACCAGCTTCCGACGACAACCGCCATACCTCATGCGGGCATAAATTTCCCTGAGATACCTCTTGATTATGCAGGTGTTAACCGCACCAATCCTCCTGATATAGGTGCCTATGAATTTTCTGTAAATCCAATTGTTGTGACCACCAGTGCAACATCGATACTTTCTGATAACGCCATCCTCAACGGGAGTATAAATGCTGCCAACAACACCTTGGGATGTTTCTTTGATTACGGGCTAACTAACGCTTACGGTACAAGTGTCCCCAGCATTCCCGTATCCATAAACGGAAATACGGTCACTCCTATCAATTTTCCTATTACCGGTCTCACTCCATTAACCACTTACCACTTCAGGGCAAGAGGTGTTACATTATCGGGTCTTATTGTTTATGGCAACGATATTACCTTTACATCCACACCCAATCCGCCGGCCGTTATCACAACTGCTGCTACCCAGATTACTTCAAATAGTGCGATGCTTAACGGAACAGTTAATTCAAACAATGGCACCTCTACTGTCACTTTCGAGTATGGACCGACTACCGCTTACGGCTCAACAGTAACCTCTTTGCAAAGTCCGGTCGCTGGCTCAACTGCTGTCAATGTGAATGCATCAATTACAGGGTTACTACCGAACACTATCTGCCATTTCCGCGCCAAAGGAACCAATGCAGGTGGTACGACTTACGGAAATGACATGTCATTCATTACAAACCCTGTACTGGCATCAGTAATCACCGACCTGGCATCAAGTGTAGCCGCTACCGCAGTCCAAGCCAATGGCTCAGTTAATCCCAACTATGCCGTTTCGACAGTTTCATTCCAATGGGGGCTTACCAATGCCTATGGTAATACCGCTGCTGCAATTCCAGGCAGCGTTACCGGGAGCACACCAACATCCGTGCTGGCCAGCCTCACCGGCCTCGCCATCAACACTCTCTACCACTTCCGCTGTGTTGGCATAAACAGCGCCGGAACAGCTTATGGTCTCGACCAGACCTTTACCACTAACTGCGTGGCTCCGGTCATCACCATTAATGGCCCGGCAGCGACCTGTTCAGGTGTAACGGGATATATTTATTCAACTCAGACCGGAAATACTAGTTATACCTGGAATATTTCAGCCGGTGGAATTATTACTGCTGGTAATGGAACCAATTCCATTACTGTAAAATGGAATACCACAGGAACTCAATCTGTTTCTGTGAACTATAATAACCAGTCAGGATGCTCAGCAAGCGTGCCAGCGGCCTTTAATGTAATTGTATCTTCTACTCCATCACCTACCATCAGCGGTCCTGCGATGGCAGGCACTAATTATCCGGGTTACGCTTATTCAACCGAAACAGGAATGAATAATTACATCTGGACTATTTCTCCGGGAGGAACCATCACTTCTGGCCTGGGAACAAACATCATTAGTGTAACCTGGAATAGCGCAGGAGCACAAAGCGTATCGGTTACTTATACCAACAGCAATGGTTGTGCAGCTTTTTCGCCAGCTATACAAAATACTAACGTGTATGCTGCTCCTGTCATCAGCGGTACGAATGTTGTCTGCCAGACCACTGCATACCAGGATTACACCACTGAACCGGGTATGACAAATTATGTATGGAATATGTCGCCCAACAGCGGCACCATCACCCAAAGCAGTACCAATGTGGTAACCATCTTCTGGACTTCGCCTGGAGCTAAATGGGTAAGTGTATCCTACGCCAATGCAAACGGATTCACTAATCCGTCGCCCAGTGTTTACAATGTTACAGTTAATCCTCTACCGGGTACACCGGGAATTATAAACGGTCCGCAAACCATTTGTGCAGGTGCGGTTAATATTGCTTTCTCAGTCGCTTCCGTTCCTAATGCAAATACCTACAATTGGACACTTCCTGCAGGAGCCTCAATTGCATCAGGTTCAGGAACCAATGCAATTGCTGTTAACTTTGGTCTGGCAGCAAGCCCGGGCAATATTTCAGTGATAGCTCAGAATGCCTGCGGTGATGGCCCAGGCTCACCGGCATTGACAATAGCAGTAAATACAATTCCTTCAGTAGCAGGTTCTATAGCAGGTATTGAATCACTCTGCCAGGGTACAACCGGGATGATATACACTGTACCGGCTATTGCCAATGCCACTTCCTATAGCTGGACAGTGCCGGCAGGTGCAAGTATTGTAACAGGATCGGCAACAAATGCTATAACCGTAAACTTCTCATTGTCAGCAACCTCAGGAATTATCAGTGTGAATGGTGTGAACGACTGCGGATCGGGTGCTGCTTCTCCTAATTTTGGAGTGGTGGTGAATCCTATACCTGCCACTCCGGTGATCACCCAGCATTTTGACACCCTTACCAGCAGCGCCAATACAGGCAATCAATGGTATCTTAATGGCGTAGCCATCGAAGGAGCCACCGGCAAAAAACACATTGCTGTTTATGCAGGAAACTATACCGTTGTGGTTACCCTAAGCGGTTGTAGTTCAGCAACCTCCAACAGCATCCTGGTGCTGCCGGTATCACTCAGTGGTATTGAGGTAAGCCAATCGTTCGAAGTGTATCCGAATCCAAACTATGGACAGTTCAACATCAAGGTGGTTTCCGGGAAACAGGTAGAGCTGAATATCGAGATTTACAATAACCTCGGCGCTCTTCTGTGGAAACAGGAAAATGTTCGTATTGACGGAACCTATACTACACCTGTTGCGCTGAATTCAGCCCCGGCGGGTGTATATATGGTTGCACTGCGCAACAGGGATATCGACATTGTACGAAAAGTGGTTATCCTGAAGTAAAACTGAATCGTGTTAAATTCAACCAACAAAAAAGCCGGAGAAATCCGGCTTTTTTTATTGAAAAGAATTTATTTCTTAATCACGCAAATATCACTTGCTATTCCCTGCAGACCATTTATCAAGCAGTTCATCATACCACGCTTCACCGTATTTTCTGATCAGCGAATCCTTCAAAAATACATATAGCGGAACATTATTTTTCTTCCCGTTCAGCAGGGCTGGCTTACAGATATGCCACTCGTGGTAATTTACAGCGTCGAAAGCCTTGTATTTGCTGATGCGTACCGGGTATAAATGACAGGAAACAGGTTTCAGAAAAGGAATTTTCCCTTCTTTACAAGCCTTTTCGATGGCACAAAAAGCTATTTCATTTTCATGATAAACAAAGGCACATTCGCGTCCATTAACCAGCGGAGTAACATAGTGCCCGAACATATCGTAATCGAAAACACCCGAAAGTTCAACCTGTTCGATTCCCTCGGGGGTCATATAGGGTTTTATTTCATCGAGACAATCTTCGAGAATGCTGATTTCTTCTTCGTCCAGGGGAGCTCCGGCATCGCCATCCACGCAACATTCACCTTTACAGGCAGATAAATCGCAGGCAAAGCAAATGCTGCCTAATTCTTCGGATATTAATGTTTTATCAATTGCTATCATGAAGCAAAAGTACTGCTTTTTTAAGAGTAATTGGAAACAGCTTCCCGGGAACGCAGATAACACTGGAAGAGCTGATTAGCACTGATTTTATCGGTCAATTTTTTCACATTCTCCATGGCACGACTCACCCTGTCACGCTTCACCTTGTCACCCCTCGCCAAGTCGCCCCTCACCACTCACTCCTCGCTTTCCTCCACCCCAGACCTACTTGTCAGTTTCTTTTTTTTGGCTACCTTTGCCGCATGGCACAAAACGAAGAAATTTTCAAGAAAATTATATCCCATGCCAAGGAGTATGGGTTTGTATTCCCGTCAAGCGAAATCTACGATGGCCTTAGCGCTGTGTACGATTACGGACAAAACGGGGTTGAGTTAAAGAATAATATTCGCCAGTATTGGTGGAAGTCGATGGTTCAACACCACGAAAATATTGTCGGCCTTGATGCGGCTATTTTTATGCACCCTACTACATGGAAAGCTTCGGGCCATATTGATGCATTCAGCGACCCCCTTATTGACAACCGCGACTCGAAGAAACGCTACCGCGCTGACGTTCTGGTTGAAGACCAGATGGCAAAGTGGCAGGATAAAATTGATAAGGAAGTTGAAAAAGCGGCAAAACGCTTTGGCGAAACATTCGATAAAGATCAGTTCCTGGCTACCAACGGCAGAGTACTGGAGTACAAGGAGAAAATTGACTCAACCACCCGTCGTTTTTACGGAGCCATGGAGCGTAACGACCTCGCTGATGTAAAAAAGCTTATTGAGGATCTGGAAATAGTTTGCCCTGTTTCGGGAAGCCGCAACTGGACGGATGTTCGCCAGTTTAACCTGATGTTCAGCACCTCAATGGGTTCGGTGAGTGAAGATTCCAATGTAATCTACCTCCGCCCCGAAACCGCCCAGGGAATTTTTGTAAACTACCTGAACGTGCAGAAAACAGGAAGGATGAAAATTCCTTTTGGCATCGCTCAAACCGGAAAAGCTTTTCGTAATGAGATTGTAGCCCGGCAATTTATTTTCCGCATGCGCGAATTCGAACAGATGGAAATGCAATACTTCGTACGTCCCGGAACCGAACTCGAATGGTTCGAATTCTGGAAAGCAGAACGTATGAAATGGCATCAATCGCTTGGAATCCCGGCAGCAAAATACCGCTGGCATCCACACGAAAAACTGGCACATTACGCCAATGCTGCCATTGACATAGAATTCGAATTCCCGATTGGATTTAAAGAGCTGGAAGGAATTCATTCGCGCACCGATTTCGATTTGAAAGCTCACCAGGAATATTCGGGAAAGAAGATTCAGTATTTTGATCCTGAACTCAACGAAAACTATGTACCATACGTGATTGAAACATCCATCGGCCTCGATCGCACCTTCCTGGCAGTTCTGAGCTATGCTTTCACCGAAGAGAAACTCGAAGACGGTTCAGAGCGTGTTGTGCTTCGTTTACCATCGATGCTGGCTCCTGTTAAGTGTGCCATTTTACCTTTAGTAGCAAAAGACGGACTGCCGGAAAAAGCGCGCGAAATTATGGATGTTCTCAAATACGATTTTATGTGTCAATACGAAGAGAAAGATTCCATTGGCAAACGCTACCGCCGCCACGATGCCATCGGCACACCTTACTGCATAACCGTTGACCATCAAACACTTGAAGATAATACAGTTACTATACGCGATCGCGATACCATGAAACAGGAACGCATTCCTGTGGAGAAAATTGGCGAACTTGTAATGCTTAAGATTAAAAGTAAATAATTAGCCTGCAACATTATAGCAGCGACAAATCGGAATCGTTTCGGGAAATGTTGAAAATCGGAATGCTTATTACCCAATAAGTCGAAAAATCCGGTTCTCAGCATTTTTTATTTAGAGCAATTAAGCGGGTATATTCCTGTTATTGTAACTAATCAGCCTGTTTAAAAGCAATTTTAGCCACAGATTACGCAGATTACACAGAATTTAAACTGCTGTAAGCAGTTTTTGAAATAAAATTAGAGCAAAGTAATGCATATTTATCTGTGAAATTTGTGAAATCTGTGGCATATATTTGTTTGTCAATACTTTAACTGAACTGATTAATTACCTTTCATTTTTTCCACTTGTCCCTCAAATCCATAATTGGCTTTTCGTAGTATTTGTAAAGCAAGGTTGAAAATAAAATCACAGCCAGCCAGTATATTATATAGGCAGTCCAGGCTGAAAATTTCCCCGTCGGAGGAAAATTTGCCATTATTACCTCGGCTACAAGTGCCAGGTTGAGCAGGTACATGGAATAGGAAATCAAACTTATATGAGTGACTATTTTTGTCACGAATTTGGGGGCGGTTTTCATACTGTCAAACTTTGGCAACAATAGAAAGCAGCCTATACTCTGAAAAAATACCAGGAAAACTTTGGTAACATACTCATTTGGTACCCAATGCGTAAAAATGATAGCATAGCTTAAAACAATACCAGTTATGAAACTGATATTTCGGCTTTTGAACCATATTCCCGGATACCAGAATTTAATAAAAGCGGCAAAAAGCCCAAGTGCTATGCTATCGACGCGATAAATCACCACTTTAAATATTTTGGCTTCAAGCCAAAACAGATCTACCTGGAAATGAGACGCTTTGAATACCCGCAGCAGAAAAGGTATAAGTAAAAAAACGAAAACAGCAACCAAAAACACAGGTTTCTTCCTGATTTTAAAATAGGTAGACAGAAAGTAAATCAGCCATAGGATAAGCGGAAAAGTGAGGTAAAACCATTCTTCGATGCTTAAACTCCACGATTCCCAGAAAAATCCGGAAAATGGCTGGGAAAAATTTTGGAGGAAAAAGAGAAATTTCCAGTTAAACTGGGAGAAATCTTCATTTATAATTCCAAAGTAGACAACGATCACATTCAGTAGCAGAACCAGGTAGTAGTTTGGCAAGGTCCGAAGCCAGCGCCGAACCCAGAAATTACCGATCGCTTTTATTCCAAATGAATCGCTGTTCTGAAAGATCTTGAGCAGGATTCCACCGATCAGGAAGCCGCTGAGTACAAAAAAAAGTTCGACACCGTTTATAAACGGAATCCAGGGAAAATGTGTATCTGCCTTTTCGAGCATGATTCCATGGCCAATCACTACAAAAATAATCGCCAGTGCCCGCATCAGGTCGAGGCCAAATACACGGTTTTTGTAATCCGGGTTTAAACGAAAAAAATTGAATATTCTTGTCATCGAAAGGCTTTAGTCAATAATTGGCTAAGGTGTCGGCTTAACTGCTTAAATGTGCGTCAGTGCCGGTTGCCGGTTTCTAGTAAAACACTTCAGCTTTTATACCCAATTCTTCGATGCGCGCGGCTAATGCCCGGAACTCAGGTTCGGGAACCTTTTCCAATGTTCTGTAAGGCGTTTGCCGGTCGATTGGGTAGAGCATTACCTGTATGGGACGTATCTCTTTAATATGCTTTAAATATAAAACAAGTTCTGCTTCGGTAGTGTTGTCGACCCTGTTCCCTTCCACTTCCCCGCGGATCAGCATGGTTTGAACTACAAGTTTTCCATCGAAAGCTTTAAGTTCCTGCACGACTTTTTCGAGCGTGATAGGCTGATTTGGACGGTTGATAGCCTGGAAAGTAGCTTCGGTGCCTGCATCAAGTTTCAGTACATTGTTATCAATGCGCAGCAAAGCTCTTCTCACATTTTCATGACTGAGGCGGGTTGCATTGGATAAAACGGTGATATGTGCTTTTGGGAAAAATTCGTCCCTCAGCAATATGGTGTTATCAATAATGGTCTCAAATTCAGGATGCAGGGTCGGTTCGCCGTTTCCGGCAAACGTGATATTATCAGGGTTTAATCCCCCGGTTTTCAAAGCTTCAAAACGGCTTTGCAGCGAAGCGTAAATTTCGGCTGCCGTAAAAAGTTTCGGCTTCTTAATTTTTTCCTCGTTATTGAGTCCGCATTCGCAGTAAATGCAATTAAACGAACAGAATTTGCCTTGTAAAGGTAAAAGATTAATCCCCAGCGAAATGCCAAAACGGCGGCTTTTTACAGGCCCAAAAACAATTTCATCAAACAATATACCAGCCATATTTATAATTTTCCTATGACGTTACCTTTAAATCCTAAAGATCCCGACGGCAAATGTACACTAAGTAACTTCCTGCCTTCTAAAAAGGCAGAAATAATATCTTTACATCTTCATGACCTATCTTCAATATTATTAACTTCGGGTGGACCGGATGGCTAAATGCATAGCCTTTCATTGAAAGAAAACTATCAGTTTTTTATACTGGTTGAATAATTATATTTAAATTAGTAGGCAATTTAAAATCAGGATCATGTTAAAAGAAAACTACACACGATTTGTATGGAACAGTATCCTCGAAAACTGGGATAGAACCGCTTTTACCAATTATGAATCAGGTAGTTATACATACGGGGAAGTGGGAAGGAGCATCTATTACCTGCAAAAGCTGTTTGTCCGATGCGGTATTAAGAAAGGTGATAAGATTGCCCTTATCGGGAAGAATTGTTCCGAATGGGCCATTGCTTACCAGGCCATTGTTACCAGCGGCGCTGTGGTGGTTCCGATTTTACCCAATTTCACGCCTAACGATGTACAACATATTATCAACCATTCGGAAAGCGTTATGTTGTTTGCCAATAAGGCCAATTGGGATGTGCTCGACGATGAGAATATGCCCAAACTAAAATCAGTAATTTCTCTCGACGATTTTTCGCCTTTGTTCACCCACAATAAACATACTGCCGAACACATCAACAAGTGTAAAAGCCTGTTTACCAAACCTTTTTCCAGGGAAAAGCTCCCGAAACAGATTATACACAACAACGAGCTTTTTGCCATTATTTACACTTCGGGCACCACCGGTTTTTCGAAAGGGGTGATGCTCACTCACAACAATATTACCGGCAATATGGTGTATTCCCGCACTAACATGCCCCTGGTTTCCGGCGATCGTATTCTTAGTTTCCTGCCGCTGGCCCATGCTTACGGTTGCGCCATTGAGTTCCTCTACCCTTTCACCTGCGGATGCCATGTTACCTTCCTCGGGAAAATGCCGACTCCTCAGTTGTTGCTCAAAACTTTTGCCGAAATTAAGCCACGGTTAATCCTTTCGGTTCCGCTGATTATCGAAAAGATTTTTAAAAAGCAGATAAAGCCTGTGCTGGAGCAGACAAAAGTGAAATTCCTGATGAAAATCCCTTTCATGGACAACGTGATCCTGGGCAAAATAAAAACCAAACTTACCGAGAGTTTTGGCGGCAATTTTCATGAAATCGTAATTGGTGGTGCCGCGCTGAACGAAGAAGTGCAGGAAGTACTCCGGAAAGCAGGTTTTGCTTTCACCATCGGTTATGGCATGACTGAATGCGGTCCGCTGATCAGCTACGCCGGATGGCGCGAAAACCGTTTTAACTCTGCCGGCCGTTGCGTCGATCAGCTCGAAATGCGCATTGATTCACCCGATCCTGAAAATGTGGTCGGCGAAATTCTGGTGCGCGGCGAAAATGTGATGAAAGGCTACTATAAAAATGAAAAAGCAACTCATGAAATAATTGGCCGCGATGGCTGGATGCATACCGGCGACCTGGGGACCATGGACAGCGATGGCTTTTTATATATCAAAGGCAGGAGCAAAAGCATGATCCTCGGTTCGTCGGGGCAAAATATCTATCCCGAAGAAATTGAAGCCCGTATCAATGCATTCCCGCTGGTGCAGGAATCCATTGTGGTGGACCGCAAAGAAGGACTTGTCGCTCTTATCTATCCCGACATGGAAATGGTTGATGCCAAAAAGATGAAGGAGCATTCACTCGAAAGTATACTGGAAGTTTATCGCAAACACCTCAACCGTGAAATTCCTACGTATATGCAGGTTTCAAAATTCCAGGTTGTTTCGAGCGAATTCGAGAAAACTCCCAAGCGGAGCATTAAGCGGTTTTTGTATAGTTAGTCCTTGTGTTAAAAAATCATTATTATTTAGTGTCATATCTTTCATTTTGATGTTTTTTCTGACATAATATTCGTTATGGAATTAAAAACATTAAACGCAAAACACAAAATTTAAAAGTATTGCAAGTTCCTTTACTTTTTCATTCTTAATTTAATGTTTTGTGTTTTGCGTTCCTTTTTTTGCTTCGGCGTGAGCTCAGCCGAAAGGTTTTGGCTTGTACAGGTATAGAATAGAGGGTTAAAGGCAATACCCTATTTTGCCTCGATTCCTGATTCCTCATTTGAAATAATGGTGATCAGAGAAAACAAAAAAAGAAGTAATTTTGTAAAAAAATAAAGGCAATGAAAACCCTCACGATAAAAGTCGATAATACTGTAAATGTAAATTTTTTACGGGAATTATTAAGTAAGTTTTCGTTTGTAAAAGAAATAGAATCTAATGAAAAGCAGCCCCTCCCTGCCAAAACACGCCACAAAATGATGCCGATTCGTTGGGCAACAGCAGAGCCCAAAACCGAAGATTTCACGAGTATAATTTCCGATCGCAAGTTATCATTAACCGAAATACGCGAAAAAGCATGGAAAAGGAATTGGTAATTTGCGATACAAATATCTTCATCCATTATCTGAACAGGGACGGAAAAACCATAGAAAAATTATTGGAAATAGGCTTGGAAAATATCGCAATGAGCGCTGTTACTGCCATGGAACTTCTTTAGGGGATGGGCAATAAATCCGAATTGAAAAAGATGCAAAAAACAATATACCAATATAATGTTATTGATTTCACCATCGAAGTTTCTGAACTTGCACTAAAACAAATTGAAAAATACAGTTTAAGCCATCAATTGCAAATTCCCGACAGTATAATTGGTGCTACAGCAATAGTATTCGATTTGCCTCTGTTTACATACAATACCAAGGATTTTAAATTCATGCCCGGTATTCGGTTGTATATTTAAGGTAGTGGCCTCAATAAAATATGAGATATATAATTATTTTCAAAACCATTCTAAATCTATTGTAATTTTGCACCATGGCAGCAACTTATGCTGTCTCAATAACTTTTATGCAAAAACAGTTTCTTCTTCTCTTCCTTGCAATTATGTTTTTGCAGGCTAAGTCGCAAATATTTTCCGGCAGCGGTGGTGCAATTCTCCCAGATGGTAAACCGAAGTATTTTACTATCACTCCCGCCTCAATCGATGCGGCAACCTTAGATGCCGGTTTTGGGGTACTTTCAGTTTGTTTTACGTTGAACCACGCAAATAGCAACGACATTGAAGCGGCTTTAACAGCCCCCGACGGAACTCAGGTAACACTTTTGAGTATCAACAGCGATATTGAAAATAATTATTCCAGCCTTTATTTCAGCGATAAAACAGCCAATGCAGCCACAAGGCAAACAGAACCCAATACAGGATATTTCCTTCCGAACGACAACCTGGCTGCTTTCAACAACGGGCAAACCGGATCAGGTACCTGGAAACTTTCAATCAGGAACTTGAATCAATCGGCATTCAACGACAGCCTCCTAAACTGGAGTATTACATTTGGACCTCATGCATCGGCTCCTTTTTTGCTGACTTCTTCCGACCTTCCTATTGTTACCATCAATACAAACGGACAGACCATCCCTGACGATCCTAAGATTATGGCCACTATGAAAGTATTCAATAATGGTCCCGGTGTGCGCAATTATCTTACCGACCCGCCCGAATTCAGCGGGCCCATCGGCATCGAAGTGCGAGGATCGAGTTCGCAATCATTCCCTAAAAAAAGCTATGGTTTTGAATCGTGGGATGCGCTGGGCAACAGCATTGATACCACTTTTTTAGGAATGCCCTCCGAAAGCGACTGGATACTGAATGCCAATTACACCGATAAATCGTTCCTGCGAAATGTAATGGCATACCAGGTGTGGCAAAACATGGGGCATTACGCTACCCGCTATCATTTTGTTGAAGTAATACTGAACGGGCAATACAAAGGCATTTATATTTTCTCGGAAAAGATAAAGCGCGATAAAAACCGCGTGGACATTGCCAAACTGAAACCCGATCAGAATACAGGCGATGAAGTTACCGGTGGTTATATTTTTAAAATTGATAAACAAACCGGATCGGGCGGATCGGGATGGATTTCCGCTTACGCACCCTCGGCAAACCCTAACGGACAAACTATATTTTTCCAATATGATTTTCCAGATGAAGTAGATATTACCTTACCGCAGAAAACCTATATTCAGAATAATGTATATAATTTCGAAACCGCACTCAAGCAGCTGAATTTTGCCGATACGGCTGTCGGCTATCGCAAATATGCAGTCGAAAGTACTTTTATCGACTATTTCCTTGTAAACGAACTGAGTAAAAATGTGGATGGGTACCGCCTGAGTACTTACCTGCATAAGGAACGCGATAGTAAAGGCGGAAAAATACGGATGGGCCCGGTTTGGGATTATGATATTGCCTGGCACAATGCCAACTACTGTGCCGGCGACGTTACAACCGGATGGGCATACCAGTTTCCATGTCCTGACGATTACTGGCAGGTACCGTTCTGGTGGAGCAGGCTGCTGCAGGATCCCTTGTATAAAAACCATCTGAAATGCCGCTGGATTTACCTGCGCCAAAATATACTCAGCAATGCCTGGTTCGACAGCTATATCGATAGCATATCGGGGCAACTTATGGAAGCACAGGAGCGTAATTTTGTAACCTGGCCTATATTAGGAGTTTATGTCTGGCCCAACCCGTATCCATACCCGACAACATACATTGGCGAAGTAAACGCGCTTAAAACATGGATGCATAACCGTCTTACCTGGCTCGATTACTATATGCCCGGCACCTGCGAAACCACTTTTGCCGTTAATTATCCCGAAGCCCAAAACAGTATCGATATATACCCTAACCCGGTTACGGATAAGTTGAATATCGAATATAAAACGTTTAAAAAGGCTTTGGTTGAAATGGCGGTTGTTAACCAGCAAGGAATTATTCTGTATTCTGCAAAACCCCTTACCAGGTACCCGGGCGAATGGCTCGAAACCCTCGATGTTTCGAACTATACACCAGGAGTTTACCTTGTGAAACTTACAGTTGACGGGCAACCTTACAGTAAACGATTTATAAAAACCTGATGCCATGGAAAAATTATATAAATTCTGCCAGAGTTGTGGTATGCCAATGAAAAAGGACGAAAAAGGCGGTGGCTCAAATGCCGATGGTACAAAAAGCCCGAAATATTGCAGCCATTGTTACGAGGGCGGTAATTTTACCCATCCGGAATTATCGGCAGAACAAATGCAACAACGTGCGAAAGAGAAAATGAAGGAAATGGGGTTTCCCGGGTTTCTTGCCGGGTTTTTCACCTATGGTATCCCTAAGTTGGAACGGTGGAAACAATAATAATGTCCTTTTAAGAAAAAAAGCTCCACGTTTACCAGGACTCTACGATCAAACTCCCAAGCTTCATATTCTCAAAAAAGCGCTGAATAATCCGTGATTCTCGAAATTTTGTATTGGGGGTTATACTGAATAAAGTATTTTTCACAAATGCAGTTTAATCGAAGTATTTGTTTAGTACATTTGTTTATCGATATATTTATCATATTTGAATACGATCGGAAATTCTGCTATAGATTCCTGTTAATCACCTAATTTGTATTTGTTATGAAAACTACCTGTTCATTTTTATTAATTCTGTTTTTTTACGCAACAACCGCTTTCGGGCAAAACCACGCCCCTGTTACTGTTAACGACACATTTACCGGAATTGCCGGCAATTATCTTTACATCACTTCTGACATGCTTCTCCATAACGACTTTGATCCGGACGGAGATTCTATATTTGTTAAGTATTTTTTTCATATTCAGAAGATTAATGATACAACCTGGAAGATGTTTTTAAATTATAATGGCGATTCTGTAGAAAGACTTAATTACGTCATTCAGGATAAAAACGGAACAAATTCAGTGGAAAACAACAATGTTATCATAAAAGTGAAAGGTTATTACCGAATTGATTCTTTGAATGTAAATAATATAAATGCGGCGATAAGTCCTTACGGACAGCATTTCTGGAATTTTGAAAATGCTCATTTCGAGGTTCCGAAAGGCTCAGGAAAACATTCTATTTTTAGTCATACAGTCTGGGTCGGGGCATTGAGGGGAGACGAACAGCTTTGCATGGCTGCCGAGCGTTACAGGCAAGTAGGGGCAGATTTTTTTGTCGGTCCAATTACCACAGGGATTGATACGAATTATTACATTAAATGGAACCGGGTTTGGAAGATTGATAAGACTCAAATCCAATACCACATTAACAACTGGAATCAGCCGGGTTACAGCCCGATAGAAGTTATAAAAAACTGGCCTGCACATGGAGATGCTGCCTTGGGACAAGCAGCAGATATTGCCCCTTTTTATGATAAAAACACTAATGGTATCTACGAACCCATGCATGGCGAATACCCGCTTATCAGGGGCGACCAGGCTGTGTTTTTCGTTTTTAACGATGCAAATGGTGTTCATACCGAATCGAAAGGCGAGCCACTTGGCATTGAGATTAACGGGATGGCATACGGATACGACCGCCCGGATGATTCAACGTTAAAGAATACATTGTTTATGCATTACGATATTATAAACCGGTCAACACAGAATTTTCATGGCACGAACCTTGGTTTTTATACTGATTTTGACCTGGGTTACTCATCAGATGATTATATGGCCAGCGATGTTACAAACGGTATGATGTATTGCTATAATGGAACAAGTATTGATGGCACAGGACAACCCATTTCCTATGGAGAGCATCCACCGGCAATCGGGTTAAAAGTTATTGGCGGGCCTTATCTTGCACCCGATGGAATTGATAATCCCTCGGGTGATTGCGGCTATAGCCTGAACGGACTAAATTTTGGTGATAATATAGCTGATAATGAGCGGATGGGGATGACGAATTTTATTAATATCCCCAATCTGACCGGTCCTACTTATTGGGATCCTATGATTAGTATTGATTTTTACAGAATAATGCAAAGCCTCTCGATAGATGGAACCCACATAATTTATGGAGGCGTTGGGCCGGACTGCGATTTTATGTTTCCGGGAAACAGCGACACTGCATGCAATTACGGAACCAATGGAATTTTACCAAACGGCGGATTGAACCAGAACGGAAATTACTGGACGGAGTCAACTTACGGCAACGCTCCCGGCGACCGTCGCGGAGTAGCATCCATTGGCCCGTTTAATTTTAATGCAGGGCAAACGGTACCTTTGGATTATTGCTTTACCTGGGCAAGAGCTTACCAGGGCGATAATAACACGTCTGTTGAATTGCTTAGAGAACGCATTGCTGCCCTTGCACCGGCATGGAATAACCTGATAAAGGCCCCTGTTACTTATTTCGGAGTTCCTGAAAAACCACAAACAGCAGGTATTTCAGTATTTCCAAATCCATTGCGCGACAAGGCAACTGTAACCATAGTGGGTACCTCAACACTTCCTTACCGTTTGCTATCCATTAACGGGAAACTGATGCAACAGGGCTCTCTGAACCCCGGTAATAACCAGCTCGATATTTCTACCCTAAAACCAGGCATTTATATCCTTAAAAGCGGAAGCTGTAATGTACGGATAGTAAAAATGTAGATTGTACTTTAATCGGGGTAAATAACCGCATTTTGATTTTGAAGAAATTGAATAAATTGAAATTTCAAAATCAATAGATTTTTCTATCCTGGTAAAAGACTTCTGAGATATGCTACTCTTATATCAAAGCTTTTGCCAAATTTTAGTCGCTTATTTAGTCCGGAAATTGGCTTTGAAGGAGGTTATTAGACGGACTGCCGTTAGCAGTAAAAATAGAAATAACTAGACAATATAAGGAATCGAGACTTAAAATATCAAGCATTATGCAGAAGAAAATCATAAATTTTAATGAAATTATTAGCTTCAACACCCATTTGATGATTTTATTGATGTTAAGTATCCAAGGATGCTCAGGTAACAAAGAAATAGAAAAATTATATATGAATAAAGATCCCAATGACCTAATCAAAATCGAAATTTCTTCAATAGATCTGCCCAGAATTATATATAACCACGATATTATTTCCGAGAAAGAATATTACTACTTCCCTGTATTACTAAAAATAACTAATACTTCCGACCAAAAATTAACAATTGACAGTTATATTAGAGTAGCAGGTGTAAAATTCCCTCCAAGACAAGGAATCATCCTCGATACATGTGGCGCAATTTCCTATGAAGGTCGAAGATATGATATGTTGAATATGTATTTCCCTCATACAAAAGTATTAAAACCAAATCAATACATAGTAGACACGGCATTCTACAATCATTGTCAGCTATTTAATGGCCTTTTTCAAGTTAGGTATGCTGGAAAAATTCTTGACAAAAAAAACAATAGAATCGACAATATTAAATACCAGATACTTAGTAATACAATTTACTTAAACTATGATAGCTTATTTAAATATAATTTATATAGTCATTAACAACTTTGATAAGTCTTTCTATTGATAATAAACTGAAGAAAATGAATGAAGAAAAACACTGGCGATAATAAATAGGACTTCATGTGGCACGAAGTGCCCAGGATGAAGTACGTTATTCGTTAATCGTTAATCTTAATTCGTTAATCGTTATGGGTGCCTGTACCGGGGATTTTTAGGGGAGAAAGGACTGTTGAGATAGGTTATGCTTATATGAAAGCTTTAGCCTAATTTTAATCGCAGATTTAGGACGGAAATTGGGTTTGGGGGAGGGTGTTAGACGGGCTGGCGTTATGCTTAATTATAAAAAAAACATGAAACGAGCATTTTTAACGACATTTTTAACAATTACAATGTTTGGTTTATTCGGACAAAATAAGACAGAGAAAGAATTCAATAAGATTTCTGAGAAAATATATCCTGTTATTAAAGTTCAGACAGTTCAGAACGAATCTGACTCAGTTCTAAAAATAAGCGGAGAAAATGAGCCTGTTTTCAAAAAAATTGCTGGTGATTTACTATGTTTTTATGGCATAGACAGAGGAACTCATTTCGAGTTGTTATCAAAAAGGAATCTACCCGAAACAATTTCCATTGAAAAACTTGACATCATTTCGCAAGAGAATTTATTAAAAGAGATTGAAAACAACCTAATGATTCACCAAACAGAATTTGGCGGCTATGGATTTACATGTGGCGGTGAATATGAAGCGGCTTTGTTGACTTTACCTGGAATTTGGGAGCTAATTGTTGAGCGATTGGGAATATCAATTGTATTCAATGTGCCCTCAAAAGACTTGATAATGTTCGTGAGTTCTGACAATTTGGTCGGAATAGAAGGTTTAAAGAATGTTAACATAAAAACTTTTAAAGGAGGTGAAAGATTATTGTCTAACCAAATTTTTAAATACGAAAATGGTAAGATTGAACTTTTTGAATAAAAAACCAAGCACAATAAATAGGAATATGAGCAGCGCGAAGCGCCCAGAATGAAGCCCCTTATTTATCAGTTAATCGTTATTCGTTAATCTTTTTGGGTGCCTGTACCAGGGATTTGGAGGGGAGAAAGGACTGTTGAGATAGGTTATGCTTATATGAAAGCTTTAGCCTAATTTTAATCGCAGATTTAGGACGGAAATTGGGTTGAGGGGAGGGTGTTAGACGGGCTGGCGTTATGGCGCACAATATTTCCAAGACTCGGACTGAAGAAAATTTGGATAATTGTAACTTTAAAGTTACCTTTGTGAATAATTGAACTATTTATGGAGAAAATCCGAGAAATAATTGCTTACAAAAACTATTTTGAAGACTTCTTAAAAGAACAACCTATTAAGGTTCAGAATAAGATCTTCAAGATTTTAGAAGCAATTGAAACCTTAGAAAGAATTCCAACAAACTATCTCAAACTCATCGTCGGAACAAGCGGACTTTACGAAGCAAGAATTCAATTGGGATCAGACATTTGGCGTGTATTTTGTTTTTTCGACAAAGGGAAGTTAGTAATCCTTTTAAACGGATTTCAGAAAAAGACACAGAAAACGCCTAAAAATGAAATTGAAAAAGCAATCACTTTAATGAAAGAGTATTATGAAAGCAGAAAATAAGAACAAAGACATTTCCTCCTGGTCAGAAATCAAAGACCGTGTTTATGGAAAAGAAGGAACTGAAAGACGTGACAATCTTGACAGAGAGGTTGAATCATTTAGAATTGGCCTGTTATTAAAGAAAGCACGGGAATCCCGTAATATGACCCAAGAAGAACTAGGACAGTTGGTTGACAAGAAAAGGACCTACATTTCACGGGTCGAAAATAACGGCAGTAACATTACGCTTAGCACCCTTTTTGACATTGTAGAAAAAGGGCTTGGAGGGAAAGTGAATATTTCTATAGAAGTATAATATTGAATGAATTACGCGCCATAATAAATAGGGATATGAGCGGCACGAAGCGCCCAGGATGAAGCCACTTATTCGTTATTCGTTAATCGTTAATTGTTAATCGTTTTGAGTGCCTGCTCCAAGGATTTGGAGGGGAGAAAGGACTGATGAGATATGTTATGCTTATATGAAAGCTTTAGACTAATTTTAGTCGCTTATTTAGTCCGGAAATTGGGTTAGGGAGAGGGTATCTCTCCTTTTGGTTTCTTGAATTCCTATAAAAAACTGAGGGTCTGGAAATTCACAACATAGAATTTCCAGACCTCAATCTTAACAGCCTAACAGCCTAACAGCCTAACAGCCTAAACGTCTGACAGCCTATTTATTTCACCGCCTTCAACGCTTCGTCGGCAGCCTTCAGCATGGGCTCAATTGCAATGGGGTTTCCAACGGCACCCTGCATCCAGGCTTGCGGAGTTAAGCGACCCAGAGTGTAAATGCGATCCACTTCGGAGGCAAAATTCTTTCCTTTTATAAATCCATCAATCTGGAAATCAATCAGGTGACCGACCGGGTAGTTGGGCAGGTACAACGGATTATCGATCATATGCGAGTATATGGCCAGGATAGGTTCGTCCTTGCTGCCAAATACCGGAGCATAATATTTATTCCACACTTCTTTCGAGATGCTGATAACAGCCTCTTTCAATTTTGCCGGAGTGGCATCCGGATTAGCATATAACCACCGCCAAACCTGCATATCAACCAGCGAAACTCCCATGATTTCGTAACACGACCACAATGCATCCAGTGAAGCCAAGTGTTCCTTGTCGGGATTGTTATCTTTTATTCCCAACAAAAATAAATCACGTTTCTGGAAAAGAAAAGCCAGGGCTTCGGTAAATGAGGTATTCGGGACGCCTTGCAGCATATAGTAATCAATATCGTAAAGATCGACTGTTTGCTCCACGTTGTGACCAAACTCATGAACCGCAATATTATATCCTTTGTAATTCATCCCTTTATCAGCGATGCGGGTACGCAAACGGGCTTTATCACCTTTCATGGCGGCACCCGCTGCATGACCTGAGCCACGGGCCGGATCGACCTGGATTTTAGAAGCAATGTAGGATGCTCTATCTGCGCTCCAGCCTAATTTACGTAGCATATTCGGCATATCGGCCTGGAAAGCTGCTGGGGTAGGATACAGACCTTGTGTTTTTGTGGTGAGATCATCTTCGTTCAGGCCACTGCGTGCTTTAAATCCATCGTACCATATATCGAAAGGTTCCAGGTTGCGGCCTAATCGTTTCTGAATCAGCTCAGCAACTTGTTTTATCTCGGGCGAAGTGATAAGCGAAACAAAAAGTTTTTCCACATCTGCTTCCGGAATTTCCATATTCAACTCAAAAGCACGCTGGCTATAGGTCGGCAATGCCGGATAGTAGGCATCCGTAGCATGTATGGCTTTAAAGTTATTGAGCAAAACCTCGTAGCGACGATCAGGCTCAGGGGTAAAAGTTACATCTTTACCCTCTTTAAGAACCTTATTGTCAGCAGGATTCCACTGGTATTCAGTATTGTTGATCACCATTTCGGGAATACTCTGATCGATGATGCGTTTCATGACCGAATACACCATTTTTTGCTTTGGTAAACCGTCGGCTTTGCCATAATGCGATTTAAGTTCGTCGCGCAATCCCCAGTGGGTAATGAGTTTCATGCCTTCGGGGAAATAGGTTTTCCCCGATGCATCCACCAGTTTGTCCATATTGATGTTATACTCCGAAATGTACATATCGGCCTTCGAAAGGGCTTCGGTTACCTGTTGGTTGAGTGCTGCAGGAACACGCGAAGTAAAGGCGTCGCCCATGCGGGCATAGGCCCAGTCGCGGCGTGACCAGGAATTGCCGAGTTCGGTTTTCTCCGTCAAAGTGTAAAACGGGAAGTTCAGCATGGTGATAAAGGCGATTTTGTTGCTGAACAGGTCGTCGGTAAGGTGCGACGAAGGCGAAAAGGAGGCGAACATTTCGTCGATAGGTGTAAGTTCGGCTCCGCTCAAATCGACAGGAATGCGAAGATCCATGCCCATTTTATTGTAATTGCCGTACAGCACTTCGAAACTACGCTGCAATTTGTTGAACAGAACATCGAGTTTTGCAGTATCGGCGATAAAATTCTCAGCACAAAATTTGCTGAAAGCATCCTGGTCGCCATCCGTCTTTTCCCAAAGCGAAGCTGTTTGTTTTACCCCGCGTTCGATTCGCATTTTTGCAGGTTCGCCGCAGCTATCGGTGAGTTGTTTCACCACTTTGTCGATGGTTGCCTGGTTGATAAACCCTGTTTTTCCTTCCATAATTGAAGAGTTTGATTTGTTGCATCCGGCAGCCAGCAATATCAATGGCAAGGCCAGAAAAAGGATTATTTTTTTCATAAGCGACTATTTGTTTGTTAGCAGATTGACAGTCCAAAGATAGAGGGAATTTGGATATTTGAACAGGTTGAAGCCTTAAAAAACAGCCATTTCACTTTATATTCGTTTTTATATTATATTTGCCTAAAATACAGTTGCCAAACTGGTTTTCATTGTAAGATTTTCCAAGACAAATCCATTAGTTAATTCAACCCAAAATCATGATTTTACGAACTTTACTGATCGCTGCGCTTCTCAGTGTTTTTGCGCGGCCTTTGCTGGCCCAGAATGATGCCCCGGTTCATCCGTCCATTCTTGGTGAAGGCACGTTTTTAGGCATCACACCTGCTTTGAAGGACCTTCCAGCTCTCACATCTGACGAAATGCAGGCTTTAAAAGTTAAAGCCGAAGCAAAGGTGCTGAATAAGAAATTACGTAACAGGGAATATCCTTTTGCTAAGACAGCCCTACCCAAAGGACCGGACGCAGCCTGGCAGAATACCATGGGATCAACCGGGAAAGCAAAAGCACCCATCGTAAACTTCGACGGGCAAACCTCCCCTTATTACCCCCCTGACTGCAACGGTACCGCCGGTCCGAACCACTATATGCAGACAATTAACACCACCTATGCCATTTATAGCAAAACAGGTACATTGTTAGCGGGTCCTACCGCCATGAACTCGCTTTTTTCCGGCACTACCGGCTCCAACTATAATGATGGCGACCCTCTTGTTCTTTATGATGAACAAGCCGATCGCTGGCTTGCCGTTGAGTTTTCGATAAGCGGAGCCAACAATTATATGCTGGTTGCAGTATCTACAACAAACGACCCTACAGGAACATGGTACAAATATTCATTTGACGTTGCTGATATGCCTGATTACGAGAAATTCGGGATCTGGCAGGATGGGTATTACATGGGCGACAACAACGGTGGAAGCAACGATACCTACGTTTTCGAACGTGCGCAAATGCTGATAGGCGGTACCACACCTAAGATGGTTGGTTTTTCAAATGCATGGCTCCCAACAACCATCGATGGTTTTATTTGCGTTCCGCCTGTTGATAACGATGGCGCATTTGCCCCGGCAGGTTCCCCCGGATTGTTTATCGCTATGAACGACGATGCCATTGGCGGAGGCAGCGACCAACTTTGGATTTATGAACTTGCAGTGAACTGGACAAATACCGCATCCTCAACATTTACTCGCTCCCAGCAGATTAACGTTACTGCTTTCGACAGTAACTTTGGCAATAACTGGGATAATATCAAGCAGCAAGGTACCACTCAGGAGTTGGATGGTATTCCAATGGTGATAATGAATGTACCGCAATACCGTAATTTCGGTACCTACCAAACCTTGGTTTGTTGTCATACTGTCGACGTGGACGGAACTGACCATGCCGGTGTGCGATGGTACGAACTGAGAAAAACAACAGGAAACTGGACAGTCCGCCAAACAGGAACCTATGCACCGGATATACACTCCCGCTGGATGGGCAGCATCATGCTGAATGCAAATAACAAAATAGGTTTGGGGTATTCTATTTCCAGTACTACAATGTTTCCCAGCATCCGTTATGCCGGGCAGACGGCAGGAGCATACGCCGCAGGTACAGGAATACTGGATGTACCTGAAGAAATTATACAAACCGGTGCTAATGCACAAACCGGTTACAACCGTTGGGGCGATTATGCGCTTATGTCGGTCGATCCTGCCGATAACGAAACCTTCTGGTTCACTACGCAATATATTGGAAGCGGCGGAACCAGGAAAACCAAGATTGCTTCATTTAAAATAGGAAATGCCCCTGTCGCCATAACCCTCGATGCAACCAGCGTGACATCCTCAACGGCGACTTTAAACGGAACTGTAAATCCAAATTCATTATCTACAACCTATCATTTCGAATGGGGAACTTCAGTTGCTTATGGGAATAATACCACGGCAACATCAGCCGGTACAGGCAGTGCCAATGTAGCAGTAAATGCAAATATCTCGGGGCTTACAGGTGGAGTAACCTATCATTTCAAAGTAGTAGCTACCAACAGCGATGGCACCACAAGCGGCAGCGACCTTACTTTTACACCGGGCGGTGCTGTAGTAACAACTACTGCCGTTACCGGGATCACACTTACAGGAGCAACTTCGGGAGGGAATGTAACTGCTGATGGCGGATCCTCAGTTACCGCTCGTGGCGTATGCTGGGCAACTACCGCTAATCCGGTTGCAACAGGAAATCATACCACCGATGGTGCAGGTTTAGGTTCTTTTTCAAGTACCATTTCCGGTTTGTCAGCCAATACTACTTACCATGTAAGAGCTTATGCCACTAATGCCAATGGGACTTTCTATGGTTCCGATGTAGCTTTTTCGACTCTGTGTGGAATTTATGGCTTACCCTTTTCCGAAGCATTTCCGGGGGCAACTATACCTATTTGCTGGTCGCAGGTCGATCACCAGGGCAATGGACAAATATGGCAATTCGGAACCATCACTGGCCAAACGCCAAACCCTCTTCTTACCGGTAATTATGCCTACCTCGATAGTGATGCTTACGGTAGCGGTAATTCTCAGAATGCCGATTTGATTACTCCGACCATTGATATGACTGCATACTCAGCAGTGAACCTTCAGTTCAAACATTATTTCAAAAGTTATTCGGGTTCATCAGGAACACTTTCATACAGTATAAACAACGGAACTTCCTGGACCATTATACAAACCTATACTGCCACATCGGCAACCAACCCGGTTACCTTTAACCAGGCTGTCCCGGGAGTTGTGGGTCAATCTGCTGTTAAATTCAAATGGAATTATACAGGCACATGGGGTTATTCATGGGCTATAGATGATGTTCAGATTACGGGCACAAGTGCAATTACCCTAACAGTTACACCTGCCAACCAAAATGTCACAGCTCCGGCAGGAACTACTCCTTTCACTGTAACAACTGCAGCCACCTGGGCTGCAACAAGTGATGCAGCCTGGTGTACAGTTACGCCTTCGGGAACAGGGAACGGCACGCTTACCGCAACCTATACGCAGAATACTGGTGCCGCTTCCCGCGTGGCAAATATTACGGTTACCGCTTCCGGCGCTACCCCGGTTACAGTTACAGTTACCCAGGGAGGAGCCGCACCTACTTTATCCGTTACTCCTTCCAACCAGAATGTAACTGCACCGGCAGGGAATACCAGCTTCGCAGTAACCTCAAACTCCGCCTGGACGGCATCGAGTAATGCAGGATGGTGTACGGTCACTCCTTCGGGAACAGGCAACGGAACGATAGCCGCAGCTTATACTCAAAACATTCCTTTAGTCAGCCGCACGGCAAATGTAACTGTGACTGTAACAGGACTTACACCCATAGTTGTTACCGTTACTCAAGCCGCAGGATCTCCTTCATTAAGCGTAACACCTGCTAATCAAAATGTAAGTTCATCTGCCGGGAACACCAGTTTTACAGTTACATCCAATACAGCATGGACCACCTCGAGCAATGCAGGATGGTGCACGGTGACACCTTCGGGAACAGGCGATGGAACCCTCGTGGCTACTTATACGGCAAATGCATTATTTGTTTCACGTATAGCAACTATAACTGTTTCGGCAACAGGTGTAACTCCTGTAAACGTTACAGTAACTCAATCAGGAATGGCACCAACCTTAACGGTAACACCTGCCAACCAGAATGTGACCTCACCGGCAGGAAATACAAGTTTTGCTGTAACTTCCAACTCAGCCTGGACTGTTGCAAGTAACGCAGCATGGTGCACGGCAACTCCTTCGGGAACCGGTAATGGAACCATTGTTGCGACCTATACCGAAAATACAACTCTTTCAACACGCGTTGCAAACCTTACAGTTACAGTTGCCGGAATTACCCCGGTTGTGGTTACGGTTAACCAGGCAGCGGCAATACCTACATTAATTGTTACCCCCGATAATCAGAATGTACCTGCAACTGCAGGAATTGCGAACTACTCTGTCACGACTAATGCAGCCTGGACGGCTACAAGCGGCACTTTCTGGTGCACTGTAACACCTTCGGGGACCGGTAACAGCACTCTGGTCGCAACCTATGAAGCAAACACCTCACTCGACCAGCGCATCACCTATATGGCCGTATCTGTTCCCGGTGCTCCTAATGCCAATGTAACACTCACACAGGCAGGTGCATCTCCTTTCATCTCGGTTGACCCACATGTGAGGAGTGTAGGATACCAGTCAGGAAGTGTTAATTTCGCAGTAAGCACGAATATGCCATGGACAGCCGTAAGCAATTCAGCATGGTGTACCATAACCGGGTCGGGTAATGGTAGCGGAACTATTGTGGCTACATTCGCCGAAAACACCTTTGCAGCAAACAGGATCGCGAGTATAACCGTTACAGCCTCCGGTATCGCACCGGTCATTGTAACTGTTGAGCAATCAGGACCGGCAGCTACATTGAATGTTACCCCGGCAACCCGCACGGTTACTGATCCTGCAGGAAGCACCACATTTAATGTTTCGTCGAATACCACATGGACGACCAGCAGCAATGCAAGTTGGTGCCAGCCTACGCCTTCTGGTTCCGGAATAGCAGTGTTAACAGCAACCTACCAGCAGAACCTTGGTCCGGTGATTCGTACTGCAACCATACAGGTGAGCGGTGCTGGTGTCAGCCCGGTATCTGTGCAGGTATTGCAGTTACCTTCCTTTGTTTCGCTCGACGAAAATCCGGAAAACGAACTGCAGATATTTCCAAATCCTACAACCGGCTTATTCGTGATCAGCAGTGCCTCGTCAGAGTTGCGCGAAATGAAAGTATATATCCTGGATGCAAGAGGCAAGGTTATTCTTACAAGAGATTGTAAAGGAGCCAGCAGCTATACCTTCGATCTCTCGCGGGCCGCCAGTGGAAATTACTTTATGAAAATTGAAACCAATGGAAAAACGCATGTGTTGAAAGTGGTAGTTCAATAATATCGTTGAATTTCGCTTCTAAACACAGGAATAATTTCATGTTTTTTAAAAAACGCTTACCTCAACAGGTAGGCGTTTTTTATGAAAACTGTTTATTCTGAGAACAAAATAAAATATCTGAATATATCCATTGAAGTTATAGTATTGTTTCTATATTTGCTTTACCAATTTTTGAACCATTTAACCAAAATAATCTCATTCCAATGGACTTTAGTTTTACCGAAGAGCAGTTGATGATCCGTGATGCGGCCCGCGATTTTGCCCAGCGCGAATTGATTACAGATGTAATTGAACGCGATACTCACTCCATTTATCCAACAAAACATGTCGCGCGTCTGGCTGAATTAGGGTTCCTGGGGATGCTGGTTGACCCGCAATACGATGGTGGTGGCATGGATACTGTTTCGTATGTACTGGCCATGGAAGAAATCTCAAAAGTCGACTCCTCGGTGAGTGTAATTATGAGTGTTAACAATTCCCTGGTTTGTTATGGCATCCAGGAGTTTGCCAGCGAGGAGCAAAAACAGAAATTCCTGAAACCACTGGCCCGGGGCGAAAAAATCGGCGCCTTCCTGCTTTCGGAACCAGATGCCGGATCCGACGCTACTTCACAGCGGACCACAGCGGTTGACATGGAAGATCATTACCTGGTAAACGGAACAAAAAACTGGATCACCAATGGCGATACCGCCGGCACATACCTGCTTATTGCTCAAACAGATGCAGAAAAAAAACATAAGGGAATCAACTGCCTGATCGTCGATCGTCATTCTCCAGGCATCAGCGTTGGCCCTCACGAAGATAAGATGGGAATGCGAAGCAGCGACACACATTCGGTGATGTTTAACGATGTGAAAGTCCCCAAGGAAAACAGGATCGGCGCGGATGGTTTTGGGTTTACCTTTGCCATGAAAACACTCGAAGGTGGCCGGATTGGCATAGCTGCCCAGGCTCTCGGTATTGCAAGCGGTGCGCTCGAACGTGCCATACAATATTCAAAAGAACGCAAAACCTTCGGAACCTATATTTCTAATCACCAGGCTATTGCATTTAAAATGGCTGATATGGCTGTTAAAATTGAAAATGCCCGGAACCTCTGCCTGAAAGCTGCCTGGCTCAAAGATCAACATCAGCCTTATGGCTTTGCCAGCGCTATGGCAAAATACTATTCCGCTGAAATTGCGATGGAAGTTACGACCCAGGCAGTCCAGATCCATGGCGGTTATGGCTATGTAAAAGAGTATCACGTGGAACGACTGATGCGCGAAGCAAAACTCACCCAGATTTACGAGGGGACTTCCGAAATTCAGCAGATTATAATTTCAAGGGAGATATTAAAATAAAGAGTTTCAGGGTTTCGGAAGTTTCAGGGTTTCAGGGTTTTTCTCAATTTCAGCATTGAGCAAAGTGGAAGTGCAGGGTTTCATGTTGCAATGTTTCAGAAGTTTCAGTGTTTCAGGAGTTGAAAAGTATTGGTGACATTCATCCCGAAATCTATTTTCATGCCTGGAGAAGAAAGAATCATTACGATTCATTTTGAAGGAAATGCCTTGAGGAATATGGAAACCCTGCATCTGGATCTGATGGTCCAGGGGATTATCAGGGATATTTCATAAAAACCAGATTTCAATTCCTGATCCAAAATCTGAGGGAAGATCATCAATCACACCCTGATACCTGACATTTGGGGCTTTTCGCGAATCACACGTTTATCATCCAACATGCATAAAAGTGCAAAATCCTCCTTATTTCAATGATTGCCCGGATATAATAAAACTCAGTAATAGGAGTTATATTATCACATTAAAAAATCATTAAGTCGGCTTATGAAAAGGGCAACAATTACCTTATCCATATTATTTTTCCTTATTACTGCAATAAACCAGGTAGTGGCGCAAAGTGCAGGCTACAATCAATGGCTCGACCATCTCCCTTATAACAATTGTACAGATGTTGTTGAGGCTAACGATATGATTTTTGCGGCCACACCCAACAGCGTTTTTTATTTTAACAAAGCCGATAACAGCCTGAACCGCCTGAATAAAGTAACCCCCAACGGTCTTTCGGACATAGGGATCAGCAACATTGCATACTGCAGCAAGCTTAATACCATGGTCGTTGCTTATGCGAATACAAATATCGACCTGGTTAAAGGCTCAGCAGTTATTAATATTCCCGATATCAAACGCAAGCAAATATTGGGTAACAAAACGATAAACAGCATATTGGTTGTCGATAAACTTGCCTACCTGTCCTGCGGATTTGGCATCGTGGTCGTCGATATTGAAAGGGAGGAAATTAAAGATACCTACTACATCGGGGCATCTGGCTCGCAAATCAATGTCAAAGCTCTCACCCTGCATACTACTGACAATAAATTTTACGCGGCGACCGAAAAGGGCATTTATTCCGCCCTGTCCACTTCAAACCTGGCGTTTTATGTAAATTGGGTTAAGGACAGCACCATCAGCGGCCCCAATGATAATTTTAACCTGATCGCTTCTTTTGCGGGTAAATTATATCTCAATAAAATGGTCGAAAACCAGTGGGAAAAAGATACCATGTTCGTACATAACGGCACCAAATGGAGCTACTTTCTCCCCTCCGACCACTCAAACCGCTCCTCTCTAAGGGTTTGCAGCGAAAAACTTGTGATATGCAACAACTGGAACGTAAGCATTTACAAGACCGACGGGTCCCTTGAGGCGCAACATACCAATTATAACCCGGCGGTTCCTATCAGGCCGGGCGATGCCATTATTGACAAGGCCGGTGATATCTGGGTTGCAGATATTGAAAAGGGATTGTGGAGTATGGACAAAAATTTAGCTGCCGCCAATTACATTTTTAACGGACCGGCATCTGCTGTTGTGGCCGCGATGGATATCAGCAATAAGCAATTATGGGCCGTGCCCGGAGGCAGAACACCTTCTTTTACAGGCTTATACAGAAATCCGGAGATTTACACCTTAGCTGATAACACCTGGAGAAGCTACGATCGCAACAACACTCCTGCTATTGCGGATGTGCGCGACATACTGGCTGTAGCAGCCGATACACGCGACCCGAACCATGCTTTTTTGTGTAGCTGGGGTCAAGGATTGCTTGAATTCGATAACGGAGATTTAAAGGAAATTTACACACCGCTCAACAGCTCTTTACGGTATATTGTCGGTTATGGCGAAGGATACCTGCGCGTCGGAGGCGCAGCTTTCGACCAGAATAACAACCTGTGGGTTACCAACTCGGGGGCTCCCGACATTTTATCCATGCGTAAATCAACCGGCGAGTGGAAATCGTACAACTTGGGTTCGCTTGGTACAGCCATCGACGTGGGAGGCATCGTAATTGATAAGGAAGGCCAGAAATGGATGCAACTGCGCGACCTTGCCTTGTTTGTATACGATGATAACTATACCCCGGATAATACCTCCGACGACAGGATGCAGAAAGTAACCAATGCCCCCGGCAACGGGAATCTTCCCGGCTCGAGTATCGCCAGTATGGCAGTGGATCGCGATGGACAGTTGTGGCTGGGAACCGACCAGGGGGTTGCCGTTATTTATTCGCCCGGCAATGTGTTTAATGGCGGTAATTACGATGCCCAACGCATCATGGTCGAAGAGGAAGGATATCTGCATCCGCTGCTCGAAACCGAAGCTATCACTGCCATTGCCGTAAACGGGAATAACGAAAAATGGCTTGGGACCGATAAAGCCGGTGTCTTCCTGATGTCGTCCGACGGAACCCATGAATTGCTTCATTTTACCGAATCAAACAGTCCTTTACTTTCAAATACCATTCAATCCATTAAAATCAGCAGCAATGGCGAGGTCTACTTTGGCACATCGCTGGGAATTGTTTCCTATAAAGATTATAAGGTTGAACCAACAGAATCCCTCGATTCGCTGATGATTTATCCAAACCCGGTCCGGCCTGAGTACAAAGGGCCCGTGTATATCAGCAACCTGGTTGCCGAGTCGAATGTAAAAATTACGGACATAACCGGGGCCATGGTTTGGGAAATTCAGGCGCAGGGTGGACAGGTAATCTGGGATGGCAACAACCTCGAAGGCCGCAGGGTAAATACCGGCGTTTATCTTATATTTGTTACAAATCCCGATGGCAGCCAGAAAAAAGCGCAGAAAGTGCTTTTCGTTCGATAAAGGTGATAAGTGCTTACTGAAAATTGTATTTTTATAGATTCAGATGGGGCGAGGGGCGACAAGGTGAGGGGTGAAAGGCGACAAGGAGAATGGAGACAAGGTGAAGAGCGAATGCATGGAATATACTTTGAATTGCGATCCTCAAAATAGGATTCTTTCGTCTCAGGACTTTCGACCTTCGACTTTCAACTTTCAACTTTCGACCTTAGACTTTCGACCTTAGACTTTCAACTTTCGACTTTCAACCTTCGACTTTTACTCCTTCAGTTCCATATCACCACTAATATCATGATATTATCAACCAAAGGAATCGTGCTCCATTGCATGGATTATTCCGAAACCAGCATTATAGTTCGTATTTACACCGAGCAGCTGGGGTTGCAATCGTATATTGCCAAAGGGGTACGAAAAAAAGGCGCCAGGATGAAACGGAATCTTTTTACACCCTTATCAATTATCCGGCTGGTTGCCAATCATAAAGAGGGCGAAGGATTACGCATTTTGCGCGATGCCTCGTGCGAATACCAGCTTAACGGAATTGCGTCCGAAATGGCTAAAACCGCGGTGAGTATTTACATCAGCGAGTTGCTTACCCGCTCCATTACTGCACAAATGGCTGATCCGAACCTGTTTGAATATATGGAAGATGCCATCCTGAACCTCGACCGGGCGAGCGATTCCGTTGCAGGTTTTCCGCTGGCTTTCACTATCGGTCTCACACAGTTTTTGGGATTTGCTCCGCACAATAACTTCAGTGCATCAAACTCGTTTTTCGATATGTCTGGTGGTAATTTCTGCGCTTTCCCACCCGATCATCCTTATTATTTCGCCTCGCCACTCAGTGATAGTCTGGCTGAAGTTCTTAATGCGCTAACTGCAGGGGTAAGAATCATAAAAACTGATTATACAACCCGCAGCCTGTTATTATCCAGGATGCTTGAATATTTCAGGATTCATATCCCCACTTTCGGTGAAATAAAATCGGTGCAGGTACTGAGTGATGTATTGAAGGATTAATGAACACGCGCAATTTTAAAAAGTATAAAATCCTTATTTTCCCATTGTTTCGTGAGGCGGCCCTGCATCACACGGGAGTAGCGTTTAATTGGTTCGGATGTCAACTTAGTGTGAATAAGCAGGTATGAAGCTTTCGCTTCCATAATCTGCTTGTGAATCAGCGTGGGATCGGTGGTAAACGGGTCGGTCATACTCCGGCAGCCGCCATAGAGGGCTAATGCGCGTGGCTTGGCAAATACCACTACATCGCCGGCAGCTACATTTTGCTTTATATAACTAAAAGCTTCAACAGATGTTTCCTGTTGCGGGCCTTCGAGCAGATGATCTCCCGAACGGGCAATGCTGATAAGTCCGGGCATAAATAACATAAAAACCAGAATTCCGGCAGCTATTGATTTTTTCCACGCAGGCACTCCGGTTAAAAGTTGAATCGATTTTAATCCTGTGGCAGCATACAACAGGAAAATAAATCCGAGGGGTACCATAAGCCTGTAAGCTGAATCGTTATTGGGAAAAACCAGCAGCATGAACACATAAAAAACAAAAAACCAATCCAAAACGTCCGGACCCTGGAGCATACGTTTTATAAAACCAAACAGGGTGAATGTCACCATTACGGCACCCAATAACAGTGATAATCCATCGAAAACTCCGGCCTGGGGAACATACAGGAACCGGAACACCTCGATATGGTGCGCCAGGTTTTCGGGTATGATCTGCAGGAAGTTACCCGTAAAATAGAATAACAGATAATCGCGAATGCTGCCACCGGAAGGAATTTTGAAAAGGACTGAATTGATGAAAAAATAAAGCAACACAGGGACAAGAACAAAAATACCGGAATGAACGGTGAAATCCTTGTAACTTATTTTTCGCTTTACCGCCTTGAACAATTGCTCCATGGCAATGGCGGCAACAAACACAATTCCGGCAGGTCGCACGGCCAGCATAAACCCGCATGTAAGGTCTAAAAGCGTGATTTGCTTCCAGTTGTTACTTTCAGTTTTCCTGTAAAGTATAAAATTGAGCAATAGAAGTGCCGCGAAAGGAATATCCGACATTACTTCTCTTTTAAAAATGATCATTTGCGGGTTGTAAAGGAAGATGGCTGCTAGAACCAGGGCTGTGATCCATGAAAAATAATGACGGTAAAAAACTACCATCAGCAATCCGAGAATAATGTATATCAACGAAATAAATGAGGTAAATGCCACCATACTGTTGCCTGCAATAGCGTAAACAGGTGCAAGTAAAAGCGGGAAACCAACGGGATAAGCCTGCGGGCCAATGTAATTCAACTGACTGTAAAGGAAGCCGGTTTCTGACTGGAGTGTTCCGTTGACAATATTTCCGGCCTGGTGAATATATTGCGCAAAATCGTCGCCCCAGTCGTGGCTGGAATGCGTACCCAGGAAAAGCAAAGGAAGAAAAAGCAAGGCTGCTGCAACAAGCACAGATGCAGGTTTCGAAAAAATAATTTTCAATTGATATATTGCTCTTTCTATCATTCCGGTCATTTTTGCCGGTTCAAAGTTACAATACTTCGCGAATTTTTTGTTTCCTTGTCGTCAATATTATGCAAAAGCGAAATATCCGGAAGTAACAACACTATAGAGAAAAGATGCAAAGGTTTGCACAGAGTTTCTCTGGGAAAGTTTCCGAATAAGCGCTCTGTGGCTCTCTGCGCCTTCTCAGCGGACTCTGCGTTAAAATATTTGGTTCTACCACGAATTTAATGGAATTGATATTAACAGGTCAGAAGACCGAAGTCGGAAGACGGAAGAAAGTGCTAATTTGAAGTTTGGAGCTATGAATGGAAAACATTCGAATAAAGGCAATTGGTCAATAAAGACCTGCTTTCTCAGAAAAATGAAGTTTTCAGAGTAGCTTCTGACTTCGATCTTCTGACTTCCGACATACTCATATGACCCACTAAAATAACATTTTAACCAAATATTTTTTAATTCAAAGTTCTGAAACGACATTCAGTTATAATCCTTATTTTCAAGCATATAAAAAGCATACCAAACAGAGATAGGAAACGATACAAGTAAATAACCCGGCAAAACCTGAGGCCACGCGCAATGAATTATGCCCATTCTTCTGCCAATTTTACACTTTAGCAACCCAATCTGTTGCCATTTCAGTATAAAAATCTGGTCAACTTTACTTTCATGCAGCAGCAAACTGAAATTGTTACTATATTTGACCATATTTAAAGTGAATACTATGACTGGCTTATTTGCAACCAAATCAATAAACACGCTCCTCAGCGAAACAACGGATGATAAAAATTCCCTGAAACGCACACTCACCAGGTGGAACCTTATTTCGCTTGGGATAGGGGCAATTATAGGTGCCGGTATTTTTGTGCTTACCGGCCAGGCTGCGGCCAATTATGCCGGTCCTGCCGTAGTTTTATCCTTCGTGGTTGCCGGAATCGCCTGTGCCTTTGCCGGTTTATGTTACGCCGAATTTGCCTCGATGATACCCATCGCGGGAAGTGCCTATACCTACGCTTACGCTACTTTAGGCGAATTTATTGCATGGATAATCGGATGGGATTTGATTCTCGAATACCTGTTTGGCGCTTCAACAGTTGCCGCTGGATGGTCGGGATATGTGGTAAGTTTCTTCAAAGATTTTGGAATTGTAATCCCGGCTTCCTTGTCGAGTGCCCCGTTTTATTATGATGCAGCTACCGGAGTATGGTCGGCCACAGGATCTTTTATAAACTTTCCGGCCGTATTTATCGTGGCTGTTATCACCACGCTCCTGGTTTTGGGAATAAAGGAATCAGCCAATTTCAACAACGCGATCGTGCTTGTAAAGGTGATCGTAATTTTACTGTTTATAGCCTTTGGAGTGAACTATATTGTACCCGAAAACCTGACTCCTTTTATCCCTGCGAACACCGGTGCTTTCGGTCATTTCGGATGGAGCGGGATTTTTCGCGCTGCAGGAGTTATCTTTTTCGCCTATATAGGGTTCGATGCCGTTTCGACTGCCGCGCAGGAATCATTAAACCCACAAAAGGATATGCCATGGGCCATCCTGGGTTCGCTGGCCATTTGCACCGTATTATATATCCTTGTGGGACTGGTAATGACGGGTATCGTTTCGTATACACACCTCAACGACCCTGCCCCGGTGGCCGTTGCAGTAAATACTGCCGGTGAAGGAATGGCCTGGCTTCGGATGCCTATTAAAATCGGAGCCATAGCCGGGCTCAGTTCGGTAATCCTGGTAATGCTGATGGGACAGCCCCGGATTTTCTTTTCGATGTCGCGTGACGGGTTGCTTCCCAAATCGTTCGGCAAAGTTCATCCGAAATTTAAAACCCCATATATCACAACTATTGTAACCGGTTCGGTGGCCTTGGTTGTATCCGGGATTTTCCCTATAGGAATTCTCGGCGAACTTGTTTCGATAGGCACCCTGCTGGCCTTTGTGCTGGTTTGCGCCGGCATCCTGGTTTTACGTTATAAACGGCCCGATATTCACCGCCCGTTCAAAACTCCGTTTTTCCCGGCTGTTCCAATCCTCGGTGTTTTATCATCCCTGGGTGTTATGGCAACCTTGCCGGGTGATACCTGGTTACGGCTCATTATCTGGATGGCAATAGGCATAGTAATCTATTTCACATATAGCCGGCATCACAGCAAGATACGCAATATCAAGAGTTAAGCAAGAAGATACGTTATACAGATTTCAGTTTTTTCGTTCCAGGAAATATTCGGAAGAAAATTATTCCAACCGCCGGGCAATCACTTTATCGTGAATTGTACAGGCAAAAATACCATGCAGGATATAGGTTTATTTTTATAATACGCTGGCTCCCAGAGTGGCATGGTTCGTATCAGCCGGATTGCTTCCATGTCGAGTTCAGGATCGCTTCCTTTTACAACACTGGCTTTTTCCACAGAGCCCTCTTTATTTACTATGAAGCTTACAATTGTGCTTCCCTGTTTTCCTTTCAAAAGTGCATTTTCGGGGTAGTGCTGATTCCTGTAGAAATAGGTTTGGATGGCTGCATACCCGCCGGGAAATTGCGGCGTTTTTTCCAGAATAATCGAAATAGTATCCTTTATATCTGAATTTGCATTGCTGACACTGCTTTTGTGCCGGCGCAACAGCTCATCTGCAAGTTTCTTTTGTGAAGTGTCAGCCACAGGGAATACAGGATCGGGTTTTGGCAACACAGCCATTACCGGGATATTTGTTCGTTTTAGCTGTTCCGCCGGGTTTTCAGCCTCGGCTCCCGATTCCAGGATTTTTGACACTACAGGTTTTACAACTGCCAGTTTATTTATTACCAAAAACAATTCGGGATCGTAATGTACACTTTCGACGTAGGAATTGTCGGTGACGCGTAAATCTTCATTCAACGGGTTTATTTTCCAGACATATACGAGCAAAATCACGAACAGGAAGAAACCAAGCACAAGTAAAAAGCTTAACCGCAGGCGGCGCTGATACCTTGATCGCAGCTTATAGCACCCATACTCCTTGTTCCGATGCTCAAAAACGATGTCATCGAGAGATAAAAAAGGCCGTTTCTTTCGCTGGAAAGCTTTCATGAGTCAGGTAAGGGCAAAGATTAAGCCAATAACGATGCAAAGTTATAAATATTTGGCCGGAGCAGGTTTAAAGAAGTTCTGGAGCCAAGATATTAATCAGATGTTTACGTTGCATAAAATTCATAATCAGGCATTTCATAATTCAAAATTCAAAGAGCAAAATTCAAAGTTTGGGACATTCCATACTTATAGCCTTATAGCGATTTCGAAGAAAAACATGTCTGAAAACTTCAGACTGTTATTTAGTTTTACTTTGCTAAAATAAACCAGGCAAATATTTTGAACCACATAGGCACAATAGGTCACATAGAAAATGATTCATAGTGGTTCCGGATAATTCTGAATTCTCAGAAAATAGTAACTCACAGTATAACACCCTATTTATTTGTTTTTCTATTGTGCCCTATTGTGACTATTGTGGTTTCAATTTTAATCTGGTAAAGTAGAATTAAACAGCAGATTTTGAACTTTTAAGCCATCTTTTTAAACTTTGCTCTTTGAACTACTTCTGGTTCGTGTTTTTCAGGATTCGGTAATCGGAAATTAGTAACAGGCTATCTAAAAATCCTGTATATCAAAATAATACCCGGCCGTCCAACTGATCACTTTTCATAATGAATTAAAAAAGCTACCTTTGATCTAATAAATTGCGCATCTCTGAATTGATTTTAGAAAAAAACCATGATAATAAAGCATAGTGCTATAATTAATACTGCAAAACTGAAAGCCTCGGCATTCTGGCTTTTTTCATGCTTCCTGCTGCTTCCCTTTGCAGCCTCAAGCCAGCTTTCCGTAAACTTTACTGCAAAACTAACATGCCATAGCACCGATATTCTTGTTCCGATAACGACCACCGGGTTTAACGATGTGGGTGCCCTGACGCTGTTAATAAACTATGATACGAACGACGTAAAACTTATCGGGCTCGAAAATCCGAATGCTTTGTTTGCCGGGGGAATGGTTTTATGCAAAATTATAAGCTACCCGGCTCCCGGAATTTCCATTTCGTGGTATCGAAACACACCGATAAACCTGGGCAGCGGAAAACTTTTCGATCTGCATTTTACACTTCTCGATTCTTCAGCATATTTCGCCTTCGATTCCACCTGTGAAATAGCTCATTCCGATTTGAGTGTTATTGATAGTGTACAATACAACAATGGGTTTATCACTTACCTGGGAAAACTTGACGAACAACCGCAGTCGGTAAAAGTGGCAGAGCAAACTGACGCTCAATTTGCTGTAAATCAGTATAATGATTTGGCTTACAGGTGGCAGGTTTTAACAAACGGTGTATGGGTTGATCTTACAAATTCCCTTCCTTATTCTGACGTGTTAACCAACAAGATGCGCATTCATTCAGTGCCCTATTCGTTAAACAATTCGCGGTATCGCTGCGCCCTTACTCTTGACGATTGTACTTACTACAGTGGTGATGCTTATCTGCAGGTTTCGGGATTATCAGTACCTGAAAAAAAAAATCAAGGAATTGAATTCTTAACGATATTCCCCAATCCAACCCGAGGAATATTGCATATTACTTCAAATAAATCATTTAATCAGCTGACTTATCAACTTGCTGATCTGGAAGGCCGTATCCTTTTTACGTCGTTTCAGAATGATATAAAAATGGGCGAAACGATAGATTTCGATTTGCCTGTTTTTGCTCCGGGTATATATATATTCCAGGTTCTCGATCAGCGGCTGAAAATGGTTGAAATGCATAAAATTGAGGTTCTGTAGTGCAACCACAAAGTGATTTATTCAAAATTAAGTGATTTATTGCACATTAAATGCCTGTCTTTTAATGTAATGATTATTTCAACCCGCCAACCATTCAACCCATCAACCTATAAACCAATCAACCCATCAACCTATAAACCAATCAACCAATCAACCCATCAACCTATCAACCAATCAACCTATCAACCAATCAACCATCTCGCTGCTTCAAAAAAGTCAACTCAATTCCCTGTAAAAGAAAAATCACTTTCGATTATTCATATACAACACTTTTCATATATTAGAAAATTATCTATATTTGCAGCCGATCAAGCTAACGGATGAACAACTTTTTTTGCATTAGCTGTTAGTTGTTATAGTTTTCTGTATCAGTTTAATATTTGTGTATCATCGAAGCCTTTTAAATGGAGCGAAAACCAATTAAAAAAGTACTGATCGCCAATCGTGGCGAAATCGCAGTACGCATCATACGTTCATGCCGCGAAATGGGCATACACACCGTGGCCGTATTTTCTGATGCCGACCGGACCTCAATGCATGTCAGATATGCAGGCGAAGCCTACCACATCGGTCCATCGCCGTCAAACGAAAGCTACCTGAAGATCGAAAAGATCCTGGAAGTGGCCAAATTATCGGGAGCAGATGCCATCCATCCCGGGTATGGTTTCCTTTCAGAAAATGCCGAATTTTCAAGGCGCTGCCAGCAGGAAGGCATCATTTTTATAGGCCCTTCACCCGAAGCGATCCTGGGTATGGGCGATAAGATTACCGCCAGGCGCACTATGATAAAAGCCGGGGTTCCCGTTGTTCCCGGCACCACCGACGCTGTTACCAGCGAAGACGAAGCTCTCGAAACCATCAAGCAGATCGGGCTTCCTGTTATGATCAAAGCATCGGCAGGCGGAGGAGGCAAGGGCATGCGTCTGGTGAAGGAAGAATCTCAGATTCTGAGTTCCTTGCGCGGAGCACGTTCCGAGGCGAAAACCGCTTTTGGTAACGATGCCGTTTACATCGAAAAATACATCGATTCGCCACACCATATTGAATTTCAAATACTTGCCGACAGCCAGGGCAATACCGTCCATCTTTTCGAACGCGAATGTTCAGTTCAGCGCCGACACCAGAAGGTAGTTGAAGAAACGCCTTCACCTATCATGACACCAGGTGTGCGGGCCGAAATGGGTGCCCACGCTGTTGCCGCTGCCAAGGCTGCAAATTACGAAGGTGCCGGAACCATAGAGTTTATCGTGGACGATAACCTCAACTACTATTTCCTGGAAATGAACACACGTCTTCAGGTCGAACATCCTATTACAGAGCGCGTTGTTGGTGTTGACCTGGTTAAAGAGCAGATTCGTATTGCCGAAGGCAATCCTTTGCCTTTCAGGCAGGAAGACCTGCGTCAGTTTGGCCATGCCATCGAATGCCGGATCTATGCCGAGGACACCGATAATAATTTTATGCCCAATCCCGGAACCATCACACATATCACTGAGCCCCTTGGACTTGGCGTGCGCTGCGATGGATACGTCTATGAAGGCTATACCATTCCTATCTACTACGATCCAATGATCAGCAAACTGATAGTGTGGGGCAAAACACGCGCTGAAGCTATCGAGCGTATGCGACGCGCCCTTTTTGAATATAAAATCAGCGGGGTGAAAACATCGATCAAATTCCTCGAACGGATCATGGATGCTCCCGATTTCCGCAAAGGGGGTTACAATACCCATTTTATCGAAGATAACCAGAAATTTCTGCTCTCTGAAGCTGAATGTGCTTACGACTGCGAGAACCTCGCACTTGTGGCAGCTTTTGTTGAATATACTTCGCAACTCAATGATATAGAACAGACTATGACACATGCTTCATCACGTCACGGTAGCGACTGGAAAGAATTCGGAAGACGACTTGCGGCATGGAGACTGTAGCGATGACGGGACGAGAGGAGACTGGGTGAGGAGAGACAAGGCGAGGGGCGACAGGGTGACAAGGTGAGGGGTGACTGGGCGAGGGACGAAAAGGTGAAAGGCGACAAAAAGCGGATGAAGGGAAGTCAAAGTACTCATAATTTCCAGTCCCTAACCCCCAAAACCTAAGCCCTAAACCCTATTATAATATAAAATGAATAAACCATATACCCAATAAGATTGGTCAATAAACAAAACATGGAACTTGAACTAAACCTCGAAGGCCGCAAAGCCATCCTGAAAGAGATAAGCCGCGAAGGCAACCTGCTTACTGTTTCTGTAGATGATGAAATATATACTGTTGACCTGGTGAAAGTCGGGCCGGCTGAGTACTCCGTGCTTCACAAAGGCAGATCCTACAATATTGAAGTGGTTCCCGGTCGCGAACCTAAGCACTATACGGTAAATACCTTCTATTTCAGCCACGAAATTGAAGTAGTGGATGCCGAAACACGCTATATCCGCAGCCGCGAAAATGCCACAGGTGGTCATGTAAGCAATATTATACGCTCACCTATGCCTGGTAAGATTGTTAAAATTCTTGTTTCTGTGGGTGATACCGTGGAGGTTGGACAAACAGTAATTATTGTTTCGGCCATGAAAATGGAAAGTGAATTTAAAGCTACAAAGGCAGGTACGGTTAAAGAGATTCCTGTAAATGAAAATGATACTGTCGATAGCAATCAAATATTGGTTGTTATTGAGGATGAAACAATTTAAAATTTGAAAATTTGAAAATTTGGGAATTTGAAAATGAGCAAATCACCTTATTTCAATCTCTATTAATCAGTCTTTAAACTAAAAAATTCAATAAATCACAACCGTATATGTCCACATTGAAAGATAAATACAAAAAACTGGAAGAAAAAAACCGTGTCGCTGAACTTGGAGGCGGGCAGGATCGCATCGACCGCCAGCATTCGGCTAACCGAAAAACGGCCCGCGAACGCCTTAACGATCTGCTTGATCCGGGTACTTTTGTAGAACTTGATAAATACGTCGTACACCGTTCCCGCGATTTCGGAATGGAGAAAAACCTCATTCCGGGTGATGGTGTTGTGAGCGGTTACGGTAAGATTGATGGCCGCCTCATTTATGTATTTGCCCAGGATTTCACCGTTTTTGGCGGCACCATGAGCCGTGCCAATGCTGATAAGATTGTGAAAATCATGGATATGGCAGTAAAAATGGGTGCTCCCGTAATCGGGCTCAACGATTCGGGCGGTGCCCGCATACAGGAGGGTGTTGAAAGCCTTGCAGGTTACGCCGATATTTTTTATCGTAACGTAATGAGTTCAGGAGTCGTTCCTCAAATATCGGCTATTTTGGGCCCTTGTGCAGGGGGTGCGGTTTATTCACCGGCTATCACCGACTTCATTATTATGGTCGAAGACTCGAGTTATATGTTTGTAACCGGTCCTGATGTTATCAAAACTGTTACACACGAGGAAGTGACCAAAGAAGAACTTGGCGGTGCAATGACTCATAACAGTAAAAGCGGCGTGGCCCATTTTACCGCCAACGACGACGAGCACGCTATGATGATGCTTCGCGAACTGATGAGTTACCTGCCATCGAACAATATGGAAGATGCGCCTTTTAAACCCACAACCGACGACATCAACCGCAGCGATAAAAAACTCGATACGCTGATTCCCGAAGATCCCAATAAGCCTTACGATATGAAAGAGCTTATTAAAGAGGTGGTTGATAACCACAATTTTTTCGAAGTACAGCCGCTCTACGCAATGAACATCCTAATCGGTTTTGCCCGCCTGGGTGGCCGCAGCGTTGGTATAGTTGCCAACCAGCCACAAGCACTTGCCGGAGTTCTTGATATAAATTCATCCATAAAGGCAGCCCGCTTTGTGCGCTTTTGCGATGCTTTTAACATTCCGATAATCACCCTGGTTGATGTTCCTGGCTTCCTGCCTGGAACTACCCAGGAATTCGGAGGCATTATCAAGCATGGAGCCAAGTTATTATATGCTTTTGCCGAAGCTACTGTTCCCAAAATTACACTTATCACACGCAAAGCCTACGGTGGAGCATACGACGTGATGAGCAGCAAACATATTGGTGCCGATATCAATTTCGCCTATCCTTCGGCTGAAATTGCAGTTATGGGTGCTGACGGTGCCGTGAGCATTATCCATCGAGATAAACTCAGCGACGAAACCCGCAAACAGGCTGTCGACGATTACCGCGAAACATTTGCCAATCCATATAAAGCCGCAGAACAAGGTTATATTGATGAAGTTATTTACCCTCATCAAACCCGTTTTAAACTGATACAGGCGCTTGAAATGACGCAGAATAAACGGAAGACAAATCCACCTAAGAAGCATGGGAATATTCCTTTGTAGGATTGTTATTCGTTGATGGAAAATGGTTAACGGGAAATGGTCATTCGTTGTTCGTTATTCGTTAATCGTAGTTCGATAATGGAAAATCGTTGATCGTAAATCGCAAATACGTTAAAAGGAGGATTCTAAATAAGATCCTCCTTTTACTTTTTATTTCTTCAGGTAATTGCCCTGCAGATTTCTTAAAAAGTGAAATCCCAGTGGATAAAGATGTTACCAGGTCCAAACTTTCTTTACAACCAATTCTTTTTCGGTAATTACTTTTACAATGTAAATTCCCGGGGTAGTCACATCAATTTCAGATGTACCTGTAGCAGCATACTTAATAGCAACTAACTGACCGGCAGTATTATATATAAAAACATCACCTGATACCTGGTCTCTCAAATTTATATGTAAGGTTTGATGAAAACTGTAAATCGAGGCTATAGTATTTTCGGTTTGAATTTCGGAAGGGGATTTAAAAAGCAGTTTTAACCGTTCTTCATCTTCGCCGGTTTGAAAACTGAAAGTATATGATTTCGCTGACAGATCCGTGTAAATACCCGTCTTAGTGTCGTGCAAAGTAACATATTTAAGGTCGTTTATTTCGGTGGAAGCAATCGTATACTTTCCGTCAGTTTTTGCACGAATGCCCAGGTTGACTTTTTTGGTTTCAGGTAGTATTGCGTTGATTGTAAGGGGTATACTGCCTAAAGTGTAAATTTGTGCTGATTCTTCGTTAAATCCAAAGAGTTTAATTGCATCAAAGGCTCTGTCAAATTCATTGCTGGCTTCGGGCAAAAACCTAACCACAGCCTCATCCTTATAACCATTCCCCGAAATCTCGATCCTGACAAGATTCCCTGTTTTTGTATTTTTAAAGAATGTGGTTGCATTATGCACTCTCACGCCATCTGACATACCTATTGTTCCCGCACCTACATTTGTTGCACTTACAAAAAATCCCTGACCGGATGCAATGTATCGTGAACCTCCTCCAGTTCCAACACCTCCAACATAAGTGGCCCAATCTCCATTTTTTTCAAAATAAATGGCATCGTTCACATTATCTTTGGTCCAGCCAGATAAGGCATCCCAGTCGATAGTTGAAGGGTAAGGGTTGCCCGCTAAATTCCAGCCACTGTTAAGCAAGTCATTGGTTGACCGGTAAATGGAGAAAGATTTGTTTCCTGTATTCAGGTTTCCGGAATATGTAGCTTCGAAGCCGTCATTGTGCCAAAGGGCATAACCTTTTGCAGGAACTAGTCCTTCGTTGCCGGAAATAATTTCGCTATAGACATTTGTAGATTCATCATGCATTTGTAAATACTTGCCAAAGAACATGCCCGAAACAGCATTCGAAACCGGTGCTGAAATCAGGTGCCATGCACTCCCGGAAATCGCACTTTTTACTACAGCAGTGCCTTTTACAGTCAGGAAACTATTATCAAGCAGGGATGCACCGGATTGGATAGTGATATTATTGCAGATTGCCATGCGGGAGATGGTAGGGTAATAGGGTTTCCCTGAAGGAATAACTATATCCGTGTTCGATCCCGGAACACCATTGCTCCAGTTGGAGGCTGTGTACCATTCGTTGTTTGTTACTCCATTCCACGTTGATGCTACCGGTGGCAAGGAAATCCCACTCAAAACCAGGGAAAAATCCTGTTGCCCACCGACCAGAGTTCCTTTGTGCGTAATCTGAATATACCAGGTTTCCTGCGCTGCCGGGATTCCGGCATCTGCTTTTTCTACATTATCAACTATATTATCACCCTTAGTGGCAGCAGCGGCAGGTGTGCTTCCTTTAAGTTTCCAGGGATAATAGGTTTGTGATGAAGTGTTTATGAGCCGCAGATCAAGGTCATTAACCAGCATATGCGAAGTATCATTGACAAAAGCTGTAAATTTGATTGAAGGACGGTCAGTCCACACCATGGTTGCCGATAATGGCTCAACTCCATTGGTATAAACCGGTATTATAATTGTATCTCCCTGGTTCAGTGTCAGTTCACGAATATTGAAATTGAATCCGTTGTCCGAATTCCGACTCATCAACAGAGCTGCTTTCCTGGTATTCAGCAATCCCCAGCCATAGGTATAATCCGGCCCGGAAGTGGTTCCGGCTTCATCTGCAGTATGAATCAGCAAAGCTTTCAGTGTGGAAGCGTGCATCAGGGTACTACCGGTAAGGTTGCGCTGGTGTTCCTGGAGCAAACCAATTGAACCGCTGGTATTGGGAGTTGCCATGGATGTGCCTGAATATGAGCCATAAGCCGTTGATGATGAAGAGTATGCGGAGTATACGTCCACTCCGTTAGCCACCAGGTCGGGTTTAATCCTCCCGTCATCTGTCGGACCCGTGGAACTGAAACCCGCCAGTACAACATCTGAAGGGACCTGATATCCGGCAGGAATATCATTCACGGCACCAATTGTCAGAATATTTTTAGCAACACCATTCCATGGTATGCAGTCGAAGCCGTTTTCGCCATCTTTGTCTCGCACGGAGCTAGACAAAACCCAGCCATTACCTGAGTTCCACAGCCAATGCTGAACAGGCTGTACTGCCGGACCTTGAAATCTGTCGTTGCTTGATGCTTTTATTATAAGAAAATCGGGTGCCAGCCAGGCTAAGGTATCCCAATCGGACGATGTTTGCTCGTAAGCACCGAAACCGTAGTCGATCGTTCTACTGAAGGTGGTGTCGCCAAACCATACCCATTTGTTGTCGCCCCGGTAACCGTAATACCAGCCTGCCAAATATCCCCAGGAGTGGTTCGAAACCTGGAGCCCGTGGGCCGTTGCTGCTGCCATTTCGCTTACGTCATTGTTCCAGTCGTAGGAGTTAAGGCTTGCTTGGTATGACATCCCTTTTGCTGCAGGAACCACACCAGAAGCGATCATGGTACCGGATACGTGGGTAGCATGATTGCTGATATAGGGTGAATCATCCTTGACTGTGACTCTTCCCCCGAATTCCTGGTGGTCGATCCTGGTTTTTCCTTCGTCCCATATGCCCAAAGTAATACCTGTTCCGGTTAAATTAAGACCGGCAACGCCACCAGGCCAAACTGCAGAAGTAGAAGTAGTGGCAGCCGCATTGATATTGGATGTGGAACGGAAGCGCGGGAATCCATTCACAAAGTGGCTCAGTTGTATGACCGATTTGCCGTCATCCACGCGTTTAACAACACCCAAAGAATCAGCAAGATTATCAGTCTTTACTTTTACGGCCAGGTATCGTTGATTCATTTTGTCCGCATACTCAAGCAAGCGCTTATCCTGGGCCTTTGCCAACCCAAGTATGAAGAAAAAGCACAGAGATAACAGTAGTTTTCCGGATTCCATATGACGAGAGTTTTAGCAGATTAGTAAAAAAGAGAAAATACACACTTTGAAGAACCTATTATCTTAAGAAATCCGTACCGAAATTGAAACTCAACAACCTATTCCTTTGGAGGTTATTTCTTTATGCTATACGTTCTTAGAAAATGCTCTTTCATTTGTAAAGGTAATTAATATCCGGATTTTATCATAAAATACAATTGAAATTATCCAGGAGATGATAATAAAGCACTTAAAAATTTTGCTCTCGTTTAGAATAAAGTACCTGAAGGAGATTCAAGAAAATTCAGATACCGAATTTGCCAGCATGCATAAGCAAAAACAGCGCATTGTGAGTAACAACGCGCTGTTTGATTAATAGAAAGAAAAACAACTACTATTCTGCCTTTGACTTGGAGCCACAACAGGTATTCCATTCTTCTCTCATTTTTTCCCTTTCTTCGGGGCTGAGGTTCATCCATTTGTTTTTCATATGATGACCACTGTGGTGGTGTCCACGACCACCATGGAATCCGCCAAAGAGAATTTTGCAAAGCACCAGTATTCCCAAGGCTTGCCAGAAAGTTATGACACTTACGCCCAGTATTGCCGGCAATAAGCTATTCCAGAGGAACATAACAGCACTTCCAAAAACAAATACTCCGGCTGCCACTGCAATAGGAATAAAAATGGCTCTTTTAATCCAGAAATTCTTTCCTCTATTTTCACTACAACACATCATGATTTCTACGTTTTAAATTGTTATTAATTAATTTTACATGTTTTGAAGCCACTCCTGCAGATGCGCCACTGCATAGCGTTTTCGCGATATGATCGTTTTAATATTATCACCGGTTTTATCAGCTATTTCCTGCAAGGTCATATCTTCCAGTTCATTCCAGATAAAGACATCCCTTTGTTTTTCAGGTAGTTCTTTCAGTGCGGCAAAAAACCTGTCTCTGATAAACGCACGCTCAAACTCCGTTTCAGGATTGCTGTATTCGGCAAGCAAGGCATCAGGATAATTCATTTCTCCATCTTCGTTCTCGTAAGCAAGTTCTTCCAGCGATTGAGGTTTGAGTTTACGTTGTTTGTCGACAATCCTGTTGCGGCTAACCCGGTATAGCCACGAACTGAGTTGTTCGATAGGTTCAATGTCGATAAGCGAACTTAACTGGTACCAAACATCCTGCAAAATATCTTCGGCATCTTCGGTGGTTTTAACCCGGCTCCGGATAAAACTGAATAATTGCCCTCCATAATTCTGAACAGCCTGCAGTATCCTTTGCTGCTTTGTCATCGGCGATAATGTGATTAAATCTACCATATATACAGGAAGACGAATAAGTACCGAATTTACTTTAAAGTTTTCGTATTTATTTCAACAGTCGTAAATATATTATTGTTGCATTCCGGGCAATGTATTGTAATTCATATGTTTATATATTTTTAACCGATAAAAATAATTTCACTTTGATTAACTCTTTCACAGCAAACTCCGGAAAGTAGTAACAAATCTGTGCTAATTCGTGAAATGCACGACAAAAATGCTCCCGGGTGAACTGAATAATCAGGAAAATATCAGGACTGTCTTTTATGATAATCGAAGAACTGGCTGTCGCGGAAAGCGATAAATTTTCGGGCGATAAGCAGAAATATAGGTAAGTCGTTGCGGTTAAAATAGTCGATGGCGGATGGTTCGGCATGGCAGGCATCAGCCAGAAAAGCCAGCAATTGGAAATCGTTTTTAACCAGCCAGAAATACGCGTTTTTATCACCATCAATGGCACGATCCAACGCTCCGAAATGCGGGTATCCGTTTTTCATCAACCAGCCAAATGCATCTTCGTTGCCGCGCATACACATGCTTAAAAACCCAAGTTCGGGATAGCCGTTTTTCATCAGCCAGGCGAGTATTTCGCGGTTGCCGCTTAAAGTCTCGGCAAAAGCGAGCAGGATTTTTGGTTCGTATTCCAGCATGAATAATCAGGTTTTTAAATCACTGGTTCAGTTGCAGTATCGATTCCTGTACCAAAGGTATGATTTCGGAGATTACGACAGATCGATATGTCAGGCCTTTTTTTATTCACCCCAGCGGAATCCATCAACTTCTATACCCGCCAAAGCTAAAGCCCGGTTGGTAACGGTTGCGGCAAGTTGTTCCATAGTTTTCGGACGGCTGTAAAACGAGGGCGTTGCCGGACAAATTATTCCCCCAGCTTCGGTAATCGTTTTCATATTGTTGATGTGGATAAGATTTAAAGGCGTTTCGCGGGCAACAAGTATCAGTTTCCGACGCTCTTTCAGCATTACATCGGCAGCACGGGTCATCAGGTCGTTGGAAACGCCGGAAGCAATCCTGCCCAGAGTACCCATACTGCACGGGCAAATGATCATAGCATGAAAACCGGCTGAACCTGAAGCAATTGGCGAATAAAAATCATCTTTTTGATAAAATGTAAACGGTAATTTTTCGTAATCCGAATTTTCCAGTTCATATTTCCAGACTCCTTTCGCGTTATCCGAAAACAAGACAGCAACCTCGCCAATCTGATCACCGATTTGCAACAAGCTATCGAACAGCACTTTAGCATATATGGCTCCGCTGGCACCGGTAACACCTACAATGAGTTTTATTTTTGGTTGTTTCATTTTCGTTTTATGCAAATTTCAGAAAGGTGCCACTACAACTTATAGCCCAGGAAAAACAAAATGCAATCGTTATACTGTCCGCTATCGAACAACCGATATACTTCACCGGGTATGTTATTGTCCCTCATACTCAGTATGGAGGAATCCATACGGAAATTCAGGCTTATTTTCTCTGTCACCGGATACCCAAAACCCAATACGACCGAAGGGTTGAACAGGTCGAAAGCTCCATACGATACTTCATTTTTAGTATAATCGAGTGCTTCGTAACTATGAAGCAGGTACGAAAAAGATGGGCCGACCTCGATGGTAAATTTATTTTTTAGATGCAACTGGTAAAGAAATGGCATTTCGATATAACCCAGCCGCATGAGGTAAAAAGTATAATCGTTATGCTTTTCGTCCGGGTTATGCCGACTGCCCTTCTGAAAATAACTCAACTCTGTTTTTAAAGAGGAACGCTCATTCAAATCGAGGCTGACCCAAAAAGAAGCGTAAGCACCCGGTTTGTTAAAACCACTGTACGTATCGCCGGCTACCTGGCTGCCAACCAGTCCGGCTGCGATGCCTCCCTTGAATTGCTGGGCATTAGCACCGATAATACTTGCAAACAAAGCTAAAAGAAAAATAAATATTTTTCGCATAACATAATTTTTAGATCAGAAAGGCTCTGCGTGAAAGGTGGGGTAGACTTTCTGATCTGGATTTCAAAACCAACAGGCCAAAATTAGACAAAATTCATTGCATTTTCTTATACAGGAAGCAACTTCGGATGCTTCCATTAAACGGCTATGAACCCGGGCGATATAATCTGCGTTTAAACCCTGTATAACCTTGCTATAAATTGATACACAGGTATAACATGGATTTTATTAACCTTGTGGATTATTTCATCCTTTTGATCCAAAGTCAAAATATACCCTTCCTCCAGGCTGAAAAAGGCCATTGCCTCCTGAAGACCCTCTATTTCGCGGTTCAGATTATCAGATGTGAGCGATTCGCAGACCTGCATCACAAATTTGCATTGCTTTTTTTCAAATACTACAAAATCACATTCCCGGTTGGCACGGAAATAGAACAAATTATCGTACTTACTCCTCAAATGCATATAAACAACGTTTTCGAGCAACCGACCTCGATCGTCACTAAAACTAAGGGTGTTGGCATTCACTAAACCGTTGTCGATCGCATAAATTTTGCGGGGATTTACAACGATGCTTTTCGCCGACCAACTGAACCTGGGCAGAAAAAAGAGCAAGTAAGTATCCGCAAGCCATGAAAGATAATCCGAAACTGTATTCGCCGAACCCATAGCAAAATTCTTACGAAGGGTGTTGTACGAAATTTCCTTTCCTATATTTGAGATCAGAAAAAGTGTTATGTCCAGTAGTAAGTCTGTGTTTCGGATAGAATACCTGATGGCTATATCCCTGAATACTATGTCTTTCAGCACATTCTGCAATACTTCCGGGTTCTCGGTGTCAAGGTATTCGGGGAATCCGCCTTTAGTAAGATATAAGCTGAATGACGCTGCTGTATTGTCAAGCATTTTATATCTCAGGAATTCAGGGTACGAAAACGGGAAAAGTTCATGTCGGAGATGCCGTCCGGTAAGCCTTGTACCTAATTCCTTGCTTAATAAAGTTGCATTAGAACCGATAAGATAAACTTTTTCATTACGTTCGTGCAATTGCCTGATAAAGACTTCCCAGGATGATACGTTCTGGATTTCATCAAAAAAGTAAGCATCCAAGCCTGTGCCCAAAACTTCATCCAATTTTGGGAAATCGGTTACTTCAAAGCCATGAACCCGTGCATCTTCAAAATTGAAATATGCTGTTTTCTGATACCTGTTGTGTAGAATTTGTTTCATAAGAGTGCTTTTTCCACACCTTCTGATCCCTGAAATAACTTCTATATGTAAGCCTGTTGGTTTAAACTTCTGCGAAAAATCTCTGTCAATTATCCCGCTTTTGGCGATCAATTGTTCCTGCTGAACTTCAACGGCCAGTTCAATATTCCGTTTAAGTATCATAATGTCATCATTTTAAAGTTGTCACTGCAAATATAAACAAGTTTATATTACTAATGAAAACTACGAGTAAAAAAGTTGATCTGCAATGTAAAAAGCGGTACAACCATGACAATTTGCAGAATGGATCTCATTAAGACTTTTAGCAACAAATTGAATATGAAATTTGAATAAGCTTAAACTTAAGCTCTCTATTCACATACCTTCAACTCACCGGCCGTGTCAATTTCCTCACCGAACCACACATTGGAATATTCACCATAAACTCCAACACCCATAGCCTGCCAGTTCACTTGTTTCCATATATCCTGGTTCGTAATTACGCTATTATGACCTGAACTGTGTTTCCACCCTTCAAGAATTTCCTTTGCATAAGTGGCCGGCGAATCGTATTTGTAAGTCGTATAAAACGAGATTTCATACCCTTTGCCCTGGTAATTAGTAAGTTCGCTCGGTTTCTCCCACATGCAGGCTGCTTCCTTATGATCGGGAGTATAACAGCAAGGCGACCAATGGCCTTTATCCGACCAGCTATGCAGGTTGCAGCGGCTGTCATTTTTTTGATTTTCAGTCTGGTCTTCGGCGTGTGTGCGGGCAACAAAACATAAAGAAGTTGACAGTTTTATTGCCGGCAGCCCTTTGGTTGCCCGGTATTCGTTGATAAGTTTGTATAATTCCAGTTCGGTTTGCGTCAGACAGGTTTCGGGAAGCAATTTTGCATTTATTACCTGTTGCGAAGTTCCTTTAACGGCGAACAGAAGTATCAGGAGACTAGCAGCAATTACTCGTATCATAAAAATAGCTTTCACATTATAACTTTCTTAACACCAAATAATTGTGTTACCGGCCTGGCTCAAGTTCCTTGCCGGCCGTTCCGTAGCGTTTTTCCTTGATTTTCTTCCCGTTCAGAAATTCGGATTTCACCATCAAATCTCCATTTTCATCGTAATACTGCCAGGTTCCTTCCTTGATTTTATTCACATACTGCCCGGCTCCCGAAACTTTCCCATTGGCATAATAAGATTTCCAGATTCCATCAGGTTTGCCCTTATCAAAATTCTCTTCCTTTATTTTAAATCCGTCCGCGTCAAAATAAATCCAGAAACCATCGCGTTCGCCATGCAACCAGTTTCCCGACTCGCTGAGTTGTCCGTTATCGTACCATTCTTTCCAGAGGCCTTCTTTTAACCCGTGCCTGTACTTACCATCAATGCGCGCTTTCCCGTCAGGAAACCACTGTTTAAATGTGCTATCCTGAATTCCATCGATATAATTGATACTGTATTGCGGCTTCCCGTTTTCGAACCAGCCTTTCCATTGGCCATTCATTTTTCCACTATTGTACGATCCTGAATCTTTTTGTTGCCCGTTGGTAAACCAGGCTGTCCAGACACCGTTCTCTTTATCTTCGAAGTACTGGCCGCTGTGATGAATATGCCCATCCATATACCAGAATGTCCATATACCCGATTTTTCGTTGCCGGTATAGACACCCGATTTCCATTTTTCGCCGCTTTCGTAAAAATACATCCATTTGCCTTCCATTTTGCCGTTTACAAACCTGCCGGTGCTACCTGTGATTCCGCCGGGATGGTAGAAAACCCAGGTACTGTCGCGCAAATCGTCAGTAATATGGCCCTTCTCCTCAGGTGTGCCGTCTTTTCGCCAGGAAGTGACAGTGCTGTTGAGCATTCCGTTTTTGAAAACCCCTTCAAACTGCTTTTTCCCGTTGGGATGCCAGGCTGTATATCTACCTTCCTTCACCCCATTGGTATAACTGGCTTCGGTAACTTTTAGTCCTTTTACATCGAATTCGTACCAAACACCCTCTCGCTGTCCATTAAGCATGCGGCCCTCGGCTTTTTTGCTGCCGTTCGGATAATTTTCGACTGTAACCTGGGCATAGGTTGAAACTGTTATGGCTGCAAAAATCAACAAGCTTAAAATAATTCTCATTTGGAAAATGTTTTGGCGAATTTCATGTAAGTAACGCGAAAATGAAATTATAGTATTGCCGTTTGAAGTTTCTGGTTTGAGTAAACTCCGAAAGTTTGAGTGCTCTCCGACAACAAAAAAAAAAGAAAACCACTGAGGCACAGAGAACACTGAGTTTCACTAAGTCTTGTTAATCAAAGGCTCTTATTTATTACTTGATGTTTATTGCAGAATATAACTGTAAGAAATTAATAAACAACTAATTACACTATATTTTATTGGGGTTTTAAACTGTTTCAGAACTGAATTTAAAACAGAAAATTCAAAATGCAAAAGTTTAGGAAGCCCCCTAACTTTTTCATTCTTCATTCAATGTTATGTGTTTTTCATTACTTTTTGGTTCTGGTATTTCCAGAGCAGGGTATTTGTGCCCTTATATCAGCCAATCGCCCCTCGCTTTGTCACCCCTCGCCCGGTCGCTCCTCTCCATATCGCCCAGTCGCAAAAAACCGCTCCTCAATGCCTCCGTTCGGTCGTAAATATCACCAATTGCTCAAGCGAGCGCCTGGATTCGCTGTCAGGCAGGGTATTAAGTAAGTCAATTGCCTTATTCTGAAACTCATGCATTTTCCCGGCAGCATATTCGATGCCACCACTGCTATTTACTTTGCTGATCAGTTCAGCCACTTTGTGTGGTTCGTTGTTGTGGTTACGAACAATATTCATAGCGCGGCGTTTCTCTAACCAGCTTTGGTTGTTGAGCATATAGATAAGAGGCAGCGTCATTTTTTTTTCTTTAATATCGGTGCCATTTGGCTTGCCTGTAGCCAGGTTTTTCTCATAATCGAACAAGTCGTCCTTGATCTGGAAAGCGACTCCGACATATTCGCCTATCAGCCGCATTTTTTCGATGGTTTCGGCGTCGGCACCCACGGAGGCAGCGCCGGCTGCACAGCAGGAAGCAATGAGGGAGGCTGTTTTTTTGCGGATAATTTCGAAGTAAACCGGTTCTTCAATATCAAGTTTGCGCGCTTTCTCAATTTGTAAAAGTTCGCCTTCACTCATTTCGCGGGTGGCGTTAGCTACAATTTTCAGCAGGTGGTATTCTTCGTTTTCCAGCGATAAAAGCAATCCGCGCGACAGTAGATAATCACCAACAAGAACTGCTATTTTATTCTTCCACAGTGCATTAAGTGAGAAAAACCCACGGCGTTCGTTCGAGTCGTCAACCACGTCATCGTGAATAAGAGTGGCAGTGTGCAGCAGTTCGATGAGTGAGGCCGCATGATAAGTGCTTTGATTCACCTCGCCACAAATACGAGCCGACAGAAATACGAACATCGGCCGCATCTGTTTGCCCTTACGTTTTATGATATAGCGCGTAATGGTGTTGAGGAGCGGCACCGGGCTTTTCATCGAATCGCGGAAATGTTTTTCGAACACTTCGATATCCGAGGCTATGGGAGCTTTTATCTGGGCAATGGTGAGCATCAGGAATAAAATATTAAGCGTTCAAAAGTAGTATTTATCGTTGGATAATCTGCTGTGAGGCAAATCCCTTTTGTTTAATTTTGACATAGATTAGTTTTTTTTTATTTAAACATATAATAAAGCTGAATGTTTGCTAATTTTATAGTCGTTTCAAAAATCGATTCTATCAAATTTAAAACGTATAAAAATGAAAAATCTTGTTCTTTTATTTATCATCGTCTTTCCGCTTTCGCTTAAAGCCCAGTTTGAGCAATGGTTTCCAAACCGACCTGTGACCGATTCGACCCATCAGAACAGGAATGCATTTCTGTTAGGTCCATACTACCAAAATATTTTGTTCTGGGACCAGGAACTGGATGCAAACACTACACAGCTTTGTTTCAAAAATGTAAATTCAAATTCCATCGGTGACCAGCAAATTGCTCTTTATCAACCTAATGTAAAACTCACCCACCCCGTTGCGATTTTCTTAGGATCGGGAATCATACCGAATGAATATCTGCTGATCTATCAAACCAACGAAGGAAATGATATTGATCTCAAATTGATCATCCGGCTGCCTAATGGTACATTTTCAGCTCCTGTGAGCGTATCGGCACTTCCGGGAGATGATATCCGGCTGACTACCGATGAATATGGCAGGGTAGCCTGGGAAAACAGCGGGAAAATTTGGGTTTCGCAGTACCTTTATCAGGCCGGTTTGTTTACGACTCCTTTTGCAATTGATTCGGCTGGATCGAATACCCCAGTATTTACTCCCGGCGGGCTTAGCTACTTGAATCCTAATGGCGACAGCACTTCTTTGATTTCGGTAAACATAGGTTACTCCCAAAATAATTGGACAGTCAACCTGATGAGTTCTATATCTGTTTTGGGCGAAAGCTCTGCTCTTACCACACCAGGCGTGTTTTCTGGGGGTACTCTTTGTGTGCAAAACAAAGTCGGATCAAATCCAAGTGGATTGATCTTTTTCAATGGCTGGGATAATGAACTTTTATATATGAATTCGCCAAACTTCAACTATTCGCAACCTGCTATCAGCGAAATGATGTTAATTGTAAAGTCATCATTTTTTTCGCCTACAATCCTTGCTTTTGTGTCGGATTCACTTACCCAGAAAGAAATTTTTGCCGAAACACCTAATTATGATGGATTACAAAATATTTCGCTTTGGCCAGGTGAAGATAGAAATCCTAAAATTTTCAGTACTTTCCCTACAGGTTATTCCGTGGCAGTCAACTTGTTTTGGGAATCAGAGCGTGCCGGGTTCAGCACCATTTACAGCACACATTACGACTATCTTTTTGGTGGGGTTTCCGAAAAGCAGAAAGAACAAAGCATCATAGTAAAACCATGCCCTTTTAGTCAGGAAACCACTATCCTGTTTCAGTCATCGGGAATAACCCGTGTGAGGATATTGGATTTACAGGGAATGGAAATTAAAACCTTATCAGCTCAAAACGAAACGGATGGATGGCAAAAAGCCGTTTGGGATGGCACCGACAATAGCGGAAACAATGTTGCTCCGGGAAGTTACCTGGTAGTCGCAATTTCGGGAAACACCGCACAAAGCAGGATTGTTATTAAAAACTAAGGTAACTATTCACCCCCTAAATCCGCCATTTTTGCCGCAGATTTCACAAATTTCCACAGATTCTAACTATCGAAGATAGTTTTTCTGTTAAATTAGTCGAAATGCTTTGATTTTAATCTGTGAAATCCGCGAAATCTGTGGCAAATATTTGTTTTTCAATACTTTGTAAGGGCTGAATAGTTATAAATTAAGGTGCACCTCGAATTGAATTAGTTCACAAAAGGCTAAAAGACCGAAGTCAGAAAATGGAAGAAAACGCTGATTTTAGATTTATTCCTACTTTTAAGAACCTATTTGAAGAAAAATAATTTACCAGGACAGTTCCGCTTACATTGAATAAAAGAAGTTGTGAAGGGAACTTCTGACTACCGTATTCGTCTTCCGGCATTTTCAATTCATCTATAATATTAGCCGCAGAACCCATAATTTGATATTTTTGGCTTGGATGGCTGTTATTTTGCTACTTTTGACCGAACATATCTAATTTGCAAACGTTTCTGATAAAAAACATATATGGATGAGTTATCCTTTCTGAGTAATGCCGACAGCGAAACGATTGAGGAAATCTACCGGCACTACAAACAGAATCCTGAAAGCGTAGAAACAGGGTGGCGGAGATTTTTTCAGGGCTTCGAATTCAGCGGAAAGCTAATGCCGCAGGCCGACATGAAACCTGCTGAGTTTAAAGTAATTGACCTGATAAACGAATACCGCAAACGGGGGCATTTATTTACAAAAACAAATCCTGTACGAACCCGGCGCACCTACTCCCCTACCCTTCACATCGACAATTTTGGCCTTATTGAGGAAGACCGCGAACAGGTTTTTAAAGCCGGCGGCGAAATTGGAATTGGTGATGCCTCGCTCAATACCATTATTGAACACCTCGAAAAAACATACTGCCAGAGTGTGGGTGTTGAATATGCCTATATCCGCCGGCCGGAGATTCACGAATGGCTGATGGCACGCATGGAACATACGCAAAACACCCCTGTTTTCAGCCGCGAAAAGAAACTGCATATTCTCAGGGAACTGAGCCGTGCGGTGCTTTTCGAGAAGTTTTTACATAAAAAATACATCGGCCAAAAGCGTTTCTCCCTCGAAGGCTGCGAGTCGCTTATACCAGCCATTGATGCCATTGTAAACAAAGGCGCCGAAACCGGCATAAGTGAATTTATTATCGGGATGCCGCATCGTGGAAGGCTCAATGTGCTTGCCAATACCCTGGGAAAGGCATACCAGGATATTTTCAACGAATTTGAAGGCAAACTCCTGGAAGATGAATACCTGCTGGGTGATGTAAAATACCACCTCGGTTTTTCGTCGGAACGTACGACAGCCGATGGCCGGACGCTGCACCTATCACTGGCGCCCAATCCATCGCACCTCGAAACAGTCGGTCCCGTGGTTGAAGGCATAACCCGAAGTAAAATAGAGAATGAATATCAAAACGATACACAACATATTGTACCAATTATAATTCACGGCGATGCCTCTGTTGCCGGGCAGGGAGTGGTGTACGAAACACTTCAGATGTCGGAACTCAAGGGCTATTCCACTGGCGGAACTATCCACCTTGTGGTAAACAACCAGATTGGGTTTACCACCAATTACCTGGACGCACGAAGCTCAGTTTACTGTACCGATGTGGCCAAAACAACGCAATGCCCTATTTTTCATGTAAATGCGGATGATGTGGAAGCCGTGGTTTACACGGTTGAACTCGCTGTCGAATACAGGCAACGATTTCACAGGGATGTGTTTATCGATTTGCTTGGCTACCGCAAATACGGGCATAACGAAGGCGACGAACCACGCTTTACCCAGCCGATTTTATACAAGATCATCGAAAAACATGATGATCCGCGTACCATTTATGTAAATAAATTACTGGAACAAGGCTCCATTACTGCCAATGAAGCGGGAGCAATCGAAAAAGAATTCCTGGCTGAACTGGAACAGGATATGCTTGAGTCGAAAGAAGATGAAAAAGCGCGGGTAATCACCTTTCTCGAAGATTCGTGGCACGATCTGCATCCTGCTACCGAAGCCGATTTTCTAAAACCTGTAAATACAAATGTTCCCTTCGATTTACTGCTCGAACTCACGCAAAAAATAACTGCCGTTCCCCACGGAAAACCATTTTTTAAGAAGCTTGTCCGCCTGATGGACGAACGCAGAAACCTGTTTACCGAGAACGGAACCGTAGATTGGGCTATGGGTGAACTGCTGGCTTATGCATCTCTGCTTGAAGAAGGAATACCTGTGCGTGTAAGCGGGCAGGATTCGGAACGCGGCACTTTTTCGCACCGTCATGCAGTACTCACCATGGAGGATTCGGAAGAAAAATACACACCCTTGCAGCATATAAGTGATAAACAGGCTCCTTTTCAAATATACAACTCTCCCCTTTCGGAATACGGAGTTTTGGGTTTCGAATATGGATATTCGCTGGCTTCTCCATTTTCGCTAACCATATGGGAGGCGCAGTTTGGCGATTTTATGAATGGCGCCCAGATTGTGATTGATCAATATATCGTGAGTGCCGAAGAAAAATGGCGCGTGATGAATTCACTCGTGATGCTGCTTCCGCATGGATACGAAGGCCAGGGGCCGGAACATTCGAGCGCACGCATGGAGCGCTTCCTGCAGCAGTGTGCCGAAAATAACATCCAGGTTGCCAATTGCACTACCCCGGCCAACTTTTTCCACCTGCTTCGCCGGCAGGTACACCGCGATTTCCGCAAGCCATTGATTGTTTTCACACCCAAAAGCCTGCTGAGGCATCCCGAGTGCATTTCGCCTGTGGCAGCGCTTTCAAAAGGTTCTTTCCAGGAAGTGATCGACGATGACACCGCCAATCCGGGTGAAATTACCCGTGTAAATTTCTGTAACGGGAAAGTGTATTACGACCTGGTTGCAGAACGCCGCAAGCGCGAACATAACAACATTGCCTTTGTACGGGTCGAACAGTTGTACCCATTCCCACTGTTGCAGCTTCACGATATCATCAAACGCTATCCTGCCGCCACAACCTTTGCCTGGGTGCAGGAAGAACCTGCCAATATGGGAGCGTGGTCATTTGTTTTGCGGCATTTCAGAGGTGTAAAACTATTGCTGGTAGCCCGCCCCGAAAGCGGAAGCCCGGCAACAGGGTCGCCGAAACTGCATATTCAGCGCCAGGCTAAAATTATTGACAAAGCCTTCGGAGACTGCACCTGCGAAAACCGGAATAAAACCTGCAAGATGCTGTGTGCTCCTAAAGAATGGAAAGCGGCGGAGAAAGTGTGATGCAGAATCTGGAATGTGGAATGTGGAATCTGGAATGTGAAGGTGAGGGGGATGTCAAATGTGCGAAGAGAAGTGTAAGTTTCAGCCCTAACCCCCAAATCCTAACCCCCAAATCCTGTTTTAAACATACAGTTACGAAAAAAGAGTATACAAAAGAATATTAGAAATACCCTGAATATGATTATCGAGATAAAAGCTCCGACACCCGGCGAATCAATTACCGAAGTTCAGATTGCAAACTGGCTGGTGAAAAACGGCGACTTTGTTGCCAAAGATACCGAAATCGCTGAAATTGATTCCGACAAAGCTACACTTACCGTGAATGCTGAAGTTGCGGGAGTTGTTACTATTTTGATTGAAGCTGGTGAAACTGTTAGCATAGGGACTGTGATTGCCACCATTAACGGCGAGGAAAGGGCACCCGAAGGAACAATTCCGACGGTCGAAGAGAAGAAAATGGAACCGGATCAACCGCTTACGCTTAAGATAAAACATATCGCCGTGCCTGTTCCTGATGATACAGATGTTAAAATCACGCCTCTTGCACGAAAAATGATGGAGGAAAAACACCTCACAGGTCGCGAAGTACTGGAACAATTGGGCCAAACACGCATTACCCGCCAGGATGTCCTGGATGCCAGTTCCGAAAAAGCTGTTACTCCCCAGATTTCGCCATCCACTTCTGTTGAAATATCACGCGAAGTGGAACGCAAAAAAATGTCGACGCTTCGGATCAAACTTGCGCAAAGATTGGTCAGCGTTAAAAATGAAACCGCCATGCTCACCACTTTTAACGAGGTGAATATGAGCCAGATCATGAACCTGAAAAAACAATACAACGAAAAATTCAAAGAGAAATTCGGGGTTGGAGTAGGCTTTATGTCGTTTTTCACCAAGGCTGTTACCATCGCGCTGACAAAATTCCCGCAGGTGAATGCCATGATTGATGGCGACGAACTTATTTTTCACAAATATGCCGATGTCGGAATTGCCGTAAGTGCTCCCAAAGGGCTTGTTGTGCCTGTAATCCGCAATGCCGAAGCACTCTCGCTCGCACAGATCGAACTCCGCATCAAAGAACTTGCCGCGAAAGCCCGTGAAAACAAAATCACCCTCGACGAAATGACCGGGGGCACTTTCACCATTACCAACGGTGGCGTTTTCGGCTCTATGATGTCGACACCCATCCTCAATCCACCTCAAAGTGCCATACTTGGAATGCATAATATTATCGAAAGACCGATAGCTGTAAACGGACAGGTTGTGGTCGCTCCTATGATGTATGTGGCTCTGTCCTACGATCACAGGGTAATCGACGGCCGCGAATCGGTGAGTTTCCTGCTTATGGTTAAGGAATTGCTCGAAAACCCGGCCAAAATGCTTTTCGAAGGGAATGAACCAGTAAAAGTGTTGCTGGGTGTATAATTTATTGCAGCCGGTGCGCGGCTTGAAGTCGCGCACCCGCTAAACGAAAGCCCTGCCGGAATTGAATTTCCGGCAGGGCTTTGTCATTTCACGAAATACTGATTTTATTCTTCCTGCCCAATACTATCAAGTTCTCTCTCTTTATGCAGGTTCCGGGTAAGCAGCATAATTACCGAAAGCATTACAGCCATGCCGATAGAACCAAACAGCAGTGAATACAACTGCAACTGAAGCAAGGTGTAGAAATAGGCGTACAGCATAAAAAGGATCAATCCCACGATTATTCCATACTTCCGGTTGGCAAAAATGGCACCCGCATACAGCATAACCATCAGTGTAACTACCACGGCCGAAATTACATAGGCAATATCGAAAAGCAGGTATTCGGCTAACGAGAGCAGCAGGAGGTAAAAAAGCATGATGGCAAATCCAACGATGAGGTATTGCAAGGGATGCACATATTTTTTACGAAGCAGCTCAAAGAAAAAGAAAGTGACAAACGTAAGGATTACAAACAAAACCCCGTACTTGGCTGCCCGCGTGGTACGCTGGTATTGATCCACCGGCATAATGAGGTTCACGCCAAAACCACCTGCCGCATTATCGGGCGAAATCCGGTCGTTGGCAAACATCTCATTCGGCTTTTCTTCGCCGTTGCTGATAAAATTATCAAATCCAAACTGGCCATAATTGCGGTTCAGTTCCAGTATTTTCCATTTTGCGGTGAATCCGTTTTTTGTAACCGACTTTTCAGCTGGAATAAAAGCTCCTTCAAAGGAGGGATTTGCCCATGGTGATGTGATTTCTACATTCATTTCGGACGCAAACGGCAAAAATGCCAGCAACCTGCTTCCATTCAACTGCAGTTTAAAACTGAATTTATTATCAATAGCCGGATCAATCACAACCGGGATGCTTACACCTCCTTTTACAATGTCATGAACAGGCACGCCCGGCTTCATGCGGAATACGGAATCGTTCCAGTCAAGATCGATATTTTCTTTCACACCCTTCATATCCGAAATTCCAAACGTAACATAGGCTTTGTCCCACTTAATATCAGCAGGCTGCACATTGAGTCCTTTCGGAACCAGCGGCTTAAAATTACCTTTCACATCCAGTTTGCCTGAGTAAAGCACCACTTCATAGATACTACGGTACCGGATCACTGGGACAACATCGCCCGAAACCGACAGGTTTTCGGGCAGAAAATGAAGAAAACGCGTGTTGGATTCAAAAGTGCCGTTGGGCAAAGATTTAAGAGTAACGACAGGAACACTGACAACAGGTCCGGCCAGCACCTGCCTGTCGCCCCAGGTCCGCCAGATTTCCGAAATTGCTTCGTTCCGGGTGGTTTCGCGTTCGCGGATCAGCGACTGCACCATCTCCGAAGGGATAATTAGGATCAGCACAAAAAGCCCGATGACTGAGAGTTTCAGGCTAATTGAATTACGTGCCCATTGATTGATTTTGCTGAAAGTGGAAGAGGTTGACATTTTGGTTTGTTTTATTTTCAAATAAACGATCTGGAATAAGCTTTATTTTCTGCAATTTATGGAATAAAAAGGTTTTAACAATTATTAACCGGTTTTTTAGTATTGCCGTTATTTTTAATCATTGCTTTTGTTGAGTTGTTGGGTTGATACGTTGTTCGGGTTGTGGTCAAAGAGTTGATCTGGTTTTACCATTCAACTTCATCAAATGATTTATAACCTTTACTAGAATTCAGCTACAAGGATCTCCCCCGATGTATTCATTTACATGGGTGGAACAATATTTGCTACCTTTGCATATCCGAAAAGTATAATGATTAATGAGAAAACAAGTTGATTTCCTGGTTATTGGAACTGGTATTGCCGGTTTGAGTTTTGCACTAAAAGCGGCGAAGTTTGGGAAAGTTTGTATTGTAGCTAAAGCAAAAGCAGATGAAACGGCAACAAAATACGCCCAAGGCGGAATTGCCGCAGTAATGTACACCCCTGATACTTACGAAAAACACATACAAGATACATTGATTGCCGGTGATGACCTGAACGATGAAAAAGCAGTCAGGATCACTATTACCGAAGCTCCAGAGAGGATTAAAGAACTGATCGCACTCGGGGTGAATTTCGATAAAAATGCTTCAGGCAAATACGATCTGGCGAAAGAGGGTGGTCATTCGGAGTTTCGTGTGCTGCATCATAAGGACCAGACCGGCCTCGAAATTGAGGAAACACTTCTTGAAAGGGCACGCGAAGACGGAAATATCGAAATCCTCGAAAACCATTTTACCGTTGAAATAATTACTCAGCACCACCTGGGAACCTATGTCAATCGCCGGACTCCGGATATTACCTGTTTCGGCGCCTATGTGCTCAACCGTGCCAACAACAGCATTGATACCATTCTGGCAAAAGTTACCCTGATGGCCACCGGAGGAGCAGGAAACGTATATGCCACCACTACCAATCCTCCTATTGCAACCGGCGACGGAATTGCTATGGTTTACCGTGCCAAAGGAACCATCGAAAAGATGGAATTCATACAGTTTCATCCAACTTCATTGTACAATCCTTCCGAGAAACCTTCGTTTCTGATCACCGAAGCACTGCGGGGTTTTGGAGGAATTCTTAAAGATATCAATGGCAACGAGTTTATGCAGAAATACGACAAGCGCCTCTCGCTTGCTCCCCGCGATATTGTCGCCCGTGCCATCGATAACGAATTGAAAATAAGCGGCGAAGACCATTTATTCCTCGATTGCCGGCACCTCGATCGCAACCGGCTTATCGATCATTTCCCGGGTGTGTACGCAAAATGCCTCAGCATTGGCATTGACATGACCAAAGAGATGATCCCAGTTGTTCCGGCTGCGCATTATACCTGCGGTGGAATAAAAGTAAACGAATGGAGCGAAAGTTCGATTATGAATCTCTATGCCTCAGGCGAATGTTCTTCCACAGGCTTACATGGTGCAAACCGCCTGGCAAGCAATTCGTTGCTCGAATCGCTGGTTTATTCGCACCGTGCCTGCACTGACGCCTCGCAAAGACTGAATCATATTGAGTATTGCAACGAAATTCCGGACTGGAATGCCGAGGGTACAGTCATGAACGAAGAAATGGTGCTTATCACTCAGACCATGAGAGAATTACAAAGCATTATGACAAATTATGTTGGCATAGTTCGGTCGAACCTGCGACTGAAACGCGCTGCCGACAGGCTTAACATTCTCGAAAGAGAAACCGAAGACCTTTACAAACGCTCGGTACTAATCGCCAAAATATGCGAAGTTCGCAACCTGATCAAAGTTGCTACCCTGATTATCAAAATGGCACTCGAACGCAAAGAAAGCCGTGGCCTTCATTTCTCAATCGATTATCCGAAAGTAAACGGCACAGAAGTGCATTCGTTTAGCCCGGAAGATTGAAACAAGGAGTTGGGCTTTGGGGTTTAGGCTTTAGGGAACACATTTTGACTACTGAAGAAAGCGAAAAAGTTTTGTTAGTCTCACTCAAAATAATTCAAGATGAATACTCTCAATAACTTAGAACTCATATCTCATAACTCATATCTTATAACTCATAACTTATAACTAAAAAAATGCCTCTCATCTATCCTATCAAAGGAATATCCCCAAGCATCGGCAAAAATACTTTCGTAGCCGAAAACGCCACCATTATTGGCGATGTTGTGATGGGCGACAATTGTAGTGTTTGGTTTAATACAGTAATCCGTGGCGATGTTCATTCCATTCGGATCGGAAATAATGTAAATGTCCAGGATGGCGCTATTATACACTGCACCTATCAGAAAGCCCCGGTAAGCATTGGTAACAATGTCTCAATTGCACACGCAGCCATTATTCATGGTTGTACCATTCACGATAATGTGCTCATTGGCATGGGAGCTATCGTTATGGATGGTGTTGTGGTCGAAAGCAACTCCATTATTGCTGCGGGAGCGGTAGTTTCGCAAAATACCCTGGTAGAATCAGGCAGTGTTTACGCCGGGGTCCCGGCAAAAAAAATCAAATCCATTGATCAGTCGCTACTCGAGGGCCAGGTTAACCGCATCTCGAAAAGCTATACCATGTATGCAAGCTGGCATGATGATTCTATCGTTCCCCTAGGAGAGTAGTTAATGGTAAATGGAAAATAGTTAATCGTCTTTAAATTGTCCATTGTTAATTACCCATTAAAAAATTTTCTGACACAATGACGCATTCAGCCAGTTGGCAAGAAAGTTGTTGGTAAAAAACATCAATCTAAAAACAGAAAAACGATGTACATAGTAATTTTTATCGGCTTTATGATCCTCAGCCTGATCGTAAGCCAGGTGTTAAAATCGAAGTTCAGGAAATATTCAGCTATTGCAATAGGAAAAGGCTATACAGGAAAAGACATAGCCGAAAAAATGCTTCGCGATAATGGCATTCTCGATGTCCAGGTAGTTTCGGTGCAGGGTCAGCTTACCGACCATTACAACCCGGAGACCAAAACCGTAAACCTGAGCCAGGATGTATTTTACAAATCGAGTATTTCGGCTGCGGCGGTTGCCGCCCACGAATGTGGTCATGCTGTGCAACACGATGAAGCTTATGCTTTCCTGAAATTACGAACGGCTTTGGTTCCCGCCGTTAGTTTTGCTTCAAACTGGATGCAGTGGGTTTTATTGGCCGGAATATTAGTGGTAAACCGGTTTCCGCAATTGCTTTTGATTGGCATCATATTATTTGCCGCGACCACACTTTTCAGTTTTATAACCTTACCCGTCGAAATTGACGCCAGTCGACGCGCCCTGCTCTGGCTTAACAACAGTGGAATTACAACCCAGGAAACTCACCCCAAGGCACAGGATGCACTAAAATGGGCTGCCTATACATACGTGGTTGCCGCTTTGGCATCGCTGGCAACACTGCTATACTACATCATGATTTTTAGCGGCAGAAGAAACTAAAATTGTCAGAATATATAGTATATGAAGCCGGGAGTCTTAACGATACCGGCTTTTTCAATTATATCAAAACTCGTCAGAAATAATACATGCATTAGTTTGTACCTTTGCCTCTCCAATACCTCTAAATGCTCCCTTTCGACATAAAACCCGAAAAGGCCGTACTAATCGGCCTTATTACTTCAAAACAGGACGAAGTCAAAGTAAACGATTACCTCGATGAACTCGAATTTCTGCTCGAAACAGCAGGTGCTATCCCTGATAAGCGTTTTGTTCAGAGACTCGCAAAGCCTGAGCCAAGAACTTTTGTGGGTGCAGGAAAATTAATGGAAATTGCCGAATATGTAAAAGCCGCCGGTATCGATATCGTTGTTTTCGACGACGAACTCAGCACCTCGCAAACGCGAAATATAGAAAAAGAACTCGGTTGCCGCGTGCTTGACAGGCCCTTGCTGATCCTCGATATTTTTGCCAAACGGGCACGCACTACCACTGCCCGAACACAGGTCGAACTGGCTCAATACCAATATCTTCTGCCACACCTTACCCATATGTGGACTCACCTCGAGAAACAGCGAGGAGGTATCGGGATGCGCGGACCCGGTGAAAAAGAAATTGAAACCGACCGCCGTATTATACGCGATAAAATTATCGATCTGAAGGAAAAGCTTAAAACAATTGACAAGCAGAAAGTTACACAGCGCAAAAACCGTGATGAAATGATACGGGTTTCGCTGGTAGGCTATACCAATGCCGGTAAAAGCACCATCATGAATCTGCTCAGTAAGAGCGATGTATTTGCCGAAAATAAACTTTTTGCCACACTCGACACCACTGTGCGCAAAGTAGTTATCGAAAACCTGCCCTTCCTGCTTACCGATACTGTCGGCTTCATCCGGAAATTGCCCCACAACCTGGTCGAATCATTCAAATCGACCCTCGATGAAGTGCGCGAAGCGGATCTGCTTTTGCATATTGTGGATATTTCGCATGCAACCTTTGAAGAGCAGGTTGAAATTGCCAACCAAACCCTAGCCGAAATTGGCTGTGCCGACAAACCTTCGATCGTGGTTTTCAATAAAATAGATGCCTATTCGCATGTCGAAAAAGACCCTTTCGACCTTGCTCCTCCCACAAGGGAAAACATCACCCTCGAAGAACTTAAAAATACCTGGATGGCTAAAGTAAATGCTCCTGCTATATTTATTTCGGCAAAACAAAAAACCAACATCGACGAATTGAAAAAACTGTTGTACGACGAAGTTAAAAGATTGCATATAATCCGGTATCCTTACAATAAGTTCCTGTATTGAAATGAATCGGCACACCGGCTTTTTCAGTAAACTCAGTAACAATTATGAAGTAAAAATCCACATGAAGCACATTGTTTTCTTATTTGCATTCTTGCTCCTGGCTGCACCATCGTATGCGCAGGTATTTACTTCAAGTAACCTGCCCATAATTATTATCAATACAAATAATGTCCCCATCCCCGATGAGCCTAAAATACCGGGAACGATGAAAATTATTGATAATGGGGCAGGGCAGATCAACCATATCACCGATCCGGGAAATATATACAGCGGCAACATAGGCATTGAGATTCGCGGAAGTTATTCGGCATCCTTGCCCCAGAAGCCGTATGCCATCGAAACCCGTGATATTAATCAGATTGATTCGGCAGTGTCCTTATTCGGGTTTCCCGAAGAAAGCGACTGGGTGCTCCTGGCTAATTATAACGATAAGGTTTTTATGCGTAATGTGCTGGCATTCAAATTGTTTAACGAAACAGGGCATTATGCTTCGCGTACCCGCTTTGCCGAAGTAATGGTAAATGGCACTTACAACGGCATCTATATTTTTGGCGAAAAAATAAAACGCGATCAGGGCAGGGTTGATATTGCCAAACTTGAACCGGACGAAAATACAGGGGAACCCCTTACCGGTGGCTACATTTTTAAAATCGACTATTGGGATGCCTCCAACAGTTGGACTTCGCCTTACCATCCAATCGGTCATAGTAATTTCGATATTCATTTTGTTTATTACTACCCCCAACCCGAGGACATAAGCATACAGCAGCGCACGTACATTAAAGACTATGTAACCGCTTTTGAATCAGCACTCCGCAACCCTTTAATACACGATTCATCGGCCGGGTATTACCCGTATATGAATGTGTCGTCGTTTATTGATTACTTTATTGTAAATGAAGTTTCCCGAAACAACGACGGTTTTAAAAAGAGTTTCTATTTCTTCAAGGACCGCAACGGCAAGGACAGGCGGATAAATTGCGGCCCGGTGTGGGATTTTGACTGGGCATGGAAAAACATTAACGAATGTGCTATTTTCGCACATACCGATGGCAGCGGCTGGGCTTACAAAGTGAACGACTGTTACCCCGACGTGAACTCGCCGGGCTGGCATATACGCTTGCTACAGGATACACTTTTTGCCAACGAACTCCACTGCAGGTGGGATTTATTTCGAAGTGGTTTTTTAAATACCGATAGTGTTCTGAACTGGGTGGATGACAATGCCGCTTACCTGTGGCAGGCGCAACAAAGGCATTATACGCGCTGGCCCATCCTGGGATTAAATGTGGGAACACCGGTTGTTGGACCGATTCCGACTACTTTCCAGGGTGAAATTGACGGCTTCAAAAATTGGATTACGCTCAGGCTCAACTGGCTCGATGCCAATATGCCGGGAAGGTGTTACAATATTCTCCATAACGAGTATTTGCAAAACAAATTACAGATCGTGGCCTTCCCAAACCCGGCTTCCGATCATGTTTTTATCGAATTGCCCGAACAAAATAATAAGTCCGTTTTGCAGTTATATTCAATAACCGGTAATCTTGTAAAAGTACCGGTCACGTTTGATGGAAACCTATTCACACTCGATGTAAGCCAATTAGCTGTGGGGATGTTTTTCGCCCGGGTTACAGGCGGCAGAAACGAGGTGAGCAATATTAAAATCATAATTTCCAGGTAATTTAATTGCCATGAACAACTGTAATTCAATGCAATACCGGGGTGCTTTATGAAAAAGACGCTGATTCTGCCTGCAGCCATTCTGGTGCTTACATTAGCATTGGTACAAACCGCCTGCACCAAAGACAGTGGTACCAACAACGAATATCCGAATGTTACTGCAAATGCCGATACCGTGAATGGGATTTTAAAATTCAGGCAAACGGATACTGCAGGAATCACGCTGCTTACCTGGCCATTTGGTCCGGCAATGATCAAGGCGTTAGTTGGCGAAACGGATGAACTGGCATCGGCTACAGTAAATGCCGATGGAACTTTTCAATTGGTTTTACCGGCCTCGGTACCAGGAAAATACCTGAGTAGCCTCGCGGGGGAGGCATGTAGGCAGGGAGGCAGCCTGAAGGCAACACCCGTAACTGTCAGGTTTCTCGATAACATTCAATATAAGGTTGAGTATGTAAATAATGGCACTCCAACAAGTTTTATTGCCGGACTGCATACACTCAAAACCGATATGTCCATCGATAAATCCTATTTCTTCAATTTTTACGATCTGGATGGCGTTTTTCAGGGAACAGGTACTGCGGGAAATACTTACAACTGGACTTTTACAAAAGGCTGGGGAATGGTAGAATCCTATAAAATCAGTGCTACATCCAGTTCTATGAATTCAAGGTCAGTAAGCAGCATTCCTTCCTATGCAGTCTGGGTGAATTGATTATTCTTGCAGCAAAGGGGATAAATTCCACATTCAAAATTTTACGGATTTCAAGGTTCCACATTCAAAATACTGAGTTTCCGGATTAGCCGCACTCCGGCAAATAAAAAGTCTCTAAAGCAATGTGCAGTAGAGACTTTTTTAGGGTCAAGGAGTTCTCCTTATTTTTCCGGGGTTTTGTCGCCCAGCATCAGGATTTCGTTTGCCACAATCTCGGTAGTGATGTGTTTTGTTCCGTTTTTGTCTTCCCAGTTGCGGTATGCGATGCGTCCGTCGATGGCTATTTCTTTGCCTTTTTTCAGGTATTTTTCGCAAATTGTAGCCAGGTTACCCCAGGCTACAATGTTATGCCATTCGGTAGAGTCTTTCTTGTTTCCTTCTTTGTCGGTGTAGCTGTCGCCGGTGGCGAGGCTAAAAGTGGCAACTTTGTTGTCGTTTTCCAGGTTACGGATTTCAGGATCCTGGCCCAAACGACCGATTAGTTTTACGTTATTTCGAAGAGTGTTCATTTTTTTAAGGATTTAGGGATTGGGATTTAGGGAATAGGGGGTAAAAACTGAAGATTGGAAGTGGTATTAAAAATCGGACTATTTTTAAGTGGTTAAGTTCAAACAGCATTACTTTTGATGCATGAAACAAGACAGATTCAGGGTACTTTCATTCCTTGCCTGGAGCAATTCTGTAGCCAATTTTCGGTCTTTCTTTTTTTGGTATTTCATTATTCATCAACTCTCTCAATGCCTGGAATACAACTTTGAAATGCCTGTCGTACCGGGCTTCAAGTTCCATTATTTTCTTTGCGAGTTCTGCATTGGTCGATAAAATCTCTCTCAGCTTCACGAAGGCCCTAACGATAAGAACACTGGTTTCTATTGCCAATGGCGAGTTCAGGACACTTGCGAGCATAATGGCTCCATGTTCGGTGAATGCATATGGGTTTGAATTGGAAAATTTAATTTTGTTCAGGTGGTCGCAAGTTGCGACCACCTGCTTTTTCTCTTCATCCGATAATTGAAACATGAAGTCTTGAGGAAAGCGATTTGTGTTTCGTTTTACCTGTTCATTCAGCCTTTTAGTCTTTACACCATAAATGGAAGCCAGGTCAATGTCAAGCAACACTTTTTGTCCCCTGATAAATAAAATTGCCAGGGCAATTCTCTCATCTGTTGTCAAACTCATGTTTTCCATCGTGGTTTTATTTTTCAGATCTTGCTTTTCAACTACTTTTTGCTTTCGTTATTTGCGCCGACAAACAAAAGCTCGTTGGCGACAATCTCGGTACTTATCCGCTTGGTTCCGTTTTTATCCTCCCAGTTACGGTAGGTAAGGCGTCCGTCGATAGCAATTTCCTTGCCTTTTTTCAGGTATTTTTCGCAAATCGTAGCAAGGTTACCCCACACAACAATATTGTGCCATTGGGTTTGTTCCTGCCTGCTGCCGTCTTTGGCTGTGAAACTGTCGCTGGTGGCGAGGCTGAAGGTTGCTACTTTGTTTCCTTTGTCCAGGGTTTTTACTTCCGGATCCTGGCCGATGCGGCCGATTAATTTTACTGAATTGCGTAGTGTGTTCATGGTGTTGTGTGTGTTAAGGGTTAATTAATAAGGATTTCAAAAAGTGCTTTTTTTCGTCAAAGGGTTTGTTCCCGATTTGATGAAGCAAAGGTATGGCTGCAATTCCGGGTGATTCGGTTAATAAATATTTGTATTCGGATAAAAGTATTTACAACCGTTTGTTGTCGTTTGTAAACGAATAAGCCTTATCTTTACATCCATGTAAGCGCCTAAATAGCACTACATTAGAATTTTGTAGTGGATATGTACGAGTTTTATTGAAGCTAATTCGTTTTTATGATTTTTTTAACTTCCCATTAGGAACAGCTAAAACCTATTTTATGGAAAAAGTTTGCCTCGACTGCGGAGAAGCCATCACAGGAAGAATGGATAAAAAATTCTGTTCGGATATGTGCCGCAACAATTACAACAACCGGCTGAACAGCGAAACCACAAATTACGTTCGGAACATCAACAATATCCTGCGCAAAAACCGGCGGATTCTTATGGAACTTATTCCACCCGAGGGCAAAATAAACCTGCACAAAGATAAACTGGCGAATAAAGGGTTTAACTTCAACTATATCACCCATTTATACACAACTCAAAAAGGCAGTATGTACCGGTTTGTTTACGAATACGGGTACCTGCCACTCGACAATGACTTTTATATGCTGGTGATCAGGGAGCAGAAAGTGTAATGTGAATGGATTAATACTGATCACAGGTGAATTGCACTGATGAGTTTGAAGTTTGTTTGTGCCACTCCCAAAGATTCCTGAAAATACTTCCTGAAAAATTTCTCCTACCTTTGCCGCCCAATCTATAAACTTGATAAACCTCAATAAAATACTAATAATCAGGATGAGTTCCATAGGGGATATTATCCTTACTACCGCCTTGATACGGTGTGTGAGGAGCAAATTCCCTGAGGCTCAGATTGATTTCCTGGTGAAGAAACAATTTTACGAAGTCGTTCAGTACAATCCCCATTTGAGCAATATCCTGATTTTCGAAAAAGGAAAGAAATTAAAGGAGCTCAGGCAACAAATCAAACAGGAAAATTACGATTGGATCATTGATATTCATCAAAATATCAGAAGTTTGTATCTTAAAACCGGCTTACATATTCCACTGAAAACCGGCTTCAGTAAAAAATTATTCCAGCGTACTTTATTGGTCAACCTGGGTATTAATATTTACCGGGAGGCTAAACCTGTTGTGCTCCGTTACTTCGAATCGGTTGAAAAACAAGGCGTTAAATACGATAATGCCGGCACCGAAGTATTTGTTCCAACCGAAAAGGTGGAAGCCATGAAGCGGAAATTGCTGCAAAGCGGGTATACGCCGGATAAAAACCTTTTGGTGATAAGCCCGGGAGCCAGTTTTACTAATAAACGCTGGTTAACTGAGGGTTTTGCTCATGTTGCCGGGAATCTGATTGCAGAAAAAAACGGGTTTATTGCATTTATTGGTGGCAAAAACGACGTGCTGCTGTGTAACGAAATTCAAAAAATGATGAGTGCTGAAACGGTAAATTTTGCCGGCGAATTCAGTTTGCTGGATTCGGCTGCACTGCTGTCGTTGTGCACGGCTTTTATCGGCAACGATTCAGGAATGCTGCACCTGGCTCAGGCCTTTAAAAAACCGGTTGTTGGTATTTACGGTCCTACTGTGAAAGAATTAGGATATTTCCCCATGGAAGTAAACAGCATGGTTGTAGAGAAACCTGTTTCTTGCCGGCCCTGTACGCATATGGGATTGGATCATTGTCCCAAAAAACATTTTCACTGCATGAATACAATAGATAGCGCCGATGTAATCGAAGCTGTTAATACCCTGCTTCCCGATTAAACCACATCTACTCCTTCAATTTCAAATCTTTCCACTTCCTTCACTTCTCCCGGCAATAAATCGCCAAGCTGCACTGATCCAATCCGGACTCTTAGCAGTCTCAGCGTGGGGAAACCTGCGGCGGCAGTCATTTTCCGCACCTGCCGGTTTTTGCCTTCGGTGATAGTAATCGAAATCCAACTGGTTGGACCGTGCCGATCATCCCTTATTTTCCTGGCACGTGGAGCAAACCCGGGATCTTTTTCGAGCAAACTAACTTTGCATGGCATGGTTTGGTATTTCACATCACGGATACCAATTTCAACGCCTTGCTGCAACTGTTCGATGGCTTCGTCCCCTATCAGTCCGTCAACCTGTGCATAGTATTCTTTTTCGATCCTTCGGCCTCGTATATATTCGCTTACCCGGCCATCGGTAGTAAGCAGTAGCAGGCCCTCACTTTGTTCATCAAGACGGCCGATTGCCATGGTGCCTTCGGGGAAATCGTACAATGAACCCACAAGTTTTTTCCGGGGTAATTCGCATACAAACTGGCATAGGTAGCCAAAAGGCTTATGGTGTATGAAGTGGCGGTGTTCGGGCATTTGAAATTTTGTAGCTATTAATGCGTTTCTTTTAAGAATTACTTCGGTTCTTGCGTATATTCATATAAAAAAGGAAGTGTGTTAAATTGCTTAAGGTGTGCTGCCTGTGAAGATAATAAAGTTTTCAAGGTAACTTCTGACTTCCATCGTCTTCTGACTTCCGGCATTTTAATGGGACCACTGAATCAGCAGCAGAACCATTATTTTCTTTTTTTACGAAAAAAATCTTTCATTAACTCCCCACATTCTTCAGCTAAAACTCCGCTTGTAACTTTTGTACGCGGATGAAGTATGGAAGAACTCAGCAGCGAATAACCGCGTTTTATATCGGAGGCTCCATAAACGACACGGCCAATTTGCGCCCAGAACGAGGCTCCCGCACACATCACGCAAGGCTCGATGGTAACATACAAAGTGCAGCCATCGAGGTATTTGCCTCCCATAAACCCGGATGCAGAAGTAAAAGCCTGCATTTCGGCGTGGGCCGTTACATCGTTCAGTTGTTCGGTAAGGTTGTGCGAACGGGCAATGATGCGATTTTCGCAAACGATAACCGCTCCTATGGGCACTTCATCTTTGCTTAATGCTTTGCGGGCTTCTTTTAACGCCTCCCGCATAAACGATTCGTCGGAGAAAACAGTAAATTCCATACTTCTGGTTTTTGCCTGGCAAAAGTACTGGTTTTCGGCTAGCTGCTTGCAACCAGTAAAAAATGAACCTGGCTTGCAATCTTTGCTGCCATATAAAAGAAAATCAGCAAGTCATTTGTGCCGATCGTCAAACATTGTCTTCCAGCCAAAGAAATTGATTTAAATGTAATACTGATTTTCCCCTGGTTCAAATTACATCTTATTCTTTTTGAGATATTTAAACGTATCAATAAAAAGACTACCTTTGCCGTAATTAATGACATTCGCATTATAAGATACGTGAACGGGGTTTTCCCCTATGAATTTTGCCTCAACATTTTAATGCTTTGCGGCAATTACTTTGGGAATCTAAAGCATTTCCAACTTCCAACGATACAACCTTTACTTTGCGATAAAAACTCTGAGAGCATTTGTCTGCTCCGATTTTTACATACACTACTAAATTAAAACATGCAATTCGAATCATTAAACATTATTGAACCTATTTTAAAAGCACTGCAAGAAGAAGGTTACTCAATTCCAACGCCTATTCAGGCTCAAACAATTCCCATTATTTTAAAGGGCACCGACCTTCTGGGCTGTGCACAGACAGGAACCGGGAAAACGGCTGCTTTTGCCATCCCCATCCTGCAATTGCTGAGTGCTAATAAAGTTTTCGACAGAAAAAGAAAAATAAGAAGCCTCATCGTAACCCCAACACGCGAGTTGGCTATTCAAATCGGCGAAAGTTTTAACGCATATGGCCGCCATACCGGCTTAACAAACACCGTGATTTTTGGCGGTGTGAATCAAAACCCGCAAACGGCGGTATTGCTCCGCGGTGTCGATATAGTGATAGCTACACCGGGTCGCTTGTTAGACCTGCTTAACCAGGGGTTTTTGAACCTCCGCGACGTGGAAATACTGGTGCTGGATGAAGCCGACCGCATGCTGGACATGGGTTTTATTCACGATGTAAAGAAAATAATTGCATTGCTACCCGGGAAAAAGCAATCACTTTTCTTTTCGGCAACCATGCCGGCTGAAATTGTAAAACTTGCCGGCACCATTCTTCACAACCCTTCGGAAGTTTCGGTAACTCCGGTTTCGTCGACTGTCGATATCATAAAGCAGTTCGTGTACTTTGTTGATAAAGGGAATAAAAATGCATTGCTGGTCGAAATATTAAAAGACCAGAACATTAAAACCGCCCTTGTTTTTACCCGGACCAAGCACGGTGCTGATAAAGTCGTGAAAATCCTGTTAAAACATAACATAAGCGCGGAGGCTATACATGGAAACAAGGCCCAGAACGCCCGTCAGCGCGCTTTAACAAATTTTAAAGAGCAAACAACCCGTGTTTTGGTGGCTACTGATATTGCCGCCCGCGGTATTGATGTTGACGACCTGGAATATGTTATCAATTTCGAAATGTCGAACATTGCCGAAACCTATGTTCACCGCATCGGTCGTACCGGAAGGGCAGGGGCAAAAGGCACGGCATTCTCGTTTTGCGATGCAGAGGAAAAAGAGTACCTGCGCGATGTGGAAAAACTGATATCCAAGCGCATCCCGGTTATTGACAAACACCCTTTTCCATTAATGGATCACAACCCTGTAAAAGCTCCGAAACAGCAACAAGGCCGGGGAAATGCTGGTCATCGGGTACCTAAAGTAGCTGCAAGTGCTCCTGCCAGGAGGTGGTCAGGCAGATAGAATAGTTAATAGTTGTTGTACAGCATTCTGATAAAACTGTTCAAGTAATTATACATCTATATTTATATTGTTCTTTTATCTTAAGGCTTTGCATCAGATTGCAAAAATGATGAAAAGATTCATAATGCAGATTATCAGAACATTAGAATGAAGTAATGCAATTTGCAATTCAGGTAATGGTGATACTTTTAAAAATAATTAACCGGCCTAAGGAGAGCTTTAACAATGCAATCAATAGCTTAATGACTGTAGTTTTCGTCTTGCTCAATACAGAATAATAAATTACTTTTGCAACCTCATGCAAGGGCCTCATAGTTCAACGGATAGAACGGAAGTTTCCTAAACTTTAGATACAGGTTCGATTCCTGTTGAGGCTACTGGAACGATTGTAAAACCCTGTAAATTAAACATTTACAGGGTTTTGTTTTTAAATGAGTATATTTTGAGTAGGTAATTCCATTTTTTTCTTTCAACCAATGTTGTAAAGATAAAGAAAAATTATAACTTCACATTTCAAAAATTAGCTTTATGGAAAAAGAAAAACTTCAATTTGACATGCAAGAAGTCGATAATCTTTTCAGAAAATCTTTAAGCAAGGGCACCCTCTTACATATTGGTGGGAAAATGGAACCTTCAAAGAGCTTTGCTTTGCAACAAATTCAGCAAATGGTAGTGAAAACTATTTATGTTGAAGATTTAGTCGCAATGGCAGACTATTTTCGAGGTTTAACCAATATAATTACACGAATTCTTGAAAAGGGATCAACTGTAATTGATGATGAAATGTTAACGACCAAAGAAGCTGCCAAAAAGCTTAGAATGTCCACAAAAACGCTAATAAAGCACGTAAATAATAATAGAATAAAGGCTACGGTAACTGGTAAAGGATACATCTTTAAACTATCAGATGTGATGAATTTTTAGATACATCTTATCAAAAATATGTTCAGGATGAGAGTAGTTACATCTTTGATGCCCTTTCAAATTATTCTAAACGTACCCACAGAACCACCTTTTTAGTATAATATTTGAAATTTAAATCCACAAAATAGAAGAAATTAATCAAATAATTTTCGAAATAAGCTGAATTACAGGTGAAAATCATTGAAAGTGTACCCACAAATAAAATAAAACCGATGTGGATGTTAACCAGAAGGGTTTTTATTTTTGATTGAAGAGTGAGTGTCTGTATTTTTACTTTTATAGCAGTAAAATAAGCCAATATATTATATGATTAATAATAAAAGACCTAAATGTACCGCTATAGCAGCAATATATCGCTAATTATTTTTTACTTAAAAGAAAATGCTTATTTTTACCGCAATAAAAGTAAAAATGGCACAATCTCAAGAAATAGCTGAAGTGATCAGGCTTCATAGAAAAGCAGCCAAACTAAGCCGTGTGCAATTAGCAGAACTGGCAGGAGTTGGGAAAACTGCGATTTATAATATTGAGCATGGGAAAGAATCTGTTCAATTGGACACCTTGCATAAAATTCTTAATGTCCTGAATATTAAAATAGTATTAACCAGTCCTCTAATGGAGGATTTACAAAACACCGAAAATGAGAAAGGCTAAGGTATACGTAAAAGGTGTTGAGGCTGGAATTCTTACAGAGCTAATTCAGGGCAAAGAGTATATGTTTGAATATCATGATGGGTATGATGGTCTTGGAGTTTCTCGAACAATGCCCATTAAAGTGAAGGTTTATAAATTCGATACATTTCCGCCATTTTTTGATGGGTTATTACCTGAAGGTATTCAACTGGAAGGGTTATTGAAAATTAAAAAAATTGATAAGAATGATTGTTTCTCCCAATTGATTTCAGTTGGCGAGGATATGGTTGGCGTTGTTACCGTAAAAGAAGTTACAGAATGAACCGTTGCCCGATAACATATGCTCCATGTGGAGATAACAAATATAGCGAAGCAGGACTAAGGCTTTTATCGCCACAATTAATTTCTTTGAACGACCTTGAGTACACTGCTGAAGAACAAAGAAGAGAAGCGTACAACCGTTCAACAAAGATGTCGATTCAAGGTGTACAGCCAAAGCTGAGCGCAGTATTGAACACGAAGGAATATAAATTTGAAATCATTGACTCAGGTGGGAAGTATATACTCAAGCCGCAGCATCAACTTTATCCTCAAATGCCAGAGAATGAAGACCTGACTATGAAACTTGCTGCTGTGATTGGCTTGGTAGTTCCGTTACATGGTTTGGTATGGTCAAAAGACGGCACCTTAACATATTTCATTAAACGGTTTGACAGAAAGGGAAAGAACGATAAAGTGCCTATAGAAGATTTTGCCCAATTGGCAGGATTGAGCAGGGATACAAAGTATAATTTCAGCTTGGAGAAGGTTGTTAAAATAATTGATGATTACTGTACTTTTCCCGCAGTTGAAAAGCTGACTCTTTTTAAACTTGTCATATTTAGTTATTTAGTTGGCAATGAAGACATGCATGTAAAGAACCTTTCTATTATCACGGAAAACAATAAAGTTACACTCTCCCCATGTTATGATCTTGTTAATTCAACGATCGAATATAAACAGCAAGATGAAGAAATTGCCCTGCCCCTGATGGGAAAGAAGAAGCATCTCACACGTAGTCATTTGGCAGATTATTTTGGAGTTGAAAGGTGTAAGTTAACAGCAAAAAGTATTGACACTGTAATGGAAACAATCTTTTCGGCAGTTGATAAATGGGAAGAATTGATAGAGATCAGTTTTTTGTCGAAAGAAATGAAAGATAAGTACCGTGCTTTGTTGGAAACGAGACTTGGTATTTTGAGAATTCATTAATTAAGCATAATGCCTATGGGCGATAATAAGTCAGAGATTAATCCTTAATGATTCTTTTCTTCCATAATGTTTTTGCCGTGGCACAAACTTTATTATTCTTTTGAGTTTTAATGGTATGGATAAATGAATTATCACTTATATCCCTTTCTGTAAAAGACAAAATTATGTCGCCATATTGAGCCTCTGCAATAAACCGTCCATCAATAGAATGTAAATAATAATTATCAATAATATAATCTGGAATTGACTCTATTAACCATTGTAAATATCTGATATTGTTTACATGCTGGTAGGCATCCACATCAAACCGATTGGCTTTAAACTCCTTAATATGTATTGCAGAATCAATTGGTTGAATCTTTTTAGTAATGTCATGATTTATACTTTCATCACTACAGAAAGACCAGCTTTCTATAATAGAATCAAAAATTTGAATTGGTCTTCTCCTCGTAATATCAAAGAAAACCCAAAGACCTTTAGCTCTCCCTATTATATTCAGTTTTTCATCATAAATAATGTTTTCCCTAATTCCTTTAATCATCGAATAACATGACAGCCATGTTCTGATGATGATTTTTTCTTTATAACTTGGATAGCGATCCATTGTCATAATTCCAGAAAGCAATACCCATCCAATATTTTGCTTTTCGAGGTGATATAAACTATGATTTATTGAATAGCAATGATCAGCAGCTGTTTCTTCAAGTAAAGTTAAAATGGTAGTCGATGCAGCCTCTCCGAATTTATTCATTTCGAAATATCGTAGCTCAAATTGTTTTTCAAAATAATTTTCCAAAAGCTATCTTTTTTAATGGTTGTCTATATATTCAACTTATCTCTGGTGCATACTCCAAATTCATATCAAAACCCGCTATTTGTTATAACCTCCTATGTGTCAGTCTGGACTTCTTTGTTTTTTTAGCAGTATTTTTTATCTTGTTGAATCGGTGGGTTAAGAGCTGATTTAATGCTACACGGCTTCATATCAGGTCTTGAAAAGCGACCACACGAAGCATTAGTTATTACCAGCAGTTATTTTAATCTTGTAATAAATATTGTGCATGATTTTGTTATTACGTTTTGCACGTCTGTGAAATTTTGAAAAATATCTAAACCTCGTGAAAGATCAATTATATATTTGTTGTCAATGAAAATATGTCTGTCGTGATACAAGTCTGGTTTTTCAATCGAATAAATGAAATCAAAAAATTCATTACTGAACTTCGTTTTAATTTCTTCAAGTATTTTTTCAATTTGTTCCTTACTATTATTTACTTTAGAGTCCCAACAGGTCAATAATTGAAATTGAATCGAATTTGAAGTAAACCTCTTAATCATTTTTATTAATAGTCTTAAGTTCTCATATTGATATTCTTTACGCAAATAAGGGTCAATACAAATAATATTTTTTACTCCATAAAAACAAGCACCAAATAAATCTTGAAATGTCAAATTAGAACCCGTGTCTATTTTTATACGTTTGGTATATCCAATGGGTATTGATTTTAATGAATCTAATTGGATTTCTATTGCTGTTTTGTTTTTCTCGATTTTTCGAGAAATTTCTTTTATTTGAAGTTCTGATTTAAACTCCTCATCAATTAAAGAAAGAAATGGTTCACTAATTTTAGTTGTAAGTGATAATGTTCCATTGTATCCTTTTTTTAATAAGAAATAAATAAGAGTCTGTACACCTATATTATACTCTCGAATTATTGATGAGATTCTTTTCATAATTACTGGTAATGTTCCGACACTATGACAAGTGCGAGAATAAATTGTTGCTCAACTGTCAGCCAGCACAAATGTATGTATAGTTTTCAAATGTTTTTGGGGAGTATAATACATACCCCGATTTACTATTGCGTATAATAGGTAAAGGCGTTTTACCATTCGTTTTTTGCAGATAATGGTTGCCATTGATTTATATCTTCATAATATTTGTTTAGTGTATAATATGAGATAAAATTCTGACAAAATCCTTCTATTAATTCATAATCATCATTTTTGTAAAGTTCTTTTATCACCCCTTGATATATCGATTCTGACTCTTCATCCCTATAAATTCCAATTTCACAATATTCTGATATGTTGATAAATTCTTGCTGACTTACCTTTTTATTAAACAAATAGTATTCTTTTGATACCAGAATTTCGTATTCGTTATATTCAAATTTTGCAGCATTTGTAGTCGAATGGAGGAAACCTCTTGCCAATTCAAGTTTTTTAGAAACTTTTCTTATTCTTTTTCCAGACTCGGATATGAATTCTAAACTAATAATTCCTTCCCGTCCATGTTTTTGAGTTATTGAAATATCGGAAAACAAATACTGATATTTCTCTTTTTCTTTTTTGCTATGGGTTGTGTATTTTAATTCTAAGATCGGATTCGAAAATGTAGATCGAAAAAATGAATAAATATGTGATTTTTTCAATATATCTTTTGTATGTTCCAGAAATGTATCATATTTAACTAACTCTATATATTCTGTTGACGATATTATTTCTCTAATCTTAGGATGTTTCAGACAATTTCTATAAAATCGAAATGATGAACTTGTTTCTATTTCAAGCTTATTGTTTTTGACTTGTTCTGCATATTTTAATTTTCTTTGTCTGATCTTCTCCTGCTTTTCAGCTTCTTGTGCTTTTCTTTTTTGTTCCTCGAATTCTTTTTCCTTATTAATCTCATCAACAATATCCTGTTCAAGACTAAGTAGATTGTTTAAAAATGTCTCTTGAGATAGTATTACAAATTCTTTTTTTAGTGTTGGAGTAAACCGAACCATAATATCGGAAAAATCAAGAAACAAATTGCCATTTGTATTATATGCTGAACCTATCCATTTCCTGATATTTTTTAATAAAGAACTGATTATTTCGGATGAATTAAAAATATGATAATCAATTTGTTTTGATGAAAAATATAGGATTCTAAATAAGGTATCTTTAGCTTTATATTCTGTTAAGTCAAGAACTAAATATGGCGTATAATTTAGTGCTTTATGGGCTAAATATCTGGAATCCATTTCATTTACGGAAACGTCAAGAGTATGTTGAAACTCTATCGCTACAGAACCCACAACACTATCTATGCGATGCATTTCTTCATTGTAATACCCAATAATCTCGTAAGTCTTTTTTCCTGTTTCTGCTATTCCGTATTTGTTTTCAATCTTAGAATATTGCCAATCGGAATGCCAAAAACACATTTTATTGTCTCTTTTATCCTTTATGTTATCAGTAGAACTTTTAATTCTTAGATGCGACTTTCGAGAATTATTAGTATTAATAACAGATACAAATATGTCATCATAATATCTATACCAAGTCCTATATTTTGGCACCGCCTTAGAAATATCTTTTATTTCAATAATTGATCTTTTCATTTTCGTATATACGCTATTTATGAATCACGCTTGCACCTTTGTTGGCAATGGTATTCATTTTTTAATAATTTGGATATTTGAGATTGCTGCATTCCAAACCAGATTTGTAATCCCAATTATCACGAAACCTATTTTTCCTAAAAACGATAGATCAGCATCAAATAAATAAACTCCAATGCCTTTAAACTGTGAAATTAACAAAAGAAGTAGAATAGGAATTAAACTAATAAATCTTTTGAGTATTGTACTTTTTAATTTTTCAGAGGAATTCAGGATATATGCATTAGCACCAGCAACAATTATTATTGGAATGAGAAAAACTACAACATACATTCCAACGGAATTTGTGTCTCCGTTTTCGATTTGATTTGCTTTAATGAATAGTCCTATTAATGTCAGAATAGTTCCTAAAATAAATACATAGATTGTCTTCATGCTTAAATTTTCTACTTGGTTGAAATTTCGCAACAATATTGTGGACAACGACTAAGTCTTTGAAAATTGGCGGATAGAGTATTACATGGCTGGCTAATTACTTGAATGTTTGTGCGGGCAACTTAGCTCCAAATATACTCTCAAAACTCGCCATTTGTAATTTTTTTCTTGTGGCTGGCGTTTATTCATTTTATACAAATATTTGCTTTACTCTTTCTGGGAATCTTAAATAGAAAAAAGCTCCTATTGAACCAAGTCCCATAAAAAACAAAAATAATGTAATTGGAACTTGACCCGATATAACACTTCCATATTCTAAAAGCATAACTCGATTGTCTGACTCAATTTGAAATACCTTTGGCTCATAAGCTAATAATTCATTTTTCTTAACCCATACTGTCACAGAATCTGCTTGTCTTAATCCTTGTCTAATTGTTTCGTATTTCTCATTAGTATAGCTGTCACCAATGTTTTCAGCTAAATAATACTTTTGCTTAAACTCATTCATATAAAAGATCAATTCTGATTTTTGGCTATTGTGACCATATCTATCTGTAACTTTTGTAACATAGGTGTCAACCGCACGAATTGTTCCTCTCAACGGGGATAATGAAGATTTTCCAGTAAGAAGTGTCGGAAACTGATAAAAGCCAAATCCTGTCAGCATGATGCCAAGTATCAACAGCCTATTCAACTTCATTCTTCTATACCAGCCGTCTTCTTTCATTTTCTCTTTTCTTGTCTTCAAATTCGCTTGCTGCTGAACAGCTTTGACTATGATAATTGGTGCATTGCTTGGTCTTTATCTGTCAACCAACATAAATGATTGTAGGACTCAGGTATTTTATTTTATAGATTATTGGAATTCTTCGTCACAGTCACTATCAGGCATTATTACATCTGAGTAAGTATCAACTATGAAGAAAAGTGAATTATCTTTAAATTGTAATTGTTCTCCACCGTGTGCGCCATCAAAATGAATTATTTCATATTGCACTTCCTTCTCATATTTGCCAGTTTTCTTATTGTAGATTTTAGCCTGACCATTAAGGACTAAATCACTTATCATCCAGTCAAAGTGCTTTTTTAACGGGATTAAGTTTGAAGTATCAATTGAAACTTTATATCCATAAGGTGCAATATATTTTTTGCTAATATTAAAACAAACTAATTGTGAATAATAGTCTAAGGGGAAAAATCCTGTTTTTTTGTCCATACCTTTAGTTTCTTCAGATGGTGCTATCGCTGGATTTATTTTATAAAAACTACTATCATTTTCAGTTAAATCTTTTAATATCATTTTATAATTCTTTCTTTTTAATGGACACAGTTGACTATCTTCAAGACGTGTTATTAAACTTTCAATTACTAATTCTTTTTCAAGATAAATAATTGAAACTAAGTTTTCATAAACGAATATTGGCTTGTCATCAAATGCTACTAATTTGATATTTTCTACTTTCTTGTCAATTTTTCCAAACATTTGGCTAAATGCAGAAAAAAAAGTGAATATTAGCAATCCGAAAATTAAAAATGAACGAGTTTTCATACTGTGTGATTTTTTCTATTCTCTGTTTATCCTAAATCATTTGACCTTTATATTGTATTGTCTTCAATCAAATATCCTTTCCTTGCCCAACATTTCCTTAATATTAGGGACTATTTTTAGATTGTCCGAATCAATGACCCACTTTCTTTACGCAACTCAGTCTTCCCTTTATTAGTTGTGACCAGAATATCACCACCAGAGAATCGTGCTCCTGTAGCGTCTCCATTGCCGATTGTACGGACTAATGAACTGCTCTCCTTGCGTAGTTCTACTTTACCCTTAACTGTTGTTAAAAGAATCAATGAACCATCATTATTGATATCAGCATTTACGGCATCATTGTTTCCGATTATTCTGATAAGTGATCCACTGTCTTTGCGAAGTTCAACTTTGCCGTTGATGATTTTAAGAATATTCATGGGGTAATGGTTTATAAAGGTTTGCTTCGTGTTTTCCTGTCAACCAACACGAATGATTGTGAGGGTTATAAAGCTTCAAATATACAGCTATACAACAAACCCTACTATTCGTTATAGTCTCCAGTTGTGTGTTCGAAATATATTTGTCAATCCATAGGAGTCTGTCTTTAATAATTCCCATATCTAATTTTTGCTGTTTTAGAACCCTTTGTAATTGTAAAATAAAAGTATGCATCTGTGCTATGCAAAAACTTTTCGCCAAAATCAGTTTCTCTACTGTACTTGTATTCGTTTCCATTTTTCTCCCAACAACGCCCAATACATTCTAAGCTGTAGTAAAAGAAACTTGAACTTTTATTTGGTTCTTGTGGAACTTGAAGCCTACAAATACTATCAAGCTCACCAAATAAGTTATCGTCTGGAAATGTTTCAAATTCAATTTTACTTTGAACTTCAAATTCAAAGTCAATGCCATGCATGTATATAAGCCGAGAATCAACAACTTTAAATTTTGGAATTTCGACACCTATGATATTTTGTATCTCTTTTCTATTCTCATACCGTTTAGCGTATCTATGATGGATAATATTTTCATTTGGAAATATGAATTGTAAAATAAACCAAACAATTGATAAGCATAAATAAACAATCATAATAGCTCCTGTCAGACATCCTAATTTCCATCGTTTATTTATTAACTGATAAATTACAGAAGCTGTTATAAATAAAAAACCTGCAAGCAACAGCCATATTTCATCAAAGAAAAAGAACAATGCAAATAACATTGCTGAAAAAAGAGGTAGTATCCACCATTTATCAAAACAGTACAAGAATATTTTTTTCATATTTATCTGTTATATTGTTTTGTATTATCCTATTAAGCAGACACACAACGGTTGAGTCTATTAAAAGAGTCGGCTAAGATGTTAGCCAACCCAAACAATTTTGTATGCATGAGAAGGTACTCCGATTTTACACTTTTAACAGCCATTTTTTATAACCTTTACCTACGTTTCGTGCTTTATCATTATTTTTCTTATTTAATAAATTATCATTGTTCATTGTCATATTTTAGAAAGGAAGAACATCCAGATAAATTGACTGATTAGATTCTTCAACAATTATTGTTAGTCGAGCATGGATATGTTTTGTATCATAAAATTCATAATGCGCAACCGTTCTATTATCGGGATAAAGGAATTTTATTTTTAAGAACAATTCCCCGTCTGATTTCTTTTTAGAAGCCGCAAGCATATATTTGAAAAACTTATAAAAACCTTCCTTATCAGGCTCACAGGTTACTTTTTCGGAAAAAAGATAGGGTTTGAAATAACTCGGACGTGATTTGATACATGCTTTTATCAAAGCTTCTTTTATTGCTTCAATTGAGTCTTCGAATTGCATAACAACATTTTAATTAGTAGTATTTTATACTTCTACGCTTTTAGTCACAATTATTGGTCTCAAAGATTCGAAAAGGTCAATTGAATAGCCAGAGTGTGGAAAGTTAAGTGCTTCTTCCTGTGTATGGTCAGCAGCTATTTGTATTTTTGTTTCCACTGATAAAGCTGACAAACAGCATCTTCAAGGTCGTCACAATATATTCTGCCACTTTTAATATTAGTATAAAAATACTTACCTGATTTTTTTCCCTTGTATACTGCACCAGTACTATCGTCATGAAATCGAATTAAATAAGTTATATGACTACCCCAGACAATATCATACTCATCTTTTTCTTTGATTACTTCATAACTATAAATTTCATTATCTTCATTTATAGAACCTGTTGTATTTGAACCAAAAATAGATGCAGCTTGATTGTTTTTCAAATATTTATTCTCCAGAAATTTTAAAACATCGCCTATATTATTTAACTCTTTGTCATATTTTGTTTCGTTAACAAAGAATGCATAACTATCAGTACTGTCAAGTTTAAGCGCAATTACATTTTCGTCAAAAAATCCATGTTTTAGCAAATAGCTTTCCTGTTTTGTGTCTATAAGCAAAGATTGATTCCCTAAATATTCCCATGAACCTTTATCAACAATTCCATTGGAAGAAATCAACAATTGATTATTGGGTCTAAAAATGAAAACTCTTTTAATTTGAGTTAAATCACCCAGTGAAACCCAGTGTTGATTAGTCAGTTTAGTCAAGTCATCCAGTTTCTGGCTGAATCTTTGAATTTTAGGAATTATATCTGCTATAAAAGTTTTCATAGAATAACCACCAATTATATGCTCTTATCTACAATAATAAACTGAACTCAATTATTGCCAACATATAACTGCACTTCAAATGTAATGCATTTATTGCCATACCCATCAAAGGAAGATTTTAATACCTAAAGCATCGCAAGGCTTCATTGGCTTACCCGTGTGGCATTGTTTAATAGTGGTTGAAACGTAGTCGTGCCGATTGCAGCCTATGTTAGGCAGGCTCATAGCCAGTTATTTTGCCTTGACACATTTTAAATTAAAACCAAAGTTATTATTATATGGCATTGAAAACTTGTATCCACAGCCTTGACAATATTGACCAGTATAGATTGGGACAAATTTATGGTCTTTTGAGCTATCAGTTGATGAAGACCAAAAATAGGAATAGTCATCAACACCTGTTCCACCCTGATACTTAAATCCGCTACCAGAGGTGCAAAACCCCATACGTTCTAAAAACAAGAACATTATAACCATTTCATCTCCACGGGTCTCTTTTATTTTCAAAAAGTCATCAAATTTGGCTATTGCCAAATCTAATCTAAAAGTTGGAGGCAAACCTGTTCTTCTATATTTCCCTTTGCACTCGTTACAATGAATATTTTGGGCATTTCCCAATAGTCTTTCAATAAGTTGTGGTGAAGATTTTTTTATGATTGAGTCATAAACATGGTGAAATAATTCATGCCAATCGCTTTCTGATGGTATTCTAAATGATTGTGGACATGCATCAATAGCTGCTTCCCAATCGTAAAGGTGGTCTCGGTACATCCTACCTCTATTTGTTTTATATTCAATAATTCCACATGTCCAAGTTTGTTTTCCAATAGTAATTAATGAATAATTTTTCTTATCACGTTTATCTACAAAAGTTTCTGTGGGGCATATCGGTATTTCAGACAATAATGGTTGTTTTATTGTATCCGCACTTCTTTTATCTTTTTTTTCTGATTTATTTTGACAAGAAATAAGATAAATGGTGAAAAATAGCAATAAAATCGTTGTCTTCATTTTAACTGGTTAATTATAAATGCTTTATCTATATTAGCATTCTATTTTTGGACTTACCAATTCCGACCATGGTCTTCTAATACATCTTCAAATATAGAAATTATATTAGCTTACCAATTATACATTTCGCAATTGATTAAATTTGCTATTTCAAACAAATTCCAGCAACTCATTTGTTATTTGCACTGAAAACGCTATCGAATTCCTTTTCAAAATTTACTTTATAGTATGCACACCAATATGAAATTATGGTATAACACAATGAATGTGATTTATTGAAAGCGATAGGTGCTTTCTCCAAAATCATAGTATCTAATTTGTCAATTTCTTCAGAACTTAAACTGCTATTTTCCCTACACCCAGATTTAAATTTAGACCTAAATTCAGATATCTTTTCATCGTTCTTACCTTTAGATAGGATTCGTCTATATTTATCTGCTTCAGAATAACTAAATCCTGCAATAACATTTGATAAGTACATAAAAGTCTCCTGATAAATCAACGTGCCATAAGTTTCATGTAAGATTTCATTTACTCTTCCATCGCTTTTGTATGGGTCTATATATCCGTTTCGCTTATTCTTGATTAATGAAGGGATGTTGTTAATTGAGTAAGGACGGAACACAGCATTGATTATTGTTAAATCATATATTGAGGTAGGCTGGAAATCATGTAATATTTTACGCATTGAATCTGAATTAAATTGAAAGATATCACTTAGGTCTCCATTTTTGAAAAAATCAAATACTTTTTTGTCGGTTAAAGGTAATTTATATGGGTGATACTCATCCCCAATTAGTTTTACTATCAACTCTATTTTATTTAGATAATCCAGTTCTAATATGTCAAATTTATAATTGTCTAAGAATTTTGTATTCCTATAATTATCAGTATAATAGTATTCCGTATCATTATATTCACCAATTGGAAAAGGCATTTTATCAGGTGAAATAATTATTGCGCAGGGATGTTTTTTATATGAAACGTCATTGATTATTACTGTTTCATATGTCTCACCACCAGAAGTAGGCAAAAAGGCAAGATTATAAATAAAATGCTTCGGCAACTCTGCTTTCAATTCTTCAATTATCATCTTTTGATGTCCGCACGAAATATCAATATCTATATCCGCATTTATTGATAATTCAGGATTAAGAAATCTATCAAAAATTAACCCTTCTTGCAATGGGTTGATTTTGGTAATATCTAAGCAATAATTTACAAGTGAACCACATGCTGAGCCTCTACCATAGGAACGAAGAACATCATGAGAATTACAGATTTTTACAATTTTCGAATAATTGAGAAAGTAGTCAATGAGGTCAAGTTTTTCGATAATTGACAGTTCATAATTTAACCTATCCAAAACAACATCGTTTATTTCGAGTTGTTTTAACGAAGCACCATCATAAACTAATGATTTCAAAGTAGTTATTTTATTCTTCATTTTTAGGTATTAATAAAATATTATCACAGTCTTTTGTTATTTCTATTTCAAAAATGTCTTAACTACCACAAAAATGTCAATCTAAAATAAAATAGGTTAAAAATCCTCCCATTAATTAGCCCGTGGTCGGCAATCCGAACTATATTTTCATCTGGCAGAATTGCTACTGACACAGTCATAATAGCAAGACCTACTAATATCAGAATTATTTATTCATTGAGAAATCAATTTATAGAGCTATTGTAAATCATAAGCAAAAAGTTCACCAGTAAAGGTGACGAAGTATCGAATATAGTCTAAAGCTTGCCAATTGTTATAACCTTTTGTGTATTGTTATTAACCGATTACATGTGCACTGTAAATGCTTCACATGTTAATAAACCGCTTTATACGAGAACCATACGCACTGTGGTGTGAGACGTGCACCCCGTCAGTGCTAAATGGCTGGACTGTCTACTCGATAGGGGTATGTGCTTTGTCTTCCGCTGTCTTACTGTGCTGGCAAGACAAACTCTTATGCAATTTCTGGTCTGATTGTCAGTTTGTCGAATTGCGAAGGTGTATGGCTTTTGGGTGGATTAATTACAATATCTCCTTTTTAATTCTTCAATCATTATGTCTATTGTTTTTAAAGCTATTTTACCTTGTCTGGAAACATTATTTTTCAAATGGTTAATTACTTCTTCGTTTGAATGCTTATCTAATTTAACCCAACTACCATCACTTTTTTTATATCCATTTTCTCTATGAACTTTTTGAATCCACTCTATTTCGGATTTTACTTTTTTCCATTCATTTTTTGGAATTAAAGAAGAAATATTTTCAAAAGCATTATAGTCTTGAATAAACAATTGATTGTCAACGTTATCAAAAAATATTGAAGTTTGTTTTGTAGTTGAATATTTTGGTGGCTTTTCTTCTTTTGTCTGTTTAGATTTATTTTTTAAATATGCAATTACAGTTTTCCACTTACCAATCGTGCCTTTTGGATTTTCTATTTCTTCCAAAGCTTTGATAAAGTCTTCCGAAATCTCACCGCTGTATAACCTAGACATTTCAGTTTTATAAAATTGCTTGTCCTTCTCCTTTATACTTGCAAAGTCAGATGCATTAATTTCAATTTCTTGAGTTAGAATGGAAATATTATTACTTGAAAGTTCTACTGTCTTTATCTCAGTATTAATTTTTGATTGGACTGTAATAGTTTTTTGCTTTTCTTCTTTTGGTATATCACCAGACAATTCGATATTGTGCAACTGTTTATATATAGTTTTGTAATTTTTTGCCAAATAGTCATAATCTGATTCAAAAAGACTAGCTGTAAATACCCTTGATAAGTTTGCAAATCCACAAATACAACCATAAAAGCCAAAGGCAAGACGACCATCTTCAATTTCAGAAGAAATGAGAAAATCATTTAACTTTTCAAAATCTTCTCCTTTTAGAAGAAATGAAGCAATTGCAGATATTAAACCAGTATTCCAATTAATATTAAATGCTTCTTGCCCTGCAATATTTCGTCTTAAATTGTTTAGGAATTTATTTGCATCGTGGTTTTTCCATTCTTCGTCACCGACATAACTCTTAATTTTCCTTGTTATCTCGTCAGCTAAATTTGACTTTTCTGAACTAAATAAAGATTCCGTAATATCAGAAGAAACAAAAATATCATTAATTAAATTTTGATACATTTCTTTTGTTTCTAGTTTCACAATAAATGGGTCTTCGTATTGTGTCAGTCTATTCCCAGCTAATGCAATGTTGCTCCAATCCAGTTTAGGTTTCACAATATTGCTACTTTCTATCATTTTATTACTCCAGTTTTTCAACTCTTGTAATGAAGTTTCATATTTTGCCTTATCTGTTAGGGAATGACTATAATTTTCGAAATTGTATTTATTTGGAATCCTCATTCCAAACTGGTTATATATTCTATTCCAAACATCATTGTATTGGTCAGGTAGAACTGTTTTTAAAAATTCTTTTACATCGTTGTATTGATGCGCATTAATTTTTTGTAAGAGAAATTTAAGTTCATCATTTTGCTGTTGAGTACCATTACCAGAAACACTATTAACAATAGCTGAAGACAGATTGATGATTTTATTAATGACATTTTTTAATTGAATGTTTTCTTTTGATGTTGAATTGTTTGCTGCAATTAAATATGCATATGCAAATCCTTTTATTTTGTTTTTTTGATTGTCATTTTCTAACTCATGATAATTGAGAATTGGCAAATCAGATATTCCCTCTAACTTGTAATCTTTTTTTTCTGATTGATAGACTTTAATACAATTCCAATATAGCTTTACCAATTTAGTTTCAGCACTAGATTCGGAACGTGAAAGAATTGTACTTTTATCCTCAGATGAAAAGAAATATATATTTGAACTAAATGGGTTCAAGTAAATCGTTCTATCGATTTGCCAAATGTCATTATGTATCTTTTTCAATCCGTTTACTTCGGAATCAATGTCAACTTCGATTACCATTGGATAATTGACTAATTCGCTTTTAGGGATTTGCAATTCGGGGAATACTTCATAAAGAAGTAAGGAATTATTAAAGTTGTTTAATTCAACCTTCTCAAAAGTTTTATACCCAAAGTTTCTTTGAGTATAAAATACAAAAGGAGATATTGTCTCACAAGACATTATGTTGTTAAAGTTCAGAGAACTTGTTGGTATAAATAATTTCATAAATCTCAAATTTTAAATGTCGCTAATTTCGTCAAATTCCGTTGTTTTATAAAAACGTTCTGGAACATTACCATTAATAAATGAAGTTAAATCTCCATTATGCATTATGTATAGGTTTTTATAAGTTCTTGTCATTGCAACATATAATGATTTTTGTTTGCTGTGTCCTTTACCATCATTTTCAATTGTGCAATCTGGCAAAAATACAGTTTCAAATTGTAATCCTTTCGCAGAATGATAAGTCATCAATTTAGGATTGGAACTATTGAAATTTAAAGTATCTATGCCTTTACCATCTTCATTGTATCGTACTTCATTGTTTATACCAGCTTTAGTTAGTAAAATACTAGCATTTTTGACTTGCGCCCCTATAGGGAAAAATATTCCCACATCAGTTAGATTATTATTTTTAATTATTCTTGCAATTGCTTCTATTTGTTTATCGTAATTTGAATACCGAATAATTCGAGGGATTGAATTCTCAGTGCTTTTATAAGTACCTTCATTATATCGAGTTCCGACACCTATGTGGCTTTCAGTAACTTTAGCTATCGGCTTTGGTAACCTATAATTGAAATATAAAGGAAATTCTGACAATCCTGCTTGATAGGCAATATCACGAATGTTTTGTGTATCTTTCAATCCATCATATATTGACTGTGCTGTGTCTCCAAAAAAGAAAAAATGTTTACGGGTTGCCTTCTTGAATTCCTCAATTTCTTCTTTTGTAAAATCCTGTATTTCGTCAACTATTACATAATCTGATTTAGGACATCCTAGTCTGTTTTTCCAATGCCAGTGATAGTAAAAATCATTTTTTAACTCTAAGGCGTTTCGTCCAGAATTCATATAACCACTTAAAGATTTTGTAAAAACAATGATTTGATAGTCATTGCCTTTTTCTTTTTGAATCTGTTTTGCTTTGTGTAAAGCAATAACTGATTTACCGCTACCAGCACACCCCGACACAACCATTGATTGGTCTAAGGTGCGGTATAATAAATCTCTTTGATAATCATCTAAATCTGATTCTTTAATAAAAAAATCTTTCTTTGCCATATCTTGATGTTTAAATTTTATAATTATCTTTAACTAAATCCCCTTTACTTTTTGTGCAATATTTCCCACAATTATCATCTCTTTCAAAGATGTTTATATATAAGCAGCTGTTTTCGAATGATGTAACATGATTCACAAAATTAGCATTTGCTAAAATTCGATAAGCTACCTTACTTTTATCATTCATTTTTAGAGAATGAGTAATATTGAAAGTGCGCTGAGTAAAGCAATTGACAGAACAATCTTTTTCAAATTCACCACAAGAGACTGGAATAAGTGTTTTATAGTCACTTAATTCATTTACTGCCCTATTTACCTGTAAATTCATTAAGATAGGATTATAGGTTATCCCAACTTTTGTTGTTACATCTAACAACAAGAACAGCCCGACCTGTGATAATCTTGGCAAACTAAATTTTGTTAAGTTATAATAAATGTCAGTATTCCCTTCTGCAATGAGTTCGCAACCCATTTTAAACGACATTATGAAATCATAATTTGAATCTATAATCCATTCTAAATCTTTTGCCGAATGTATTGATTGACACTTTGTAATCAGTTTTATGGTAAAAGTAGCTTTGTAAGTAAATTCATCTACTAAGCCGCTTAAAACGCTGAGAGCACTTGAATGCCCATCTACAGCAATGATATTAATATTTTTAGTTGCTAAGCAGTATTTATTTATGGCAACTAATAAACCAATCAGATTTCCACCTGTACCGCATCCAATATCAAGAATATTTATTTCTTCTTTTGTTGCTAAATCCGAATAATGTTTGTTCTCAAAAATATTGTCAAATACACAAAAGCTTTCTCCATAGCTTCTTGGAAAATATGTACCGAGATAAACTCTCAATTCGTCATCTGACAAATTTAGGTTTTTTTCATACCGTTCGTGGTCAGGAGCATAATGGCCTTTGTATTTCTCGAAAATACTTTGTTGTAACCAAGTTGGCAGAATTGAAGAGTTTTTTAAAGCCTCTATTTGAGTTTGCTCTTTGCTAATTAATCTTGATTGGTCGTCCTTATGCTTTTCAATTAGTTTTTTTCGACTAAATCCTTCAAACCAGTAAAGAATATTGTGATGATTGTTGTTGATGATACTTACTGGCTTGTGAAGAAAACTTTCATATTGTTCTTTCGCAATTGCAGTATCATTACTGTTAACCCAAATGCAAACTATATAATCAGATTGAAATTCGATGTTTTCAATGATTTTGGGTAAAATGTCATTTTCACCGTACACCTGAAATTCATCGACATCTATCTCAATTGAATCAACAATTTGTTTTGCTAGTTGGGTTAGACTATCTCTCATTTGTTATGTTCCTGTAATAGTTTCAGATGTTTGACTGTTGTCTTTGATGCGATTATAGTTGTCTATAACAACCTTTTTACTTGTGTTGGCATAGCAATATTCGCACAAGTGAAGACAAGTGTTGTATTCACCGACATCCTTACTAAAAATGCAACCACAAAGTTCTCTCTGACCTTTATCTTTTAAATTCCGTTTTCTAATAGGTATTAGTTCTTCTCTTGTGTCAAATAAATCTGCTTTTTTAAGTTCATAGCCTAAGAACTCCATTAGTTTCGTGTCATTATAAAATAGACGTTTCATTAAATCATCATCAATACACCTGTTGTGAATGATTCCATATTTTTCTAAATCTATTTTTTCTGCACAAGTACCAATTTCTATTTGCCACTTTTGATTTAGTTCTTTTAGTCCTTTTGCAAATTCATTCATTGAAATATCGTCAAATTCCGAATATTTTATATTCTCTCTATTTAGGTTTGAATGAACCTTTCTATAAATCCCAATATCAGCAAAACTAAACACAAGCTTTTCTGTGTATTGAAACAATTGATTGCCAATTGTATCTATTTTATTCAGTATTTCGTTTACTCCAATTTTGTCTGTAAGAATCAGTGGGTCAAATCTCCAAATAACTTTTTCTTTACCAATCTTTTCAGATAGTTTAATAAAAGTTTCAATTCTTGATTCCACACTAGGTACACTTGGCTCTAATTTTTCTTTTACATAGTCATTTAATGTAAATTGAAAATAGTAATTAAATTTTTTGTCATTTAAATAATCAAGATGCTGAATTATTGGTTTTGGATTTTTTGACCAAAACACGACTAATCGAGTGTTGTTAAATGTTACAAAAAGAGGTTTCTGGTTAAATGGATTTTTCCAGACCAGATATCCTTCTTTTAATCGGTTAATAAACCATTCCGAGTAAAATGCAGGTATATCAGTTGAGCGACTTGCGGATAAAATAATAGGAGCTTGAGCTTCAAGAACTTCACCATCTTGTCTTGTCATTTTAATTTTTTCCCAATCCATTAAACTACAGTATTTTGAAATTTAGATAAAAGTACAAAGATTTTGCGGGGTACCAATATTCTTGCTCTTTGCAAAGTTTTGATTGGATGGTCGTTACAAGCACCAACGAGCCGTCATTATTGATGTCAGCATTAATGACATCATTGTTTCCAATTGTTCTGATAAGTGATCCACTGTCTTTACGAAGTTCTACTTTACCGCTGACGATTTTAAGGATGTTCATCGGTTTAAGATTTTATATTTTTTGTCTGCTGTGGTCAAATGTAGTGTAATAATTCAACCTACAGCATCCAATCAATAGTTGAATGTTTTTCTTTCATTTTATCCCAAAACCCCTCGCTCCAATCCATGACCACGGTAGCTTGCCAATCATTCGGAAAGCCAGTAAACACAGAATTTACCATTTTGCTTCCACAACCCTTTATCGGGGAATTGATTTCATAAAGTTTATATATTTATATTTTGGCTCAAATAGAATTGTTAAACCAATGGCGGAAAGGTGATTTGTTGTAGTAATTGGATTTTTCACTCGTGTTCCAGCGATTTCACTTGAAGCAGCAATACTGTTGTCAGTTAGTTTTAAATATTTAATAAAATCCAGTGTGGATAGTCTGATTGCCATATTTACGATTTCATCAGGTAGTTCTTTCACCCGATGAATTGCCAATATGTCCGTACCATTTTGGATTATTGGCATGAACATACTTTCAAATTCCTTTCTTTTTACCCAATTATCCATAGCTTAGTATTTTATTTGCCACAACATTTTTTGAACTTCAATCCGCTACCGCAGGAACAGGGTTCATTTCGTAACGGTGTTTTAGCTGCAATTATTTTAGCTGTATTTTTATCAGGTAAAAAACGAACTAAAGGCACTGGATTTTCATCAGTTCCAATTTCAAGGTGTTTCTTTTCATCTGGGATTCTGTTCAGATCAATGATTCCTTCAATTAAATACTGAAGATCAGCAGATGCCCGAATTCCAAATGCTGCTGCTTGTATCACTTGATCGTTATCAAACACAACAACTGGACACTTAGTACAAAAATGACTACCTGAATGATTGGTCATAAATTCACCTTGATCTGATTTTGTTTTTACTGAAAGAAGAATCGTACAGTTAAATTCAAGCAATTCAGAACCGCATTCAGGGCAATGTTTTAACCCACAATCCCTACTGTAATATCTTCTTTTTGACGTAGATAAATCAATCATATTAGTGTTTTTTTAGAACGGATAATAGTGTTACGCCAATTTGAGGTAAGGTGGATATTAGCATTACATTTCATTGACAAACATATGAATGTATATTCGAATGAAAAATATCCAATAATCTACTTCACCCGTTGTATGTAATAGGTTATGGTTATTGCTCAAGACTGATTTTGAAATGAGGCAATTCAACTTGTAACATCACTTTCGCCTGTAAAGCATTAAATACTCGCATAAGAGTCTCAATTGTAACATTACTGGCATTATTTTCAATTCTCGAAATTTGTGCTTTTTGCACACCAATTAGTTTCCCAAGCTCCTCTTGAGTTAATTTTCGCTCCTGTCTTGTCTGTTTTATTGCTTGCCCAATTAAGTCCATTTGTAATTCATATTCAAATCTGTCACGGTTTGGGGTGCCAATTTTACCGATAAGTTTATCTTGAACTTCGTCTAAAGTATGTGTTTTCATTTCTTTGTCTTATTAGTGATTTCTTTATCTTCAAAATATCGTGAACGAACTTGCTTTGCCTTCTGAATTTCGCTGTCAGGTGTTTTGCTGGTTTTCTTGACTATTCCATGGGTTGAAATAACAAGGGTATTTTCAGAAATTGTTTTATCCCAAAATGCAAACAACCTATAATGAATTCCTTGATATAGCGTTCTGAATTCCCAAATCTCATCTTTAAGTTTTTTGAATAGTTCAGGATCATGCCTTGTCTGAGCTTTACGAATATTAAAGATGATTTTTTCGTAGTGCTTCTTCTCAAGATTACTGAGAAATTCAAAAGTCTCGTCTAAAAATATAATGTCAAAAAGTTTGTCCATTCATTTAATGCTTGATAGTGCAAAGGTACTTAATATGTTTCTATATAATGAAACTATTTTTAGATTGGATTTTTTTTTCAACTATGATCTATAATGTTTGAGTTTAACAATTTGGCGGTTATTGAGCTTCGCCAAGGATATCAAAACTAATTAGCTTAACATTTTTATGCTACAAGCCATTATCGCAGAAATAGGGTTCATTTCGTAATGGTAATTGTCTGCTATTAGAAGATCGGTATTTATATCAGGTACGAAACGGGCTAATAAGTTATCCCATTTCTACGTTTATATTTTGATTTATCAAATTGTGAATGAGTATTTCCTACCGTCATCCAAACTATGGCTACCCATATTATGCCAATGAACCCAAATATCCCCTGACTTATTCTCATAGTTATGGAACTCAACCCAGCCGTCAGAATGAGTTCGTTTTTCATCCGTTCCACCTAACCAGCCATAGTCGATCATCACACCAATATCACCTGCTGGTTTACCGTCTTTATAGGTTACTTTTACTGAGAAGTGGCTCATTATTCAAATATCCTTTCCTTGCCCAACATATTCTTAATATTTCCTATATGCTGTATTTGAGTTTCCATATTTTCTCCATTTTGCACGCCTTCTTTTAAAATCCTCACAACATCGGCTTTATTTGTATAAGGAGCTGGTTCATTATTTTTTGCAATTATTTTCATAACCTCTAATACTCTTTTCGATTTCACAAGGTAAGTTCCATTCGGAACGAAACTTACCTCCTTCAAAACACAGTCACCATAAAACACCACGATTGAATAAAATGGGATATTTTGAAATTGTTCTAATTGCATCTTTAAATCAATTATATGCTTATTATTCTGCATTATAGGATTGTAAAAACGGTATTTATTTTTTCCGTACGCTAACACTTGTGTCCATTGGGCATAATTTCCATTTCCATAAATCCAACCGCTGAAATCCTTTACTTCGAATACTATAATCCCCACCTTCGTGACTACTACCAAATCAATTTGAGAAAAATCACCATCCTTCTTTTTTACATATAGGTCGTGAAAAATGGTCTGTGCAGGTATTCCGTGTTTCAAAAGTTTTAATACCAAATCTCTTTCTGTTTTTGTGCCTCTATTTGATTTCGTGACGGTATTTAATATTTTTTTGTCTCGTATTTTACTAAAGATGAAAATGAAGCTAAAAAGGAGAACTATACTAATTATAATCCACATCAGGATACTCGGATATGGCATTATATCTTTTTTAAATGGTTCTTGCACCCAAAATAAAACGATAATCAAGAATAATGCAATTCCGAATGTCTTTTGTTTTTTGGAACCAATTTTAATCATTAACTGAAATCTTTATTACAGGTCTCAACAAATTTTGCTGGTGACGAAGTTTCAATTATGTTACCAAATTCGCCATTTATAGCCTATATTATGTGACTTTTTTTATTTGTCATCTGGTAATCCTATTCTTGATAGAAAGTTAGCAAAACGATGGGAGATTTGCTCCCTATATAATTCCGATACTTTACATACAAAATTATTTTCCTTGTGTGTGTCCATATACTTGATATTTACTGTGAAATAATGCTTAAAATCGATAACAGATTCCACAATAGGTATAGATGAATCAAATTCAAGGAAATGATAGCGGGGATTCTGATTGGCTTTCAAGAACTTATTATCACTTTTGTCTGATTTTCGGCTAATTTCCTGCATTTTAAGTCCTAATTCACTTAAATGTTCTCCGCTATACAAATGTTCAACATTGTAAATAGGGGCGACAATTACTGAAATCAAATGTTTATCGTGATTTTGTGGGTTAGTTTTATTTCTATTTGTAAAGTCTTGTTGTAAATCACAGTCTTGAGTCAAAACCAATACTAATGGAAATATAATTTTTGAAATCTCTATACCACCTTCCTTTTCTATTGCATATTCAATCATTTCAACATTTTTTAAAATGTCACCCTGACATACACGAGATTCTTTATTTATATCAATCCTGACCATTTGTTAGTTTCGCTTTAATAATTACTCTTCGAGGTTTTGAAATACCATAAATTTCAAAGTCATTTGTAGAACAATCCTCTATTTTCGAGACTTCCTTAACTATTGTAGTTTCTTTTATACCTGTTTGTGATTCAGGTTGATATTCTTGTGAAAAATATTCTGTATCGCTCATTATTTATAAATTGTTCTAAATCTTTCTGTAATCGAACTTTCAAATAATTTTTGAATAGCAATATGAAACTCGGGGAAATAGCTATCTAATTCATCTTTTCCTAAAATCCCAGATGTATATGCATCATAATCCAAAATAAAAGCCTTCTTCTTAATTGGTGCAGGATAGTCTGGATTATGCATACCATATTGAAATCTCACATTGAACTCTCCAAAATTTAATTCCAAATTATGAAAAGCACGTGCGATAATTTGCTTGTTTTCAGGTATGTTAAAAATACAGAGCAAGTTTTTGTTTAATAGTTGAGTCCAATTAAATGGGTCACCCTTTTCAATCTCAATATTATTTACATAGCGCATTCCAAATCTTTGTAATTGTAGATTAAAAATTTTAAAAAATGGATTAACAATAGTGAAAAAATCACTGCTAAATTTCACATAACTTTCATAATCATTATGGACAAGTAGCAAAGAGTCTTTTGTTATAACAAGTTTTCTATTTCTTTCCTTATTGTGAAAGTTCCATTCTTTGACTTTGTTCTCATTTTGAGTCACTCCTTTATTTGAGATTTGAAGTTCTCTTGCAATTACTTCTCTTGGTTCAGGTATTGGAAATAATTTTTTAATTATTGAAATTAATTCACTCGGTATCTCATCATTAAATTGAGGTATCGGAATAAGAAAATCCAATCTGATGATGGCTTCCTTAATCGGATTTTTTGTGTAACAAATATCTTCAAGCATATTATTAATTTTTCAGCGTTCGGTCTATATTATGGCACATAACGCCCATATATATTACTAAATCATATTATGACTCCAGAAATTGACTATACACAAATTTTATTGGAGCTATATGAATTCTCGTCAAATTTAATAAATATTTGTGTTCTAAATTTATATTTAAAATATTCTCCTGGGGATTCTTGTCGACACTTGTGCTTATATTAAGGTATTTGGTCTTTTGAGTTCAGAATTAAAGGATATAGAATGTTATGCAAAATCATGCACATGCATTGTGTTAATTTGTTAGTCCACATTAATTCACTTTTGAATCTCGCTAATTGGCAGCATTTAACAACCGAATTAATACTCTTTTAGTTCCCTTTTAATCTAAATTAAAACGGCAACAAAAAAAACATCATTTAATTTGTTGGAATCAATTAAAAGGTGTATTTTTACTGTCAGATTTAAAGGACAACATAAAACCACATATCATGAAGGTAAAATACAACAGAGTTTCGACAATCCAACAGACTGGTGAGAGATTTTCAATGGATGAAACAAAATACGATTTGACGCTTATGGACAAAATAAGTGGAAGTGTTCCATTCATGGATAGACCCAAAGGAGCGGAGGTTGTTAAATTGATTGAAGCAGGTAAAATAACCGACTTGTACGTTGAAGAATTATCTCGACTTGGTAGAAATACTGGTGACTGTATTAAGACCATGGAATGGTTAGAAAAGAATGAAGTAAATATTCACATCTTGAATCTTGGATTGCAATCACGTCCAAATGGTGTTAAAAATCCAATCTGGAAAATGGTCTCAGTTTTATTGAGCAGCATATATGAAAGGGAATTAGATAACATAAAGGAACGGACGATGATGGGTAAAGCTATCTACGTGAACAAAGGGGGCAGATTGGGGAGACCAGAAGGTACATCCGAGGGCGAAAAAACATTTCTCGAAAAAGATAAAACCAAAGAGATTATAAAATATTTGAACAAGGATAGAACTATCAGGGAAATAAGCAAGTACACGGAGAGCAGTAACAAGACGATAATTAAAACAAAACGAATTGCTAAAAAATATGGCTTACTGACAGCATAATATGCTGAATTAGAAAAAACAACAAACTCTTAAAATTACCTCATTTTTTTTACTACCTTTGATTATAACAAATCCAAATTGTATGGTATAGAGAAAAGACATAAAATATAAAAGAGACGTTAGCTATTAGCCTACTTACGAAAACTGGTAATTTTTAAACAACCATGGTTTAATAAGTTTAACGTCCACGCTCTGGCGTGGACTTAGCTTATTTGTGGTTGTAGGTATACCAGTACCTCGTAAGCATTTAATGTTAATGTTCCACGCTGTTTTTATGTGGAAACCTCACTATATAACAACCCATAAATTTATCAAAGTCTTTCAATCTAATCTTGACCTACATAACAATTAAAACAAAATAAATGGAATCTTTCCCAAATGATCGACATGTCGATTTTGAACCTATAATCAAAAGAATTAGAGGATACCACCAATTGCAGTTGTCAAGTCATTCATGCGCCTTTATAAAAATAAAGTTAAAAAGTGATGAGTTGGAATATTTGGCAGTTGAGTTGTCTAAAGTTTTATATGCGAATTTAACAATTCCAATTTTTAGCATTGATGCTGAAGACCCGACAGTCTCTTTTCAAAGTATTAAAAAAACGCCAGTGATGACAACAGATTCAACTGGTCGGCATGGTTTTGTCACAAAACTACTATTCCCCGAAGATAAACCAGTTATTCTAATGATTAATTCATTCAATCAACTGAAGGGAATCGACCAAGGAGGTTTTGCAAGATTAGAGGATGAAAAGCATGATAATTATAAAACTCTGTGGGAAATTTTTATGGGAAGCATAATTCTTGCTGGTATAGATGAATCCGATAACCCAATTGATCCTCGTGCTTCTGAAATGGGTATTTATTTGAAACCTACGTTTCTTTCGGTTAATCAATAGGAGTTTCCAAGACACATTAGAAATTGAATATTTTATTTAAACATGAAAACAAACTACCAAATATTCGAAATCGCCCAAGATCGCTACTGGATCAAGACCGCATCGGGCACACCTGTTCATCTTCACAAAGACCATAAAAATTATGGGCTTTCAAAACCTGCCATTGACTTACTTCTAAAGGATATTGAATTTAATTATCCTGATGATAATGGTAAGTTGGAACAGCCAGACAACTCCTTGTGCTATCAAATCTATCAAGTATCAGAGGAATACCCCATAATCCCTACTTTACCTGATGAGTTTTTCGAAGATATGATTCAATGGGATTTATGTTATCGTTTAGCCTCCGATCCATTATGGCGGGAGGAACAAAAACAACATATCCAATGCGTCATAGATTTTATTAACAGCAATGGGGCTAAATGGGTTGACCTAATGATTAATGGAGCTTCTGACCGTGAAGAAATGAAGAAATGGGATGTTGATAAAACTCCTGATGATATCGTTCAACTCCTTTTCCCACTTTACAGGCAGATGAGTAATATTCAAAATAATTTCACCTATGTTCTTTATCGATTTTCTGTAAGTGTCTCAATCACCTTACCCCTGCTTTTTGTTTCGGGTAAGATAGATATTGATCAGTTTGTGGATGCTTATTATTATCTGCACCCCGAAGGCAAAGATGATAATCCTAAAAAAAGAGAAAAATGGAAAATTTTAGATCGGCAGAGAATATTGAATGGACAGGAGTTTATCCAAATTATTGGACAACCTTAATAATGCCATAAAACAACCCTAATACAAACAAATAAAAAATCACATTATGGAAAAATCAAAATTATCACCAGAGGAAGTCGAAAAATATGAAAAAGATAATGAATGGGAAATAGAAGTCTCAAACAGATATCGTGGGTTAAAAGATGTCATTTTTAAAGATGCAACTAAGTGGAAAGATGGTGAAATTGGGGATCGAAATTTCCAAAATAGTATCTACAAGTCTATAGATGAATTTGTAATAGAACACAAATACAGACTGCTTAAATATTTAAATTCTTTGAAAGATTAACTAAAAACGCTTGTTGGAAAACCACTATTTATATTGCTAATATTTAATTCCTGATACATGGAAACATTTCTCAAACTGAATAAAGGTAATGTCGAGCTTTTTAACAGTAGTTCCCAGCGAATTAAAACCTTTTACAGTAAGGGTGATGCTATTAGAGTAGATTGGTACGAAAAAGAGAAAGGTTCAATCCAAGTTCAATTATCAAATGGAAGGCTCCTGATAATAAATAGTGGTTGTCAGGTGATACGCACAATTTAGCTTCTAAGCAACTACTTCACAAACCCAATCCTGCTCCGCTGTTGGGATTTGCCGATATTTTCCTCTTTGAGGTAGTTAATAATCAGCGCAAGCTCTGGTCGGTCAGTTCCATATAATGCCCGTTGCATTACCAGTTTCCGCTGGACATTTTCGATGATGGCTCCCGTGATCTCATACTTGGATAAGATCATGAGTTCCTGCTGGTTCAACCACGGTATTTTATCAGACCATATCTTTCTGCGGACTTCAATACTCGGCTTTTCAAATTTCTTCTTTATTATAAACCTCCTATAGAAACTATCGTCAAAATTATCCTGAAGGTTGGTCGTTGATAGCAAAATTCCATTTAGGGTCTCAAATTCATTCAACAGAATAGTGATTATGACATTATTCGTAGTCTGGATGCTTTGATTTGCAATATCACCACCATGTCGCTTACCTAAAATTCCATCTGCTTCATTTAGCAGAAATATTGGAGCCAACGTTGATTTCACAACCATCTCACGATAAAAATCGAATGCTTTTTTAATCAATTTTTCACTTTCGGAATAGTACATCGATTTTGCCTCACTAAGCTTGAAATTAAATATATCCCTGCCCGTTTTTTTAGCAATGGTATAACAGAGCTGAGTCTTTGAAGTACCTGCTTCACCGTAAAACAACATACACAAGCCTTCGGGTAAACCATCGTCAGCCAACCGTTTCACCATGTTTTGATAGTTTTCTGGTTGAAGAATATCAATGATGAAATCGATTTCTTTTTGATCCTCTTCAGTATAGAAAAGGTGTTTTTCAACAATATCTTCAGTTTTGATAATCTGGAATTGTTTGTTCGGTGCTGTTTTTGTTTTGTTAAACATTTCAGCATTTTCTCCAACCAAAAGCACCCATGCTTTTTCGCTCAAATGAACAGAAGAGTCTTGTCGGAAATAACCTTTTACAAGTTCAACAAGTTCAAACTTTTGGAGCGGGTGTTCATTGTTTATGAACTGCTTTCGAATCCTCATGTTTTCTTTTATGTCAGGAAAAAGAAAACAAACCAACTTAGTTAGATCAACTTCATCATTTGGATCATCGAGGAAAGCACTACATAAACATAAAAACAAAATCTGATCTTGGTTATCTAAATTTATCACCCTGAGGTCTTTAACAAACTGGATGTCATTATTTTGCTCCAGCGTTTCGTTCACGACTGAGTATACTTCGGCTTCATTCTGATACTCGTCTTTTGAGCTAATTACATTTGTGATAATTTTCAATAAATCAAAAACATCAGCAACTTTTCGTGATGCGGGGGAATATTTTTCATTAGTTGTAAGGGCATGATAAAAATCCTTGTTGACAAAATACTCTTGCGAATTTAGCTGAGTTTGTCTGCGCCTTTTTCTGTTGTCTTCGGCTGTCGGTCTAATAAATTGCCGATCAATCAGGATTTTTATCTGTGGAATGTGTTTTGCAAGCGTTATCGGACTGATATCAAAGAATCGTGAAAGCTCAGTAAACTCAACCGAATTTGATTGAAGATTTATAGTAATAAGTGCTGAAAGCAAAATAGTTTGAAGCTCGGTAATTCCGTAAAAATCAGCCACAATCTGAACATGTGGGCGAACCAAATCTTTGAATTCCTCAGACAGGTTAGACTCATAGGCTTGATTGGCAATGATCTCAACATTGTCAAGTATTGAAAGCGTTTCGATATCTTCTATCATTTGAAAGGGTTGTTTCGTTTTATTGGTCATGCGTTATTATCTAATAATTCATCCCAAGAGTCCAGAAGTAACTGCTCCAATGGTGTAGTAGGAGTTTCAACGGTTGAACTATAATGAGTCGCAATTTGATTGATTCCCATCAATATCTTTAGAATTGAAATAGGTTTTCCATGGTTATCAGTTTTAAATTCTTCAAAATACAAGGTGGTTTCGTTTTCCTCATCTAATACCGAATGGTAAGTAAGTCGAATAGATTCATAGATTAGTTCAGTATCATCCGATTTGCCGAAACACTTTATTTTTGCTAATGATCTGTCGGTTTTTATGTTGATTTTTTGGCTAAGGTGTAAAATGAGTCGTTGTTTGTAAATTTGATTGTCAAAATAAATTTCGCCATACAAGTTTAAATACATTGGTTTAGGCACATACGGATATATTTTTTTTACTTTATCAGGGGTCATGGATTCCATGATTTCTACCATCTCCTCATAAGTACAAGGCTCATTATCATCCCATCTAATTATCCGTGAATTGGATTTATCAGTGTAAGTTTCCCATTCAACTCTTGTTATCATAGATTTCAATTTGAAGGTTTATGTGATAAAGAAACTACCCAATTCTGAACAAATTGATTAGCCTCAGTTTTGTAACCATTTTTCGCCAAATGGGGTGACATTATGAGCTGGGTCTCGATTTTGTTTTTGCTGACATAAATGGCTTCTGTAAGTTTAAGAGCTTTTTTATACCGCTTACGTTTCAACGCTAATAACGGCATGTAGGAGTAAATATAATTTTTACAATTCCATTCTAAGGTCATCTTTGTGGCTAATCCGAAAAGCCCGTTTTCAGCAAATGATAGTGTAATTTTATTACACAATTCATCAGCCACTTTAGTGTCGTCCAAAAAATAAACCGTGTCAGATGCAACTTTGCATAAACGCTTAATCTCTGAATTGTTGGTGGACGAATTTGTGATTTCGTTTTCCCTAACCAGTTTCTTAATTTGCTTAAGGATAGTGAAAATCGCACAACTCACATCCGTTGTGTGATTTTGATCCATCATCCAACCACCATTGCAGCCAACACCACCCCATTTTTCGCATAAAAGATCATAAGCCTGTGCGGTATATTCATAAAAAATTGTTGAGGAGAACAGATAGTTAAATACTAAACAGCCCTGCTCAAAATCAAGCACTTTATCGATTCGGTATAACACATCTTCAACACGCATTTTGAGCTCATCAGGACGACCAAAGATCATTTCAATTTCGGCAAGCTCAGTAGCACACATACTTTGAATAAACAAATCATCCATATCTCCAACAAGTTCTACGGCTTCATCTATCATGACATCTACGACCAAGGTGTTTTTAGTCCGAATATGGTATAATATAATCTGAACTAAAACCTCAAACCTGATTAAAGGCTGATCCTGATGCCCAAGCATTTCAAAAGCTTTATCATAAAGGTCATTTTTGAGATACGCTTCAGCCAGCTCTGAATAAAGAAAAGCACTTTTTGGGTAACTTTTATATTGAAATGTAATATTCTCCGCTTCGTCAAATTCTTTCTTTAACAGATGAGCCGCAAATATTGCTTCTATTACAAAGAATCTATCATCCCGTAAATAGATTTCATGTAACATTTTTTTAGCCTTTTTATGGTTGTTTGCTTCAACGCAATTTTCAGCAATTTTCAGAAGTGCATTCTGGCACCTTTGAGTTTCGAGCTTTGAATAGAAGAAAATTAATGAGTTAACGTATTTGTCATCAGCAAAATCACCTAAGGTTAATAGGACAGACAAACCCTGTTCGTGTCTGTTTAAATCTATGCCATTGAGCATTGGTTCTATATCAACACCCAAAACGTGTAGGTCTATTAATAGCTGGAACAGATATTTATCAGGCACCAGATCAAACAATTTCGCTGGGGAATTACCCGTTGAAATCAAAAGTTCATTCATCAAAATACCGACTACTTTTAATTTTTCGGTTTCATCCAGAGATACCTCATATAGTTTGCCGTGTAAACTGGCAATTATAGCTAAGGTAGCCTCGTTAGAACTTATATTTTGTCCTTGAAAAAGATCGGATGTTTTGATGCCTGAAGGCTCTGTCATATTTATCGTTTTTTAGGTTTATTTTCTGTCTCTTGTTCGTGACCAGATCAAATATAGGAATACATATACGAAAATGGAGGCATAGAACTTTTGGTGAGTAGTTACTGAGTTTATCAGTCCTTGTTTTTTAATATCACCCACCATTGCACCAGCTAAATCTTTTACACTTGCAGTAAGGGAATCAAAACTCGCAACTATATCTTTAATCTCAGTCGGTTTGCCTTTTGGCGGATAGGTTATCTCTCCACCCTTCGTGTCCATAGCGAAAGCTGAAGCCCCGCATCCACATACAAGAGCTATCAACAATCCACAAAGAAGCAACCGTGCTCGCATAGAACATCCTCCGTATTTCGTAAAAAGTGTGTGGTGTTGGAACCCGTTCAGCCCCAATTTTTTTTATCCAGAATTTAATCGTACTTTTATTGTACGCCAAATTGCTATACAAAGCTAACACTTTTTTTCGAATAAAAAAAATGACTAATACAGCTATCTGACATATGTTTAGAAACATCAATGATATCAAGGCTTTTAGGCTTTATCAGAAGACAAAGGTGATCCTATTCATCTTGATTTTGATCGTACCTTTTTCATTCTTTCTTCTATATTTTGATGCTTTGTTTACTTTTCTTCTACTTAATAGTCAGGATTTATCTATTCTGAATCATCTATTTGAATTTTCTTGGTGGCGTATAATGATATTTATTTTCATCCAATATTCAGTCCTTTTGGTACTTGGATCAATTTTGTATTACACAACTAAAATTATTATCAAAGAAAAGGACTGGTTCCTTAGTTAGTCGTTAACCCAATATCCTATGAAGCCCAGATATTTAACAAAAAGTCGCTTCAAACTCGCCCTTGAATGCGAGACCAAACTTTTTTACACTAACAAAAAAGAGTACCCCGATACAAAGGTTGATGATCCATTTTTAGTGGCTTTAGCAGAGGGCGGATTTCAGGTGGAAGAACTTGCACGGCTTTATCACTCTGGTGGAGTTTTAGTCGATGGTTGGGATTATGACAAAGTAATTGAGACAACCAATTCGCTACTACTTCAGGATAAAGTTATTATTTATCAAGCTGCTTTTAAATTTCATAACCTTTTTATTCGGGCGGATATTCTTGTTAAAGAAGGTAATAGAATTAAACTTATCGAGGTAAAAGCAAAATCGTTTGAGGGCAAGGATTCCATGGATTTTCTGAATAAGAGTAACTGTCTGGATTCAAAATGGACACCTTATATATATGACGTTGCTTTCCAAAAATATGTAATCACAAAAGCTCATCCTGCACTTGAAGTTTGGTCATATTTAATGTTGGCGAATAAAAATGCAAGAACTTCAGTTGATGGGCTGAACCAACAGTTTTTAATAACCCGAAATAAAGACGGGTACCCTGAAATAAAGAATAAAGCAGGGTTATCAACCTTAACCTTGGGTAACGAAATCCTTCTCAAGGTCAAAATCGATGATATTATTGAGCGGATTTATTCAGGCAACGATGCTGCTGATTTCCCCGAGATACTTTTTAAAGATCGGATAAAGTTACTATCAGATTATTACAAAAAGGATAAAAAAATTGAAAGTTCATTGGGCAGTAAATGTAAAAACTGTGAATTTTATTGCGAACCAGATCAACTTAAAGCTGGGATGAAATCTGGGTATCACGAGTGTTGGCATTCCATGGCGGAATTCACAGATCATGATTTCAGCAAACCTTCCGTTTTAGACCTATGGGATTTCCGAAAGAAAGATCAATCAATTCAGGATGGAAAATACTTCTTGGAAGACTTAGATGGTGATGATATTGGTGACGCTAAGTCGAAAAAAAGCGGAATGACCCGAACTGAACGTCAGCGAATCCAGATTCAAAAAGCTGTTGAGAATGATAACTCCATGGATTTGCGAATAGACGAACTTAAGACTGAAATGGATTCATGGAAATACCCTCTGCATTTCATAGACTTTGAGACCACGGCTGTGGCGATACCATTCCATCGAAACATGCGCCCATACGAAGGCATAGCTTTCCAATTTTCGCATCATACTATTGATGAAAATGGTTGTATTAAGCATGCTGGACAATACCTAAATGTCGAACTGGGGAAGTTCCCGAATTTTGATTTTGTCCGAACCTTGAAGAAGGAATTGGATCAGGATGAAGGCACCGTCTTTCGTTATGCAGCTCACGAAAATAGCTACTTGAACATGATTTATGTTCAGCTAAAAGAGGTTCCTATTAGTGAAGTTCCTGATAAGGATGAGCTTTGTACATGGATTCGAACCATTACCCACAGCACCGAAAAACAAACTAAAAAATGGGTAGGTGACAGGAATATGGTCGATCTTTTGGATATGGTAAAAAGATTCTACTATGATCCGTATACCAAGGGCTCCAACTCTATCAAAGCCATTTTACCAGCAGTTCTAAACCGCAGTAAGTTTCTTCAGGAAAAATACTCCAAACCTATATACGGAACTGATGTAATACCAAGCCATAATTATAATGATAAAGTTTGGATAGAAATTAAAGACGGAATCGTAACGAACCCATACAAATTGCTTCCGCCAATTTTTGAGGGCAGAACTGACGAAGTACTCGAAGAATACATTACTGATCCGACCTTGGCTGAAGGTGGTGCTGCTATGATGGCATACTCAAAGATGCAATTCGCAGAGATGTCGGATACTGAGAAAGAATTGGTTAGCATGGGGTTACTAAAATACTGTGAATTAGACACTTTTGCAATGGTATTGATATGGGAGTTTTTCAGGAACGAGATTTATGGTTGAAAAAAATAAAATCATAATAATTCGCTACTCCCATACACTCCATCCCTCAGGTAATATTTCCAATTTTGAACCTGAGTAAGTTGCTGAAATTAGTTCAACAATTTTTGTAGGTATAGCTATTTTTTCAAAAGTGTTAACATTTTGAATCAATTTGGGATGACTTCCTTTAATGCCAATAATCAATATGTCAGCATTGGCGGTTATATCTTCCATGTAATCGTTATTTCTTACCATGCAATGGTGATAATGGAAACCCCAAGAATTCATAATCGTTAAACCTTGAGCCAGACCTTGATTTGCTACCCATAAGAATACCACGGAATCCTGTTCCCCCAGATTGTCAATAGGTAACTGGGTAAGATCGGTATAGAATGGGATAGTCAAATTTGCAATAAAAACTTGGTATTTCCCTTCAGGAATATTAGTCATAATTTTTTTTTCCTCAAGCTCAAGTTCATGAAACATACTGTTTTTAGCTTCGAAAAATAATTTGACTTCATCTTCTTGCATATGATTGACAAGCATGTCGAATTCATCTTCAACTTCCAACATATAGATTGGTTTTATTTCAATTTTCATTTTCTATAGTCATGATTTTTTGACCGTTTAGGTAATTTTGAAATATCTGATCTTTCAAAGTTTCGGTTTCAAACAGTGTTCGTAATGCCCTGCGAAAGGTTCCTGTCACATTTGAATCAAATTGTTTCATGAATTCTGTAAACTGCTGATTTTGTTCATTGTCAAGTATGACACGGTACTCATGGTACTCTTTTGTCTTGGTTACTTTTTTCATTTTGTATATTTATTTTAACACTATATATAAAAGGAATCGGGTCAAAAATGTCCATTTCAGCTAAAAAGTGTATAAATGAGAAAAAAAATAAAGAATTGTGGGTGGATTAAACACTAAAGGCAATCAATTGTGAAATTGATTGCCCATATTAGTCGGATGATAATTGGAATGTTACTGATAACGAGAACTGATAAATTTCAGTTTCTCATCCCTCACTTCAACTTTTTTATTTTTGTAGTAAATAATGATATTTGTTCCTGAAGTGGCGACTTTACTTAAACCAGAATAATAACCTGATGAAATGTATTTCAACCCCTGCGATCTCACTTCAACCTTATTATTCTTATACCAAATCACGACAATTTTATCTCCCGCAACTGCATCCATCATGTTTGAATAATAGCCGCTTGCTATAAATTTACCATTAATGTTCCGAACTTCAACCTTGTCTCCTTTAGCTATGATAACCTGTCCGAAAGAATGGGAAATGGAAAATATAAGGATGACCAGAAAAATAATGCGTTTCATGGTATTTGGGTTTTAACGTAACTTGATCCAAATACTGTGCCGCATTTATAAAATTTGCGGACAACGATTAGCACAGACCATTTGTTTGAAGATAAACCATCATCAAACAATTATGACGCAATCAAGCTTTTAAAGTGCAATTTTAACGTCTTTTATTCCTTTTGGAAGCCCTGTTTCCACCAAAGAATCCCCATCCACCACTACCGATTATAAACCCGAAAGCATACCATGCACCATTATTGTTCGTTGCATAAACCGTAATATCACTTCGGAATAGCATGAGTATCAAATCTATTGGTGCGATGATACCATGCAATAAACCATACCAGAATCCGTAGGTCTGACCTTTCAAACATTCTGTAACAACTTCTTTATTGGAACAGCCTGACAAGAAAAACACTATAGCCAACAGGAATAGTGTGATTGCGTAACCACTAATTTTTTGTGACTTTTTCATCGTGTTGCTATTTTACTTTAACATTGCTTCTGACTTGGCTCTCAAACTCATCGGCTGGTTTGAAAGCTGGTATTACATGTGCTGGAATCTGGACAGTTGTGCCCTTTATAATATTTCTTCCTTTCTTTTCAGCCCGTTTTTTAAGTAAAAACGTTCCGAATCCTCTGAGATAAATGTTGTTTCCGTCAATCATAGATTGTTTCATGGTTGCCATAAAGGCTTCAACTATAACTGTAACTGTAGATTTTTCTACCCCTGATTTATTTACGATGTTTTGAATAATTTCTGCTTTTGTCATTTTAGTTTTAGGTTAGTGGTGAGTATTTTATTTTGACCTTAAAATTATAAATTATCTAAAGATCATAGAGATATCAACATGAATTTCTTTATCAATTCACCTCAAATATTAAATGTAAATTTGAATCTGTAAATTATATGTCTGATGTCATCAAATTGGTATACGGTTAGCTGCGATGATTGCGGCTGTGAAATTGCAGTACATGAAGATTGGAGTAATGCACCAACATTATGCAAATCTTGTTTGCAACAAAGGAAAGACAAATGGTATGATGCTTCATGTTCGAGTTGTGGCTCGACAATACGTATTAATAGAGAATGGGATAAACCGCCCTCTCTTTGCAAAAGTTGTATCGAAAGAAAAAAGAATGATTGGTATGAAATAAGTTGTAAGCATTGTGGAACTTCTATTAGTGTTCGACATGACTGGGATAGTAAACCCACACTCTGTAAATCTTGTATTGCCAAAGAAAGAGCTCTGTGGTATGACAAATCCTGCAAACATTGCGGATCAACTATTAGCGTAAATAGAGAATGGTCGAACATCCCCGAACTTTGTAAGTCATGTATAGAAAAGGAGAAGGCTAAATGGTATCACAAATCGTGCAAGCATTGCGGGACAAGTATGAAGGTTTGTAGTGATTGGGAAAACATTCCCGATTTATGCAAACCATGTATTGAAAGAGAAAAGGCTAAATGGTATAATAAACCGTGTAAACATTGTGGCTTAAGCATGAAAGTATGCAAGGATTGGGATAATATTCCTGACTTGTGTAAATCTTGCATCGAGAAAGAAAGGGCTAAATGGTATGATAAATCATGCAAGAAATGTGGAAGCGTGATTAAAGTGAATAAAGAATGGGGAAAAATTCCCGATTTATGCAAATCGTGTGTGGAAATTGAAAAGAAAAAATGGGTTGAAATTTCATGCAGTTGTTGTAGTAATAAAATCAGTATTAATAAAGATTGGGAGAACCCGCCTACAATATGCAAGAGTTGCCTTTCAAAATATGAAGCGAAAGATAAAAGCTGTGTACAATGTGGGAAAAGTTTTAAACTAACGACTAAACTTCAAATTCGTTGCCATGAAAACGGCTGGAATTTACCCGAAATTTGCCCAGAATGTAAAACTGACGCACTTCTTATCAGAGGTGCGATTGGCTCCCTACGAGATCAATTTCCTTTTGCTTTAGAAACAACAATAGAAAAGAGAGGTTTTCTTTTCACTGATAAAGTTGCTGTAGTAAGAAGTAAAAAGACAAGAGAAGTTGTAGCTGAAGTAAAAATGGATACACAAGGTTTTATCTTTGTCGAAAGGGTTGCTGTTGCTACAAATATTAAAACAAAGGAGAAAATTTCGAAAACATTTGAAAGTGTTGACGGTTTTTTATTTCCAGAAAGAACAGCCACTACCAAAGACTATAAAACTAATACAGCAACTCACATTACTAAAATTGTTGAAGAAGGGTTTTTATTCCCAGAACGCTTTAGTGAAACCAGAAGTGTTGACCACAACGATTCTACAGTAACTCGATCTAAAGAAAATACACGAGGAATTATATTTAAAGAAAATTATGTGGATACCAATAAGAAGAAGCCCTAATTATTTGAATGTAAATTAATTATACTCTTTCGTACTGGCTCAAATTTAAAAACAGGCAATAATTTAGCGTTTAGATTACCATCATCGAAGATGATAAAGAGTAGGTCTGATATTTGAATTATGGAAAGATAATGGTCTGGTCATATCCTTTTCCGTTAGACAAGGTGTCAGCGCAAAAATTTGGTTTTTTTATTTTTATAAGACTAACGAACTCAATTTCTTTATATCGCATAGCTTGTTATCAATGCTAAAAACGACTTTTCTATCAGTAATCTCCTGAATAAAACTCTTACCATAATGTAGTTGCCGATGATGGTTAGCGCAGACCGTTATCAGGTTTGCCGATGATGTGCTGACCTCAATCTGTTCAGGTACAGGTATTATGTGGTGAACTTCAATATAATATTCGCCATTTGGTTTGCTAAACGAAAAAGGGCTATGCCCCATCCGCTCGCAAATCATACATTTATACCCAGCGATTTGTTTGAATCTATTTGAAAATGAACCTCTTTCTATTCTTTTGCTGAGTATTTCTTTAATTTCTGGAGTAGCATTCCTGTATTTTTCATCGAGGTTTATAATATCTAACAGGCTCTCAACGTATTCGTTATTAGCATCTTCTATAGTAAATTCAGGGGTAACTGGTTCAGGTTCTATTGGTTCATCTTCAACTACTAAATTAATTTCTTGATCAGGTTCTTTGACTGGCTTTAAAGATATCCTTGTCCTTGGCTTTTTTACAGGAACTTCAGTTATTCTGATCTTTTGCATTGGGTTTAAAATTTTCCAGTTTCTATGTAGAATTATTTTCAAATGTAACAAAACCACTGGATCAATCACAACCATCGAGTAAAAATAAGCATGCCTCGCTTTTTGTCACTCCAATTCGCTCAATCTCTCTAAAAACCATACCTTTGAGCCACAATAGAATTATAATAAAATGATTATCATTCATAAAGTTGACAATTTCCTTGGCGAACTATTTCCACGATATAAATCGTCAGGATATGATCAGGATATCCTGAAAGAAGAGCTTACACAGTACTACACATACAAGGTATTCCGACCCATTGTTGACATTACGGATGGTTATGTAACGATCAATATCGATACGCAACGAATTGAAAATGAAGTTGAAGAATATAAAGCTGTTGTACGGTTATGCGAACAAGGTCAATACAGTAAAGCTAAACCAAGGCTTCAGTCATTAATAAAACAAAACCCATCTAATTCCGAGTATCATAGAATTCTGGGTCAAATATTCTCTGATGAAGGTGATCAGGAGCAATCTATCGATAATTTAATCGATGCATTACGCTGGAACCCCAAGAATACAAATGCATTAACTATGATGGGCAATATCATGAAGAGGCATAAAAATGATATTAGTACTGCCATCATGTATTTTAACCAAGTTATTCTGTTGAATCCAGATGATTATATCGGCTATAATAATTTGGGTGCTAATCAGTTAGAGAGTGGTAAAATTGAAGAAGCGAAACAACTGTTCGAAAAAGCATATTCTATAAAACCAGACTATCCCAATACTCTTATCGCCTTGGCAATGATATCGGAAATGAAGGGTGAACAACTGCCAGCGTTTCAAAATGCACTGAATGCGCTTAAGAATTGTGCAGCAAAAGATGGGGTTTATAAACAAGCCTACAATCTCACTTTGAGGTGCGCTAAATCAATAATTGAATCTGGTGTTGGTTTAACCATCTTTAATACAATGCTTCATCAGGTTGAATACGAGGCGGATAAAAAGATCGAGATTGTTGTTGATGATACGATAAAAACAATAGCCAAGATGGAGTTGGCTGAAAACTATAACAGGGAGAACCATGTTATCCGTTATAAGCCCAGCTACCCAGCTAAAGAGCACCTAATGATGCATGAGTTGATGCATATAAAGTTTGTAATTGATGCCCGAAAAGAAGAATCAAATAAGGTGTTCGCTTCAACTGAATTACAAAAAGCTGATTTTATCGCAGCTCGTGATTCATGGGCAAAAAAGATGATCAGGAGCGGGATGACTGAAGAATCTGTAAATCGAGTATTAGGCGACATCTTTGCTGGTCTGAATCTCCAAGTTTATAATGCTCCTATTGATCTTTTTATCGAGGATTTTCTCTTCAACACATTTCCTGATCTACGTCCCTTTCAATTTCTTTCAATTTTTAACATTGTAAAGGAGGGTATAGAAGCTACAACAATGAAGAACATTGTTGATATTATGCCTAAGGACATTCTTCAAAACTCGAAAATTTACAATTTAGTCGGTGCATTACAATTCAAGGATTTGTATGGGATAGATTTCATAAAGGAGTTCAACCCTGACCCGTTTGAGCTAAAGACTGCTCAACGAATGTATAACGAATACCTTGATTATAAAGATGATCGGTCGCCAGCAGAAGAATACGAACTAATAGAAAATTGGGCTAAAGACCTGAAACTGGATAATAACTTTATCCTGATAGATGAAATTGATCATTTTAATAAAAAATCAAGTGTTGAAAATATTCTGAAAACCATTGAAGATGATCCATACGATTTGAAAGGAAACCAAAAATCAAAACTACGGGATCAGAAGAATTTTATTGAATCGCAAAAGGACATTGGATTTAACAGTGCTGTTATGTTTTTCATGGTGGATGCACTGCAATTTTTTAAGGAGATGCCTCTGTCTGGGATCAAAAAAATCGCTATTGAAATAGCTATGCTTGGTACCCAAGGTATCAGACCTGATGCGGAATCCTATAAATTGACCAATATTCCGAACAAAGTTTTCAGCGGTTATCACCTTTTAGCGTACTATTATGTAAGCTGGGCATTGACCGATACCGTTATGCTGAAAGAACTAAACTTGCCGTTTAGTGCGGAGTACGAAATGGCGAAGGGGATGGCTAAAGGAGAGTAAATCTAATTCTGAATGTTGGCTTTTTGATTATTTTAAAGCGATTTCCCACTCCCTCAGCTTCTGCTGAACGGTTTTACCAGTATTTGCCGAACTTGACGATGTTAGTGTAATAAGTTCCATCTGTGGCATACTATGTTTCATTTTAATGAAAGTGCTGAATGACTTTTCCCCGTTGAATGCGAGCTTCTTTATTTTTGGATACTGCTTAAATAAGCCAATAAAATCATTTAACTCTTCATTTTTGATGTTGGAATCTAAACTGCCGATACGCTCAGCTTTGGTCATTACATCCCATAACCCGATTTTATTCTTTAGTAATAATTCGGTTTTTTCATTGTAATGATACAGGTGAATATTGTTGTTAAAAATCGCAAATATAATCTTCCAGAATTGGTTTTTAGGATTGGCGTAATACTCGTTAGCCGCAATAGATTGATCGCTGGGTAAGGAGCCTAAAATCAAAATTTCGGTATTTTGATCGATTACTGGTGGGAAGCCTGATTTTTTCATCCTTTTTTCTATACAATCTATCGTTTTCTACTTTTTTTCAATAGGGATTTTAATTTCACTTCCGTTTTTATAATCCTTGATACAAAAAACGTTTTCATCTTCATCATAAGAAATGTTGTCGTAATCAGGTGGGATAAAAAAATCTCCATACCTGTCAATTACCGCCATATTCCACTCATCATTTTTAAGATTATATTCGGTTGCATCAAAATCTAACTGTAATCCCGTTATGGTGATTATAAATAGCTCGTAATTATCAATATAATTCTCGATTGAACGAATATCTCTTTTGATAATTTGACCATCATTTTTTATAATTGCGCATACTTCATTGCCAGTCCAATCACAATATTCAGCTATTAGATATTTTTCTTCATCATCTTGCCACCTGCAATCTGAAACGCCTTCGTCCAAGAGATAATTAATGTTGATTAGGATTGTTCCATTATTTTTATCAATGCGCCAGATATTAACTTCTTCTTCATCAATAATTTCTGCTGTAGATGTAATAGTGGTTTTCATGTTTTTTATGTTTATTGTTTACTAATCATAGGTCTAATGTTTACATTTCAAGCACATTTTCTCATTTGTAAGCCATAAACTATGATCTGTTGGATGTAGATAGAAGTGCGGCAAGGATTAATTGATTATTAATTTTATTCTCTATTTTGATTTTAAAGTAAAGGTGCAATTGCCTACAAATTCATCCCCTGTTGCGGTTGATTGTTGTATGTGTTGGTAAACACGAATTCCTGTAACCATTTTTTAAATGATGGGTTATCCTGAAATTGCTTGAAAAGTTCAACACCTGATGTCATGGATTTTAATATGGCTTTTGTCAATGCAGCATCACTCTCAATTTTGGCAGTGGCTTTATCCGAATTTTTCATTGCGTTTTGATACGCTTCACTTTGGGCAACTTCTTCAGGTAATGATGCGATTTGACGTTTAACTTTGTCAGTGTCGCTCCATTTTACATCTCCAAAATGAGTATTAAATTCGTTAAGGATAACGCTTAACAAATCTAATACTGGCTCGCTGACCTTAGTAGTTGTACTTACTGGTATCGGCTCAATTTCACTGTCCTTGTTTTCCAAAACAATAGCTCTTTCTTCCAGAATATTATTTTTATAACTATCGAAATCGACAGTTTCTAATATACCAGCAGCTAAATCTTCGTCTTTTGGTGCAGGTAATTTAGGTATGAGTAGTGTTAAAAATATGCATAGTTTTTCCCATTCCTGACTACCATACGGCATTATTGCGGCAAGGAACGTATATGTATAAACAAATGTCTTGGCACTGCTTTTAAACTCAACCTGTCCATCTTCATCAAGCTCTTTATAAAGCGTAACACACTGGTCAATCAAAGGGTCAATCTTATCCCGTTGAGCATCATTCAGCATAAGTGCAACCACATTATCAACGTGGTATTGCGTATATACTTGATGCTTTTCCATTGCAGCAATCAAATCATTCAGTTTATTCGGGTCGGTTTCTGATGACAGGATTGTTGTTTTATAATATTTCTGGAATGCTTCCTGAATTACTTCTACATCATTGGCGAAATCCAGCACGAAAGTGTCTTTCTTTAATGGCAGTGCCCGATTTAAACGAGACAGGGTCTGAACCGCTTTAATATCAGCCAGTACTTTGTCTACATACATGGTATGCAGCAATGGTTCGTCATAGCCTGTTTGGAATTTGTTGGCAACAATCAGGAAACGGTAGGGGTCTTTCCTAAACTTCTTCTCTATTAAATTGCTTGGAAATCCGTTAATGGACGACTCCGTCACTTTACCATGAACCTTATGCTCTTTTTCACCAGAGAAAGCTAAAATGGCTTTATACTGGCTATTCCGTTCTTCCAGAAGTTTAGTAATTGAATAATAGTAATCAATAGCTCTCACAATACTTGCAGTTACAACCATTGCACGTGCCTGACCGCCAATTTTTCCTTTGCTGATAACTTGGTTGTGGAAATGTTCCACCATTATTCCTGCTTTCTGGTCGATGGTATATTTATTCCCTTCCACAAATGCCCGTAATCGCTTCTTCGCTTTTTTCTTATCAAATTTTGGGTCATCTTCTATCGCTCTTGCCAATAAATAGTTACTGATGATTGGAGTATAAAACTTCAATACATCCATAATGAAACCTTCTTCAATGGCTTGCTTCATGGTATATTCGTGGAATGGCTCATGACCAATTGTACCATCAGCATGAACTACAGGCAAACCAAACATTTCCAGCGTCTTGTTCTTCGGGGTAGCAGTAAAAGCGTAATAGCTGGCGTTTTTAAGCATTTTACGCCCCTCAATCAACTTGTTAATCTTATCTTCCAGTTCATCGTCATCCTCGCTTATATTGCCTGATAATGCGATATTCATTTTTGCCGACAAACTTCCGTTCTGGCTTGAATGTGCTTCGTCAATAATAATCGCAAAGTTCTTGTCTTTATTTTCGGTACTAATGTCCTTCAGTATTTCGGGAAACTTAAAAATGGTGGTGATGATAATTTTCTTTCCTGAAGCCAGCAAATCTTTCAATACGCTTGATTTTTCTGCCCATCCAACAGTACTGCTTTCCTGCATGAATTGGCGTATTGTATTCCGAATCTGTTTATCCAGATTTATGCGGTCAGTGACTACAATTATGGAATCGAAAATATTCTTCTCATCCTTTTCCAACACAACCAGTTGGTGAGCCAACCATGCAATTGAATTTGATTTGCCACTACCAGCACTATGCTGGATAAGATACTTTTGTCCTACACCTTTTTCCTTTGTATTTTTCAACAGTGCCTTAACAACCGATAATTGATGATACCTCGGAAAAATTTGAGTCTCAGTCACCTTGTTGGTTTCTTCATCTTTTTCACTTACAACTTGTGCGAAATTTTCGATAATGTAGGAAAGTTCACTCTTGGTTAAAATTTGTTTCCATAGATAGTCTGTTTTGAGACCAACAGGATTATCAGGATTGCCAGCACCGTTGTTACGCCCAATGTTAAATGGCAAGAACCATGATGATTTGCCAGCTAATTTGGTACACATCTTTACTTCATTATCGTCCAAAGCAAAATGTACGGCACATCGTTTAAAGTTAAAAATGGTTTCCTTAGGGTCACGGTCGATTTTATATTGGTGTACTGCATCGTGAACATCTTGCTTGGTGAATTGATTCTTTAGTTCAAATGTAGCAATGGGCAATCCATTTATGAAGGTAACAAAATCGAGAGCCAGAGTAGGAAATTCCCGTGAATACCGAACCTGACGGGTTATGCTGAATATGTTTTGACTGTATAGCTCCGTTGCTTTAACATTATCTGGAGAAGGTGTAACATAATACAGGTCAAGAGTCCCATGTAAATATCGCATACCCTTGCGAAGCACATCAATAATGCCTCTGGTAGCCAGCTCCTGCTTGAACTTGTTGAGAAACTTGCTTTTTTGAAGTTCGGAGTCCAAAATATGTAAGGATTCCAGCTTATCAGCCTGAGTGGATTGCAGGAAACGGAATAGTCGGGCTTCGTCAATGCCAAACTCTTTGTTGTAATCCGAAATTGTTCCTTGTTCGTAATGGTTTTGTGTAACCAGATAATCAACGATTAACGATTCAAGACCATTTTCTTTTATGTTGGTTGTCATACTGAGATATTTTAAAAGTATTCAAAAAGTAACCAGCAAGTATTCCGAAAGTAACCAGAAAACATTCTTTCAATTATATGCTAACTAATTAACTAACTGATGTTTGGGCTTTTTACTGATTGGTTGATAGTTTGCTGCTGGTATTAAACAGTAACCAGCAACGTAACCAGCAGCGTAACCAGCAGCGTAACCAGCAGCGTAACCAGCAGTGTAACCAGCAGTGTAACCAGCAGTGTAACCAGCAGTGTAACCAGCAAAGTAACCAGCAAAGTAACCAGCAAATTCCTTATTATTCTTCATGCACTTTAAGCCATTCTTTACCAAAAGTTGTAATAATATACTGTTGACCTTTAACATCAGTTTTCCCAGTTTTGGTATATGTAAGAAAATCGGTATCTATCAAAGGTTGTATGTGATTCCTGAAGTTTTTTGTTTGTTTGGTAATTCCGATGAAAGTAAAGATTTCGCCACTACTTTTAGCCGTACTGCAAAATTTTAAAACAGATAATTGCTTTACAGTCAACTCAACCAATTTGGTGTTCACTCTTCCCGAAATAGGTTCTACTACCTTAAATGCTGTAATTAACGTTAAATCGAAAAATGCTTTGCCGTTCCCGTTTTCTGCCAGTTCTTTTTGTACCCTGACAATTCCCCTGTTGTAACGGTTTACATATCCCAATACTTTCATTGTTTCAGCAATAACAGGATTTCGATAATCGTTTACATCAGGAAAATTTTCGGGTCGTGCTTTGCCGTATAACCCTCCAGCATTTTGTATTTCGATATAGCTATCAAATTCATAAAATCGTGTAGGCGCATTCGATTCATAGTCACGGTGCATTACCGCATTCATTAACAACTCACGGGTTGCATAATACGGATAGCTGATTACTTTCATTTCACGCAATGCCGATACTGGTACTGGCTTTTCTTTGGCAATGCTTAGTTCAACGAACGTGTCCATTTTATGAAGTGCCCGAACCAGATTCCCATCAAATTTGTGCTCGTTCATAATTTCACCAGCACGGTCTTCGCCAGCGAAACGAACATATTGCACATAGCAACCCGCCAGAAATTTCTCAGGATTTATCCCAAACAAAACTATTCCCGCATAAGTTGGGCAATCGAAACGTAAATCGTAAAAACCAAGTGATTGCAGTTTCAGCTTAATATCCCGTTTATCTTCCGATAAAATATCTTCAGGAAATGCTTTCGGTAAATAGTCAGTTTTAAACAGCTTAATGTCTAAATCATCAAGATTTGCGCCAGTGCAGGGCATAGCATCAAAGGTTTTGATGTTGGCTGCCCGCTTTTCGTACAGTATTTTTTCTTCGGCTTCGTTGGCAACCCCTTTACGAGCACCAACCCGAATCCAGATTTTGCTTTTGTAACGAACTGGCGGGAAATTAGATGGCTGAACCTCTGCTACCAATAATTCACCATCGGGGAACGAAAATTTTTCGATAGTCATAGCTGGTTGTGGTTGAATATTACCATCCGAACGAATTGCTGCAATGTTTAGCTGTAACTGGTCTGTTACCCGCAGCCCACAGCGAGCTCCATTATCAAATGCGCCAATAATCAGGTAGCCTGATTGCTGCGAATCTGGAAAATCGTTGCAAAACGCACAGATAGCCTGACCAAACTTATCGGTATCGGTTATTGATATAGTGCGTTCGACACGTGAATTTTCAATATCGAGCAACAGTTTTTCAAGTTCTTCTTTCGTAATCATATCGGTAGTTCATTATTCTTCCATAACTTCCTCTGTTTCAGCTTCAACTTCTTCCAATGTAACAGATTCAAAGACTTCATCAATTTTTACTTCACGAATATCTATTTTGCCTGTAACCACTTCACTGATTAGGCTGGTTTTATATTCATTTATAAGATTAATTTCATTGCCTATTTTTAATATTGCTTTATCTATCCGTGATATCTCTGCTTCAATAAAATTTCTGATTTGTATCTGCTCATTCAAAGGTGGTAAAAGTATGTTTATTTTCTTCGTTCCTAACTGATTAAGAATAGGTAGGGTTGTGTACATTGCAATTGAAAAAATATGTGCTTTGATGCTTCTTAGGAAGTATGCTAAAAAATATTTATCGACTCTATTTCCGCATAGTATTGCATTAATCTGTTGATTACACGAACAAATAGAATGCGAAATAGAAACTTTACCCATTGTCCCCCCGATTCCAATCATCATTATTGTTCCTGCTGGAAATATTGGAACTTCAGATTTTCCAGTAATTGATAATTTTCTTACGGAATTAGACAGCAAAATATCTTCTGTGAAATCAGTCGGAGTAAACCAATTAAAACCATTATCATCAAATGAATCTTCTTTTGCTCCTTTTGGGGTTATGCCTGTTTTTACAAATTCTACTGCTCTCCGTAACTGCACTACTTCCCAATGTTTCGGAATTTCACCCAGCCAATCAACTCTACTATCTTTCAATGATACATGAGGGTCTAACCCTTTAGTAACAGCTTGGTTTATTTTAACCTGTTTAAGCTCTTTAAGTAACTCAATTTCAGACTTCTTATCTTTGACGAACTTATTGATTGCAGATATTTTGCTATCAAGAAACCTAACAATTTGGTCTTGTTCAGGGCGTGAAGGAATGTACAAATTAATATTCTTAAAATCATTGTACCTCATGTCCCACTGACCAACCCTAATACCGTACGAGATTCTGTTATATTGAGTTTTAAAGGTCGGTGAGCGTAGCAAATACTGGAAATATCTATAGTTTGCATCAAGTGAAAATAAGCAGACGATATAGGCAGGACTTACAATACCTTCAAAACTTGAAACACCAAGAGAACCTTGCCACATTTTCATTTTATTCATTACAAGATAATCCTTGCCAACATACTTGTAATTTGATAAGTCCAGACTTTCAACATTGTGATTGTCATTTCTTGATGCTTTTCTAACTACACCATATTCTCGATAAACCGAGAGTAATTCCAAATCATCACGATTACCATTCCTTTCGTCAGAAAGTTTTGTTAATGTGCGAATGGAACGTTTTTCCCAATGTCTTGGAACTTCTGGAAGCCAATCGTATTCTGTCGTTTGATATTCTTCGTATGGCTTCATTATACTTATCTGTTGAATTTACTTTTAATAATATTAAGAAAGGTTGAATTGCGAGCATCTGCATCGTTAACAACAGCATCAAAATCCATAATATACATGCCAACAGGTACTGCAACACGTGGATTTATTTTTAAAACGACTTCTTTAGGCTTGTAATAAACTTTTCCTTTGGAATAAAGCTGGTGGTACTCTGATTCTAAATGAAGTTCAAATTCATCATTAAATTCAACAATACCATAAAACCATATTTGTTGGATGTTTTGGTGATAATATTGCATTAATTTTCTGGCTCTATTTTCCAATTGAATTTCAACAATTGAATTATTCTCATTGGTAAGTCCTTTTCTTTTGAGCTCAACAATTACTACATCAACCTTTCTACCAGCATTCGGATTTCCTGAAAAAATCAAGGCAATATCTGGTCTATCACTATCATTTTCAGTAACTTCACCTTCAGTAATAACATCTATCACCGTTGTCATCTCTTCATCACTCAATACGGTATCATAAGTCATATATTTATCATCAAGCACCCACACGTTACTCAGATATAAATCATCCATTAGATTACTACCTTTGAATTGTTCCTGCATAGGAATTATCAACTTATGAATGTCTGCCTCTAAATCATGTCTATCAATATCCTTCAGTTTTTTGATTATGATTTGTCTGAACAAAATATACTCTGTTAATGCTCTTGATGATAATTCTAATGTTTCTTTGTACTGTTCGTCAGTCAAATGAGTTGCTCCAAGAATGTCACGCTGAGCTTTAAAAAATCGTTCTTGAGCTTTTTTCAACACATCGCTCTGTGAAGCATATCCAATATTGTCTACATCAAAATATCCATTTAGATGTGGGAACTGATTAATTAACCGTTGTTTACGCTCCTGATTTTGTTGTGAAATGCGGGGTAATTTATCATCAATAATATGAGCAATATTGTCACGAAATGATTTTTTTATTGTTTGCAGCTCTGCATCTGAAAGGGTTAGATTTTGACGTGCTGCATCCACTTTGCCATTAAATGAATTAGAATATAAAAGGAATACCATTTTGTGCCCAACTGGCAAATTTTCAGGAGCAATAATGTCAATTTTATATGTTCTGTTATCAACAGATATTGCCGTAATAACAGAGCTTATCTCCATAGGTGCATCTTCAATAAGGTAATAAAGTTCCATTGTTTCAAATAATTCCAAAGCATTTACTATAGGAATCATCTGCATTTCTGGCATTTCATCTGTCGTTAACGTTTCAGTAGCTGAAGCACCATTTATTGTTGAAGAAATATTTATTTTGATATGTTGACCTTCCTTTTTAAGTTTATATAAACGAGCATAGAACTCAGTTAATACTTTGTTTTTCAAATAATTAGGAATAACATATGAGTATTGGGCTAATTTGGTTAAGGTATAGCCACTCATTGAGAATTTGCTGCCAGAATTTCGCTCAGTTTGATGTTTTGTAACAATTGAATCGCCATCGAAATCTTCGGAAAACTTTATATTTCTTTGATTAAATCCATTATAATAGCTTGATACTGAAACATTATCAAAATAGCACAGATAAACTAATCGTCCAAGTCCTTTATGAGATGATTCATCTACATCAAATAGGTTACTGAATTTAGCAAATCTATCATCTGTAAAACCTGCCCCATCATCTTCAATATTAATTGCAAGTGTCTCAGCCTGACTATAATCACGTGCAGATATATTTATACTAATATTCTTTGCTCCCGCATCTAATGCATTGGCTATAGCCTCGATATAAACCATTTCTAATGAAGAATTGGCGAAAAACATTTTGACTGCTTTGTTTAGCTTTACTCTCATAATGCACCGTTTTAATCTGCAATAATTACTTTTAGCAAACCATCAGTTTCATTCTCAATATACTGAATATCATTTTTGATATCAACCAATGGGCGAAGTGTAATTGGCTTGTAGAAGTATTTGGTGAAGCTCAATTCGTACCCAACAATAGCTTTATCTGCATCAACGTGTGCATCTGGTGTATATGGGTACACCTCTTTTTGCAAAAAGGCATCAATACCACCTTCGTAAAGTAATGGAATCTGTTCAGTGTCGCTTAGCTTGGTATCCATTTTAGGCTTACCTTTTTTATCCGTAACAATTTCGTTATTCTCGTCACGTAACGGTTGCTCAACCTTTACTTCCCAATAACCAAATTCTTCGTTTGGGAATATCTTACAATACACGTTTTCTTCAAATGCCAAGTAGCTATCCATGATTAGTTTACGGTCGGCTTTTGATAACTTGCAACTCTTTTCGCCCAAATTCTTTCGAAGTGGAGTCTTAATAGAAGTAGCATCAATCAATTGTACTTTGCCTTTACGCTTTCCATCCTTTCGGTTGGTTACAATCCATAAAAATGTGGCTATGCCTGTATTGTAAAACATTTTTTCGGGTAATGCAATAATGGCTTCCAACATGTCCTTTTCAATAATGTATCGTCTTAGGTTGCTTTCGCCAGCACCTGCATTTCCAGTAAAAAGTGATGAACCATTATGCACTTCAACAATTCGGCTGCCAAATTCAGTATTATGCTTCATCTTGCTCACGTTATTAGCCAGAAACAGCATTTGCGGGTCGCCAATATTGGGTATAAATGAGTATTCTTCTTGTCCACAATATTGCTTGATAAAACGTCTGTCGGTTATCTCCTTTTTGTCTTTATAACCCCAGTTTTCCAAATCCTTCTTCCATGGTGTACCGAATGGTGGATTGGATATTTGAAAGTCAAAGGTTTTACCTGAGTGTCCGTCCTGTGATATGGTTGAACCAAAAGCAATATTTTTTGCTTCTTCACCTTCACCTTTAATCAGCAAGTCGGCTTTACACGTAGCATATGTCTCAGGTTGAATTTCCTGACCATATATGTGTGTGTTTATTTTCTTGCCGTGTTTTAACGCAAGGTGTTTGATTCGTTCTTCGGATGCGGATAAAATACCACCCGTTCCAGTTGCACCATCATAAAGTAAGTATGTGCTATCTAATATTTTATCAACTACTGGAATAAATGCCAAATCCGCCATCAAATCTACTATGTCACGAGGGGTGAAGTGCTCCCCAGCCTCAGTAACATTATTTTCTTCGTTGAATCTACGCAAGAGTTCTTCAAAAATAGTACCCATCGAATGATTGTCCAGAGCTGGTAATTTAATGTTACCGTCTTCGTCTATTACTGGCAGGTTGCTCAGATTCACACGGGGGTCAACAAACTTTTCGATCAACATGCCCAGAATACCACCTTCGGATAGTTTGTTAATCTGGTTTCTAAGTTCAAACTTGGTGATAATATCCTGTACATTGTCACTAAAACCGTCCAAATAAGCGATAAAGTCAGCTTTCAAGGTCTGACGGTTAGTTCTGGCTTTTAACTGCTTTAAAACGAATGGAGATGCATTACAGAACGCCTGTCCAGCCACACTGCACAGTGCCTCTTCCTGATTGAGCACTGCCGATTCATCCAAACTTTTTTTCATTGCCAATACAGCATCTTTCGTTGGTTCAAGTACGGCATCCAACCGCCTAATTACCATCATTGGTAATACAATTTTTCTGTAATCTCCTTTATTATAGGTGTTTACTAATACGTCATTCGCAATATTCCATATAAATGAAACCAATTGGCTGTGCATTTCTTCACTCATTCGCCTGATGTTATTTTATTATAAACTATTTGTAAATCATCGAAATTATTGATCCGATAGGTTTTGTTACCAACTTCAATATATCCTTTCACACTTTTATCTGCATCAAAATTATCGAACAGATCATATACTTCAACACCAAGAGCTTTGGCAATATTTTCTAATGAAGAAAGCGTAGGATTACCATTTGTAGATATCATTCTGGTAACTACTTCGGGGGATACATCCATTCGAACAGCAAGTTGCTTTAGCGTAATTCCCTGCTGCTTGCAAATATGCTTAACCCGTAACATTTCGATATCATTTAAAACCTTGACAAACTTATAGAAAACTAATATATAAATCAATAATTTTTAAATAATTGGTTTAAATATCAATTTTAATTTGGAAATAATTGATATATGAATTATTTTTGTTTACTATAAATGACACATAAATCAACTATTATGGAAACGGCAAAATATATTTTTTTAATTCTGAGGAGCAACCAAATGGTAATGTGGAGTTGGGGATTTTCAAATCCTATACCACTCACGAACAATGAAGGTTTAATCTTTGGTGTGGATGGCTATAAGCATAAAGGATTTGTAAAAGTAATTTACGATGAAGGAAAAGACTTATTTGTTGTCGTTTTATTAGATATCCAGAACAATGAATTACAACGAATTGACAATGTGTATTTCGATAGTCTTGTTGATGTAATTGACGAAGCCGTTGAACGTACTTCAGATTATGAAGTACGAGTTATATGTGATTATTGTCCAAATTAATATTGAAACGATGAAATTTGATGTTGTATTATTTTTTAACTTTTGAGTGATCAGATTGGTGACTCTATCCTACATTTGTAACTTCATCCTGCAATCCTGATTTTATGTTCATATCCAAGTATTAATCACAAAATCGTAAACACCGCCAATCATGTTAGCTAAGAAGATTTGAAGGGGGCAATATAAATCGGTGCAGATTTGTTAATTTAGTCGGCTACCAAATGATATATATACCATGAAAATCAAAATTGAGAAAAGCTCCTACTGGTTTCTTATTACTGCCCTGTGCAATTTAATTTATTCACCCATTGTTCATTTCTTCCTCAAAAACCCCAATATTGGCGAACGATTCAAAAGTATGAGTTTGACCTTCTATGTATCTTACCTATATGTTGCAATAGGACTAATTTGGCTTGTATTTGGAGTGTTATACGTAATATCTGATAATGCACAATACTTCAAGTTTACACAAAAATCAAAACAACTACATTTCTTCCTGACAATAACATTTATCTTTTGCCTGATGCTCGTGCCGATTTTGGATACTTATTATCCAACTTCAGATGCCAACAGGAACAGCTGGTTTTCAGAGGTATTCGGATATATTTTACCTGTCGCAGTACTGGCATTTTTTGGAGGAATCGGTCTGTACATTACTAATCTATTGAAAGCCTTGTTCAGTTTAATTGCTAAAAAATAAGTTACAGGTTTTAGAGTATCGACCGCCAGTCGCACTTTCAAACAGATATTGCCACCAAACACCTGATAGCCTAAAAATATGTTCATATCCAACCTCACTCATTTTCTCGATGCTGATGGTAATATTGCACAAGAAATGTCAAAAATCGGGCGAGAAAGAGCCAGTTTCATAGCTATGATAGTCGATGAAGCCACCAAGCCCCCAACTGAAGAATATATCGAGCTTAGGTGTATGAAGAAAAAGTGCGAAGGAACCATTGAAATAATGATTCTGGACGAAACCGAGGAAATAGAATATTGGTGCACCCATTGTGTTAATAATAATGGCAGGGTTAGTGGCTGGCAGGGGACGAAATGGGATAATCGGAAGTAACTTATGCTGATTTTTGATACTTGTATTATTGACAGTAATTCGCCATTACCCAAATACAATATTTTCCAATTTCATAAAATTGAAATAGTTCAGGTTTGTAAGTTATCGCTCAGGCAACTTGCGTTGCAATTTCAATCGAATTAAGGATATTTCTTACCGTCTATCCCCAAATGCTTTATTAAGTTCTTCAATATATAATTTAGGATTCCTCTATTAATTCTCGCTTTCATCTCAAATTTAAATACCTGATCTATTGGCAAAGAATAATTGAAGGGGGGCAATATAAAAACGGTACAGATTTATTAATTTAGTCGGCAGACATCTTAAAAGTATTCAAAAAGTAACCAGCAAATATTCCGAAAGTAACCAGAATACATTCTTTCAATAATATACCAACTAATTAATTAACTGATGTATGGATGTTTTAATGATTGATTGATGGTTTGCTGCTGGTTTTAAAAAGTAACCAGTAAAGTAACCAGCAAATTCATTATTATTCTTCATGCACTCTAAGCCATTCTTTACCAAAAGTTGTAAAAACAGACTGTGGATTTTGCTGTACATAGATACAGGTTCTTCCCGTTCTTATCTCTAAATTCCCTGAAGAATAAAGTAACGAATTTCATTGCCGACATAGAAATTGTTTACACTCTCTAAAAATCAATACTTCTATCTTTTAATAAAAAATTATCGTATAATTTCTTTTTCTGCCCTTGCTTTACTAATGCAATCCAATGCTATTTTATCAAAATTTCGATTATTAATAATATCCATAATTTTATCTTTAACCCCATATAATACTATGTCCTGAATGTGTAAAAATATGTTTGATTTATCATATTTATCACCATGTACAAATTCATCTAAATCAACATTATCAAGCTCTGAAGTGCCATCTTTAATATCCACGTTTACTACCATAATATGGTTATATTTAAGTTCAACATAAACATTTTTGTGATCTGATATATTTACACCATCAGATATTTGACCCGTGTCAGGATCAAGCATAAATAATATAAATTTATCCTCATTCGCTACAATTGTTCGAGCTACTACACCATAAAAATTGCTTTTTCTAATTTTCTTAGAACATTTGTTCTGCATAAGTATTAAGTTATTTTTTGAACTTAATATATTCCATAAATAAATTTAAGTTTTAATTATTTCAAAAAGACGCTTATTATTAATAGAACTAAAATATTTTTTGCGCACATTATATTCAGAAAAAATAAAAAGTTTAATTTATTTTCAAATAATTAATATGAATCTAATTTAATACAATCCTTGATATTATTACCCGCAAAACCCTTATTAATATTGGGGTTTATGTAGGTTAAGTTATTTTCAAACAAAGCCATATATAAGTGTAACACAGAATTTTTAAATATTTTCATAAAAATCAGTTTTTGACTTTTTTTTAAATATATATAGATTAAAAATAAATAATTTATTATGAACAGCGACTATGAAAGGCAATCAAAGGAAATTAGAACCATTTACATAAACGGTGAACTTTTCCACAACTTTAGAATTGCAGCAGCAATTGAAAGCAAAAAAGCATCCGTGAAAATTGAAGAACTGATTCAGTCATACATGAACAGTAGACCATCAATTCAGAAAATATTACTGAATCAGAAAAATAGTGAAAAATGAAGTGAAAGAATCGGGCAACTGATTAAAAAAATAAAAGAATGGAGGAATAATGGCTTGGTTAGAAGATAACTGCGATTGGGATTTGTATGAGCAAGAAATTGCTGAAGGGATCAGAGAAATTGAAATTGATGACAGGATACCAGAAGACTTACATGATATCCCATATGATAATGGGTTTTCTTCCGAAGAGGATAAAGATTCGTTTTTAGAAAGCTTAAAATCGAACGATCTGGAAATGCTTGATCTGTTTTAGAAAATCAGGATTTGATATAACCTAAAAAAACCTCCAATTTCTTGGAGGTTTTTGCTTTTAGTAGCCATCTTTAGAATATTGTCATTTATAGTCAAATAATATAACAATATCGGTTTTTGCCTTCCACCAGATGCGGATTTGGATTAGATACACAATTCACTGTTAGTCTCACCTTTTCATTATTGATTCCATTTGCTACTAAAAAAATGAAAGGGTAGTTATTCAAAGTTAAGATTATTTTTTTAGAAAACCAATATTATTCAGAATTAAATATTGGTTTGGGTTTCTAATTATTATAGTTTAGAATAATAATAAAGTTTATTATTTCTTTTAAAAGATTTAATATTTTTATGAAACACAGCAATGACAGGCTCTGTAGGCATTAATATTATTAAATTAATTCGGAAATAATAATCAAATATTAAAATCAATTAATTTATTAATTGTAAAAATGGAAAAACAAGATAAACTTAACCTTAAAGTAGATATCGACTTGTCCGTCTCGAAAAAAATCGTTAACTTTAGTCTAAATAATACGATGAATAATAATTATATTCACATTAAGGATGAAATCAATAAAATCCTCACCAGCAATAACTCACTTAAAGTTCGAATTGAAAAGTTAGCGCAAATGGGCTACGTGATAATAGCCAAGTCTGATGGGTATTGCTGGAACTATTCAACTGGTGATAGAAAATGGACACTTGTCGAAAGTTCCTATGAAGGTGCCGCTTTTTACGCAATGTCACCGTATAGACTTTTAGACGATCTGGTGGAAGAGAATATGGAGTATTCATACTATTTTCAAATCAGTTCCACTATGGGTCGATTTCGCCATGTAAAGTATACAAATTGCACATATTATGCTGTGGTTTCAGAAAAGGAGTTAAACCAACGACTGCGAAAAATGAAAATCAAGAAGATATTTAAATAAATGTGGACGGCTTAATTCTAACTTTTACCTGTCATATTAATATGATAATTTTAAGTCTAAATAGAATTTAACCGCTCCAATTTCTTTCTTCTTTCCAAAGGAAGAATATAATCTTGATACTTATCATCAATTTCTTTAATATTGATTCGGTTAAAGGGATCGTACTTAACTGGATAGCCTATCCATTCAAATTGTTTTTCGTTTTCTTGAAAATAAAGAATATTATAATGTCGATCATCTTTTCTCTTACATTGAAATTCTTCAAACCTATAACCCTCTTTCACTCTCTGTATTATTTTTATACCATCAATGTACTCATTCGTAGGGATATAATATCCATAAGAAGCATCACCAATAATAAACTCTGCGTCTAACTTTTGCATATAGAATTGAGCTTTAGACTTTTGCCCAACAATTTTATAAAATTCTATTCTCGACCATATATTTGATCCCCAAGTCCTTACAATAATTTCATCTTCATTAGCTTGCTTTTTCATGATTTGTGTTTTTAATAATTATAGAATGATAAATTATAAAAGTTTATTATTCGTATGAAATAAATCATGATGCCCGATAATAACTGGAATAGTACTCATTTATTAAATTAAATCAGAAAGAATAAATAATAAATATTCCCATTTTTCATTTTTTTAATAATATTATTCCCATCAAAACCCTTATCAATATTGGGGTTTAGAAAGTTTAAATTATTTTCAAACAAAGCCACTATTTTTTTAATATATAGTTTGTAAGGATTTGTTTTTGGAGTTGGTGAAGTTGGTATGAGGGGATGGGTAAAAAGGGGTACTATTTTAAGAAATGGTGCCCCTTACTCTGGGCAAATACTTCTATAAAAAATCATCCAATATGTATGCACGTTATCCTCCCCATCGAATTCTCATTCTTAACCAAGAACCCCAAAATCGTTTTCAAAAAGAAAACTTTGAAATCTGATTACATCATCCACCTGATAAATTACTGTCTTAATTATAAGGATGATGATGAATTTTCCCTCAATTCTACGATGATGAGACATCTATATTCTAAAGATTATCCATTATTAGTCAAATACTTAGTTTTTAAAAATTTCATTCGTAAAATTAGAAATCATAAAGCTGGTGCAAATTCAAGAATCTATACCGTTTGTTTTCCATTTACTAATTTCACTGATGCATTTCAACTCTGTAACCACTTCCTTCAAGATAAATGGAAGAAGCATCAAGAAAAATTAATCCTATCCCTTCCTGAGCTCAAAACATCAATTCTGCCTGAGTTAAGGAAGCCTTTGATAGATAACCTTTATAAAGTTGATATTGATGATGTGAAAGCAACTAAATGGATTAAATCAGGGATAACACAATCTCAAACCCGAGAATTTCATTTCCTTAAAATTGAAGCTATTAATTCGAAAGAAATACATTATTGTTTTGATGATTATGGTCGATTTCATACTTCATTTACAAATTTGAAGAAACAGCTAAGACAATTTCTTCAAGTAGATGGAAAGAGATTATTGGATTTAGATATTAAAACCAGTCAACCCTTATTTCTGGCTCAAATCTTGAAAAATTATAATGGTTTAGGTACTTATGATAGATTTATTGACATAACAGAAAACCAAGATATCTATCTCTTTTTATTAAACAAGAATCCTCAATATTTAAAATCCACTATAGAAGAATCAAGAAAAGCTATAAAGAAAGAAATATTAACTTCTTTGTTTGACCCCCAAAAGACTACAGCAATTCCCTATAACAAATTACTTAATGATGAATTCCCTGAAGTTTATACTTTCATTAAACACTATAAAAAGTATGAAGGTGAATTCCTTTGGAAGATTCTTCAACGCCTTGAAAGTAATTTCCTTTATAATAATATCTTTAAGAAAATTAATGATTTGAATCTTTTCTGTATCACCATTCATGATTCAATATTATTCCAAGAAAAGGATAAAAAAGTAATAGAAGAAATATGGTATCAAGAATTAGAAAAATTAAAAAATTCGCTTTAAAACCATTAAATTCTTTAAATAAATGAAATAATTAAAAAAAATGAAAATTTCCTCCTTCTTTCCCCCAATCCTGTTCTCATTAATGTTGTCACTTTTAGTCACTCTTTATATATGTTGTCACTTTTTGGATTTGGATGGAAAAAGGATTTGGAAGATACGGTTTTTGCAATATTCAGAAAGTCATTTAAGGACATCGGGTACAATATTATATTTAGACAGCTTTTGCTAACCATGAAGAATCGCAAATGGATTATCAGCAAATGGGCACTCACGAATTATAACCAATGATTATTGATGTGAGAATTAATTATTGGAAATAATTATTAATTTAGTGCCTAATAAATTGTGTGATTATGCCTTTTTGCAGAACAAAGGATACTGGAAAGAACTACTATTATGTAGAAATCATTTACAGAGATGTTAAAAAATTTGCTGTATTTGAATTAGATGAAATTTTTTCACAAGATCACTTTCAGGCTGAATTCTATGATCTTGGAGAAAAAAATCGATTTCAATCAACATATTATGTTACGGATGGGAAAGACTATTTTAAGTTAAAATTAAACAACAATGAGCAATATATCATTATTGATGGAAGCGATGCAGCTTCTATTAATAATGAATATTTTGACGAATTGGATGGTCTGGAAATTATTAACAGAAAGGATTATCTTAAAGGGATGAAACAAAAAATGCGGGAACAAAGATTTGACCTTTAGTATTCACCATTTATCTAACAGGAGCTGAGCTATTTCAATTGTCAGAATAAAAATGACTTCGTTTGCGAAACATTCTAAGCGTCTACAAAAGAAGATGTTCAATAAATAAGCCGTTTCCCTACCGAGTTTGAGAACTGTTGGCTCCGATGAGATATATTCATTTTGTGGCATATATTCCGTATTGGTGAATATGTGAATTTTCAGATAGTTTTCTCATCACATATCAATAGTCTTTTTATTTCACCCGCCCAATTTCTTCACATATAATTTTAATGTTGCCGCATCAGTATTTTTAAGGAGCTTTACATGATCTACCTTGAATCCATCAGCTTTCATTTCTTTCTCACATTTCTTCAAGATTTGTCGTTTTGCCCGTTCATTTATTTTTCTTTTTAGGTCATCATAGTCACCATTGTACCAACCACTTGTATAGTATTGACCATGATAGCCCCACATTTTATTCCAAGAAGTAATATGCGCATGTCGATAATGAGTCACCATATTTGCCAACCATCGAGCATGCTCATCAGTAAACAATTTGTTTAGGTATGGTCTGGTTTCAAAGTATTCATTACAAATAGGACATAATTGTTCTATGATTTCAATAGTACCTTTTTTGAAATCGAAGGTTTTTTGACCATGGCAATTCGAACATTTATTTGGTATATAATTATCCTCCTTCTCGAATTTATTGCCACATTTGCGACAAGTGAACGTATATCCTTTTTTTAAAAATTTATTGTATTTCATATTGATCTTTTTTTAGTTATAGGGTCTTTACGTGTGTGAGCAAGTAGAAAAAATAATATTAAATGAGACACTTAGTAAATCTTCAAAAACAACTTCCACAAAAAGAAATTGAATTTCTGCATTAAAAATCACTAACAATTATAAAAAACTCAACTCATAAATGATCCTTTTATCAAATATATCGTCCCTACGGGACTCTATTCTGACACGTAATTTGCCCTTACTACCAATATTTTGTCCCTACGGGACAGTCCCAGCGGAACTGTATATTGGTAGAATTGTAAATTAGCCCTATTGGCCAAAGTCCCGTAGGGACGATATTGTAATTAGTCTGACATAAGGCAAATAGATTCCTATGTGTTATTTGTATTGGGGAAGTTATTTCGAAAGTTTCACTTAAGCAAAAACTAAATAAAATATATAAAAAAATTAAAGTTTTTTTAGCCTATTTACTAAATGATAATAGCTGTTTTATAAATTTTTTCATGATGTTAGAAAGCCCCTTTATTGGTGCTTTTCAATTTTTTTTATTTTTAATTGTCTGATTATTTTAGTCCATTTTCCACCTAATGGATTTCTTGGTTTAATTATATCAAAAAACTGACGAACTGGTAGGATATATTCTTTATCTCTATGAATAATTAAAACACTTGGTATATCTGCATGAGCACTGAACTCAATATATGTATTTTTTCTCAGTTTAATATTTTCTGATTTTATAGATTGTGTTACATACCCACTATCCATAGTCAGAAACTCTTCAAGCGTATCTGGTTCCATAATTCGCCAAAATAGTTTTATAGGTATTTTCACACAATAATACTTGGTGGTCATAGAAATCGGAGTTCTTATATCATCTATGATATAGAAACTATTTTTGTCATTACTGATGAACACAAACACTAATGATCTTTTCCTAATAATAACTTTTTCTTCAGGGTCAAATATAACCTCAGTAAAAGTGCTGGGTAATTCATGGTGAGTATCCCTTTTGTAATTATCAACTTCCTCTATTGTAATAGTAGATGTGGTTTCAATTCCCCGTACACCTTGTTTGCAATGCAATATCATTTTTTCCATCTTTCTATCTTATTTATTTTTAAAAAATGCTCTAAAACTGGCAAGTGCCATACCGTTAAATGTCTCAATGTTTGCTTTACGCTTTTTGCTGGAGTGCCGTACTCCATTATTATCTTTAAACATAGATGTGACATTGCCACAAAAAGAGCCTATTTTTGCTCCATCAGCATCATTTTCTTCGCTTTAGGATCAAGGTTATAGCAATCCCAACCATTACGTTGCTCGGTAAAGATGCCGACCCGTGAAAGCCTGATATCAAATATCTCATCAATTGCATTAACAACTTGATCATCCTCCATTACATTTGTTCTTTTTGTAGTCGCTGCTCCTACAGGGATACCTTTATTTCTGTTGCAAACAAGAACCATATCATCAACCTGCTCAAAATATTTAGATGTATATAAGGATTGTTTACGGACTGCGGTAATGTGCTCCACGTATTTGAAACCCCATTCCGTGACCAATTTCTCTGCTTGTTGCTCATATTCATGTGGTATGTGCAAAAACAGTACAGCATCGTCTTCAGCAAATTCAATAACATTAAGACTGCGTAAGTCCCTGATGGTTTTCATATTCTCATCACTTGTGATAGATGATGGGGTTAAGTTGGGGTGGATGTACAGAAGCTGATATTTTTTAGTTGCATCAATATGGTACGGTGGCTGAGACTTATTTTTGGATGGAGTTCCTGTTTTGGCTGTTGTTAGTTTTCTAAGTTTCTCTTCCTGCTTTATGACAGTATAGACCTCATTGATTGATTTCTGCCCTTTGTATATTAATTCCCGATCTTCAACCGAGCCGCATTTAAGAATCTTTTTAACTCTTGAAGCTGTATCATTAGAAACATCAGCTAATTCGGCTGCAATTTTTGTGAGGTTTATAGGCTCGATACGTTTTTCAGAATTCTGAAAAGCGGTGGAATTTTGTTTCAGTCCAGCTAACTGATTTGCTTTCGCTGTCGGTTCAAGGATTTTAGCCCTCATAATGCTCAATACAATGGTTTGGAACGGGCTAAGTTGCCTTTGCTCTTTCTGGTTGTCTATCATCCAAACCTTGACAGCATCAATGTTAGGGAATTCTTTCTCAATGATATTGAATTCAATGTTCCGTGCCTTACATATCTTATAGCGATTGTGACCATCTATAATAATATGGTTCCAAACCACTATGGCATTCCGACAACCTTCGTCTCGAAGCCTCTTCTCAAGAGCTGAAAATTGTTTTGGTGAAAGTGGCGGGAGAAAATTTTCAAGTTCTGGCAGGATAGTCAGAACACCATCATCCATAATATTCTTCTCTGGGGCACTATTTTCATCCGATAATGAAACTTCACTATTCACAGCAGGTGTAATAGGAGCTGTTGGCGGGGAGATCACATCAGCATCTTCAGTGGTTTCTTCGTCTGGTTCATTATACATTGTCAGAGCAGGTGCTACTATCAATTCATCAGGGACGGCTATCACTCCACCAAGAGCGGTTGTTACTTTATCAGGAGTCGGTGACTTCGTTGTCCTATCACATTCTGATAATTCATCTTCAGGATTTAATCGGGAGTTTTCAATTATATCCAATGTACGATCCTGCTTGGGAGCCACCACTTTTACTGCATCCACCACTACTTTCAATTCTTTGCCCGTTAACCAATTTGGGTCGAGTTCAGTTAGTTCTCTCTCAATTTCTGTTCGTTTCGCAATTAATGCTGTAACACCAAAATTATTCTTTCTTTGTATCTCCTTTGCAGTAAGAAACCGTTCATGCTTCAATTTTTTGATTCTCTCGCTAATACGGTTTTCATCTGTAAGATGTTTTGTGTTAACCACGGGATTATTGGCGGCTTGACCACTTGTCGGATTTGCCATAATTTGAATTCTGTTCATACTTAATATTTTTTTTGGTTTTTTAAAAATTGTTGATACACTTCAAAGTTACAATTTATTTTTGAATAAAACAAGTTCAATATATTGATATACAATATTATACGAGATAAAAAAATTTGAACGAAAATATTCAATATTATATTTTTATAGTCTTTACCCAAAATGCTCATTGCAACACCGTCTTATAACGGGATATATTTACATCCCTTTAATTTGTGATCTCCCTCTATTAGACACACAGTCCACCGAGGTGAAGAGCTATTGCTACTGACGAGTTGTGGCTTTTTTATGGAATGATGTTCATATTGTCGAATATGGGTCAGGGGACATATCCCGATATATGACCATACCTGATTGAAGGCATACCCCCCTTACCCCTAATAGGGCATGCATTATGAAAGATGAGAAAGCCTTCACGAATAGTATAGGTTTGCAGCTCTGAATCCAAATTTTTAAATTAATCTCATTCTAACAATATGAAATTTTTTTTATAAATTTTTTTTTGATTTTTTCCAAATGCGATTATCATTATTAATGCACATGGTCGAAAATGGCAGTTTTTGCTTTTTTGAGGTTTTACAGAGACATCCTGTTTTTAGAGTGTCTGAAAGCAAAAACAACCAATTTGAGCCAATTTAGTATAAGTTAATAATAGCCTTCCAAGTTGTTGGAGCTATTTGCAACCTTAGTGGTGATCAGTGCTGTTTTTTTTTAATAATTAAGACATATAAAAATCTCTTTTGGGAGTATCTGTTTGCATGCGGATTTCAGTTTAAATAACAAATCTCTCCAAGATTTTGTTTTTTTCGTATTCTTTTTTAGAAATCGGAATAAATAATTTTATAAAATTTCTCATACTTTCTGATTCAGAATTTGCATAGAATGAAAAGCTATAGCCATTATCATCAAAAATCACATAGATAAAATTTGATGTCTCATTACCAAGTTTGATTAAAGCTCCTTTATAACTGAATCCCTCCTTAAAACTCGGAGTGAAAACACCTTCAACATCCTTTTTACAGACGGCATATATTTCCTGATTGTGCTTTTCCATTAGTTGTTTCGATAAAGTAATATTGTGTCTGCAAAAATATTTTTATTCAGTATTATGATTTTTTTAAGAGTGCTGCTCTCTTTTGTTCCATTCCTCTACCTCGTTAATTCCCTTTTCAAGATATCTGCTAAAGGATTGCATAGAGGTATGTGACGACCATTTCATGACATTTTTAAAAAGATGACCTTCTGCTAATTTTGAGGTGCAGAAGTATTTGCGTGAACTGTGAAAATTTAACAGTTCATATTTCTTATAGGGTTGCCCCTTTTCTAATCCTCTATGTTTAAGTTTAATTTCATTAGAACCTTTGTGTCTGACGAATTCGGTTGGCTCCCAATAACTCTGAATATTTAATTTTTCCATTTCTGGAAGCACTAATTCAAATAACAATTTTAAGTTGTCTCTTATTTTCTGTTCTGACAACTTAAATCCTGATCTTTCCGTCATTTTGTTTTGCTCCATCCAAAGTATAATATTCTTTGCAGAATCAGATACTGGCACACATGAAATTACTCTGGTCTTGATTTGCTTGATCATAACTCTGTCAATGTTATCGACAAATTTTATGTGAGATGAGTCGATCCGTTTAACATCCGAAAATCTCAAAGCTGTCTCACATGACAGGACATACAAGTTGCGCACATATTCGATATTTGGATGTTTTTTGAGAAATGGATTTAAATCAAAAGTATTAATTACATTATATTCCTCTTTTTTAAGTAGAACAATATTTTCATCTTCTTTGGGTCGCTTTAGGTTAAGTTTATAGGATTTGTATGCTTGGTTAACAGCTATTTTAGAATCAATATATTCCAGAAATCTTTTTAGGCATTGCCACCTTTTAACAATTGTAGTATTATTCAATTTCACCCCTTTTTCAGGTTTCTTTGAACGCCCACCAACTTTTCTCTCCATCTGTATCCAATTGTTTTTTATCTCATCCAAAATATGGTCATCTAATTCTGATAATCTGAGACCTTTAGGATACATTGTCTCAATATCATTTATAATAGTATAGAAAATTTTAGTATAAGTAAGATGAGTAAGCGTTTTAACAAAGTCTTTAAATAAAGGAATCAGTTGATCCTTATCTTCTTGTTCTACATCTTTTTTAATGTACAATTCTTTTAAGCCTTTACCAGATGGATATTGATCATCTAATGGAAGTGTTCGCCTTGGGTGTTGATAATCTTCTATAATATTTTCAATTGCGATCCACATGATTTTAAGCCTCTTATTCGATTCAGAATCTCCTTTGACGTATTCAAATGTTTTAGAATTTCCGTCAAAACTGTCTATGTCAGCTTCAACACCTGTTCCAAGTCTGATATATGGTGAGTTATGAGTATAAAAGAATAGAACTGGAGAAAGCCCCGATGATTTGTTCACAGTGCCAGTTCTCAACTTAAAGTACATTTTCATATTTCGAAATTTCACCAAAGATAGCAATTTATTGAGTAGCTTTTGAGTAGGTTAATATCGAGAAGATGACAGAAGTGAATTTTAGTATATAAACAAATACCATTATATAATATTAATAATCAATCATATAAATAATATTTAATTTTGTGGTCAGGAAGATGAAAGAATATGAAAGAACTATTGGTAGTTCTGTTGAGGCTACCAAACCCCTGGTAATACAGGGGTTCATGATTAACAGTGTCCCTTTCAGTGTCCTGAAGGGCGAAAACACATCTTTTTTTAATTAAAATCTTTTTTAGAGCATAGTTTAGTCGTGAAGAAACAATATTTTAAGAGAGATTTTTGTGTATTCTATTTATAAAAGTGGTGCAAAAAAATGGAATCTAGAATAGAAATTCATTTATAATATTACCATACTGCTGATAATTAACGCATTACTGTTTATAGTTTCTATTGTTTTTGTGGTTAATTTGAAAAGGAATAATAGAATAGGCCGCTCCGCGGCCTATTCTGTTTAAGAAAGTATTACCGTATTCTTGTGTCATACTTGGATAACCCTTGTTATCATATGTATAGAATGATAACGACAGTGTGAAAATCAAATTATTAAGGTTTTAATTTTGATAATTTTAAACCAGTCTTTCTTCCAAAATATCCTTCCATTTTATAAAACCTTTCTTTTCGTCCGTATAATCGTGTAAAATCCGGCTGAAATATGTGGGTGCTGAATCCAGAAAAGCTTGTCTGCCGCCGTTTTTACAAATGACACTTAAATTGAATCAGTTTTCAGATCGATACCTGATGTGTTGCGCCAATAGCTTTGATCTGAGATCCGGCAATTCCTGAATCGGATGCATATTCTTTCCATTTGCTAATTACATCCCTGGCATTTTCGATGATCTCTTTTGCTTTTTTTACATTCATTCGGGTAGCAAGTGACAATAAATCATTTCGGGTAATATCGCGGCGTTTGTTGTTGATGGAAAGCTGATGCTGTGAAAGCCACAGATTTGAAGGGTTATAGGCAAATGTAACATCATATGCAGGTGACAGGCTCCATTGACCAGTTTCATCCATTAGGAAAGAAATATTCTTAGTGTGATCATCATTGTTGGAACCAATTACATTAAATACCATACGGCGGAATAGTTGGTCGGCAGCTGAATAGGGCAAACGAAGGCTTCTCATTGCCTGGAAGGCTTGTTCGTATGAATATGCATTGGGATTGTTATAGTCGAAATGGCAAAGGCCACACAATGTCTGTATGTGAAGCTTTTTATTGTGCTCAAGCCTGTCGAAGCGTCGGATCATGAAGTGAGCCCTTCCATTTTCTTCAAGCAGACGACTTTCACTCATTATTATTCCACAATCCAATGCCATTTTGTAATAGGCAAATTCAATCCGCCCGTATCCTTTAGGTTCACCAAGTTGTTCGTCGGAAACTCCATCCAATTTAATGAGCCAATGTGAATATCCTTCAGGAACATCCATCTGACCGGACCTGATAGTGTTGTGCTTATTGATAGCGATAACTGCTTTTGCCCTGGCACCGCCGGCCGAAGTGCCTACACGGATAATATCAAGTAAAGCATGTGCTTCATCATTGGATAGATTTGTTGTTAAGTCTGATTTCCGATTGACTGCTGACTGAGCCAGATTAACAAGTTCTGAAACTTCGAGAATATTAGAATCTCCTTTTTCAATCCGGGTTGCAGGGCGAAATTCGAGTGCTCCCATACCGCGTTTACCCATATAACACAAGCGTTCAACCGGATTCATACTTCCTGGCTCACGACCTTGAGTTGCCAGCCACAAGTCGATCAATTGATTACCGAATCTATCAGGCAACGAGTCAGCCAATAATCCGGGAAGGCCATAATAGGTTTTTGCCGGCAAATCAGAGAAACGAAATATTTTTCCATTACTTGCTTCGGATAAAGGCATTGAAAGCGGTGCAATATCCCATTTGTTGCGAAGGAAAGCCGGATTGTATTCGAAGCTGGCAATTCCGGATTGTTGGTCCCATAAAACTGCGCCTACAAATTTGCCCCAAATATCTACATTAGCAACTACCATTCGCTATCCTCCTTCTTTGTTGTTGTTCCTGATGCACGCAAACGCTCCTTACCGCTTAGTTTGGCCATCTGTAAAGGGCTTACCTGGCTGGTCACCTGCCAATTGTCGAGTAGTTGCAATTGCTGTAAAGCTCTTAAAACCTGCACAGTTGTAAGCAGTGAAGCTACTGTCTTTCCGTTTTCAATGTCGCTGATTGCAGAGCGGGAAAGACCGGCGTTTTCAGCGACCTGTTCCTGGGTAAGGTTTTGCTGTAACCGTATCTGCCTTAGAAAAATCCCGAGTTGGCTTACAATGGCAGGATCGCTCATGCTGTACCAATTTGTTGTATTACCTGGAGTTGTCATTAGTGGCTTATTTTAAGAACTGAAAGAGTTAATGCGTTGTATTTTAGGATAAAGACCCCTCTAAAATTCCCCTTTGGGGAAACTTATTATCCGTGCTTTAATAAGATGAATTGAGACACAATTATTTTTTATTGTTTAATGATTCTTACCAGCTTCATAGATAATTTTAAAGTCATACTATGTAGCTTATATACTACAAAGATATAACAAATTGTTCATTTTCGCATTATGCATATAATTCACTTTATCCACCCTGTCCAAAAATTTCACAAAGTGATTTCCGCTTTTTCTTTTGAAATGGATGACACAGCTTTTGAAATTGAGAAGGCTGTCCCTTTCAATATATCAGTTTGTGGCTGGTATCCGTTAACTTTCTGAGCGACGAACTTCTTTTGTTTGAATAAAAATGACCCACATTTGAATACATATATTTTGATATAAGCTTTGTTGAGGTCCAAATCAGAGACTTCAATGAATCCTAAATATCGTAAATTTGGAAAGTTTATTTAAAGCCACAATAAGCATGCAATCCAAATCACTGAAAAAATTTATTTACCTGGCTATTGTAGCAGCTGTTGCAACAATCGCACTTAAACTTTTTGCTTATTTTCTTACCGGTTCAGTTGGCTTGTTTTCTGATGCCCTTGAGTCGGGTGTAAATCTGATAGCAGCCATAGTTGCACTCTTTATGATTACCCTGGCTGAAAAACCTGCTGATGAAGAACACGCTTACGGCCATCACAAAGCCGAATACTTTTCGAGTGCCATCGAAGGAGGGTTAATCGTGTTGGCGGCTTTCAGCATTATCTGGTCGGCTATTCCGCGCATAATTCACCCTCAGCCTCTCGAAAATGTTGGAATCGGACTCCTGGTTTCCTTAGGTGCTTCAGCTATTAACCTCACTGTTGGAATGATTCTCATCAAAAACGGAAGAAAAAACCATTCCATTACCCTCGAAGCCGATGGAAAACATTTAATGACTGACGTTTACACATCGGTAGGAGTTTTAATTGGCATTGGAATTGTAAAAATATCCGGATGGCTTGTTCTTGATGGTGTTGTAGCCATCGGAGTTGCTCTGAATATCGTCTGGACAGGTTACCAACTGATGCGTCGATCCGCTTTGGGTTTGCTCGATTCCTCTATTCCTGAAGATGAGCGATTAAAAATATCCACAGCCCTTGACGCATATAAAGATCAACATCTCGAATATCATTCTCTTATGACCAGGCAAGCCGGTCAGCGGAAGTTCGTCTCGCTTCATATACTTTTACCCGGTAAGCTGACCATCCAGGAAGGCCATGACATGGTCGAAAAGATTGAAAGAAATATTCGCGGCCTTTTTGATGCCCCGGTTACGGTTTTTACTCATCTGGAACCTGTTGAAGATCCTGTTTCAATGCAGGACATCGAAATTGACAGGCATGATTCTCCTTTTTAAAAGAAAAGAAAGAATTGCCAACTGAAATTTTTAGTTGAATAATTATTGGATAATTATGGTGTCAGTAATATTACTGTTAAAATACCTGTTTAATGGCTAACTTCTTAAAAACTCTCACCACTTACTGAAAACCGTCCTGTTCGCCATTCTCACCGTTTCCGGAATCTTTCGAGAGTTTTTTATTGTAGTTGTTGATCTGCATTTGCAGTCCCACATAAAATACCCGCGACTCACGATAGCGCTGGCTTTCGGTAGTAAAACCGTTTCCACTGGTTGTTTCGTAAAAAGTGCGTGTGTTGAAAATGTCAGTTAGACGCAGGCTTAACGATAGTTTATTCTTTAAAAAATCCTGCCTGAAAGAGGCATCTGCATAATACTGCTCCTTATGATATTCCTGGATGTTTCGGGTTGGTGCATTATAATTGCCGATTAACTGGAACGAACCGTTTTCCCATGGGAAAAACGAGAAATTCAGGCGTGAATTCCATGAGAAAAGTCTGGATCCTTCAATATTCTGCTCAGGCAGAGGGCTCATTATATCCTGGAAAAAGGAAACATTTGCATTTATCTTTACCCATTTTTGAGGGCTGATTGTTCCTATAAGTTCCATACCGTATTTGGTGGAAGTATTGATATTCATCGGCATGGTAAGAGAGACCCCGTCAGATTGCATCTGCGTGATATCTTCAACAACATCTTTTGTATGGTTATAGAAAATACTTGTAGTAAGAGAACTGGATTTCCAGTATTTCTGAACTCCTAACTCCAGGGATGTTGCAAATTCAGGTTTCAATGCAGGGTTACCTGTTTCGATATTCAACGAATCAGAATAATCGACATAAGGATTTAATTCCCTTGGAGAAGGCCTTTGTACCCTACGACTGTAGCTGAATTGCAATTCTCTTTCTTTACCCAGGTCATATTGGGTATGTAAGGATGGATATAACTGGAAATAGTTACTGTTGTAGTCGGTATTGGTTTGAAAAACCTTTGATTTGGTAAACACTTGTTCAAAACGCAGCCCGGCCTGGTACTTTAATTTACCTATTGAATTACCATAAATTCCGTATATAGCATACAATTGGTCGGTATAATCATATTTATTTTTCAGGTCTTCCTGGTCCACCCAGCCTGTTGAATCATTGTGATAGCTGTATATATAATCCATTGACATGTCGCGCAGAGCAGCCTTGTAACCGGCTTCGATGCGGCCGTTTTCATTCATAGGATAAACATAATTTCCCTGGATGGTTAATGCCTTATTAGTGTTAAATGCAGTGTTTTTTTGCAGAAAAGGATCTCCGACAGGTTTAGATCCCTGTATTGAATAATCCTGTTGACTGATATCAGTTCCGGCTTCCATCTGGTTGGAACTGTATATAATATCATTGGTATATTCCCTGCCTTTCTGGGGGAAAAGGTGTTTATAGGAGAGAGTGTAATCATAGGAATTTACACTGCGTATTGCTTCGTTCTGTCTTTCAAAATACCGGATCAGGGAGTCGGACCCGTTATAGTTACTGTTCAATGTATTGCCGGTCGAGTTAAAGGACATATTACGGTTAATCACGCTAAAAGTCAGATTGTTACGTGTATCCAGAAAATAGTCAATGCCTCCGCTCAGGCTGTACATATTGCGGTCCATAGAACCTGATTGAGATTGTTTCAGGACTTCGGTATCCGCATCACTGAGTGTAGTTGTGCGGGTGCTTTCCATAGAAGTTTTCATGTGGTTTAGCCTGCCATCAGCACCCACGAATACGTTGAATTTATCTTTACGGTAATTCAGATTAAAAGTACCGTTGTATTTGTCGCCGGTGCCTGCATTTCCTGATACAACCCCGTTAAATCCCTGAAGGGCTTTCTTTTTTAACACAATATTGATGATTCCTGTAGTTCCGTCAGGATCGTAACGAACAGATGGATTGGTGATTACCTCAACGCTTTCGATTGCATTGGCAGGTATCTGGTTCAGCACATCGCTTGTTGAGATTCCTGTCTGACTGGAAGGCTTACCATCAATTAAAAGAGTGATGTTGGGATTTCCGCGTAAGCTGACATTGCCTTCCGCATCCACAGAAACGGAAGGTACATTTTCCATAACATCAGTTGCAGTTCCTCCGCCTATAGCCATATTTTTATCGACTGTGATCACTTTTTTATCGAGGTTGTTTGTTATCATAGCTTTCTGTGAAGTGATCACAACGCCTGATAAGGTCGAGGAGTTTGGTTGAATTGAGATATCACCTAACTTAACGTCTGCATTTTGATTGGAAATATTTATGTTAGGAATTATTTTGTTTTCATAGCCAATAAACTGCACGCGAATGTAATATTTGCCGGCTTTAATTTTTTCGATAAGAAATTTCCCTTTGGTATCGGTCAGCGATCCTGTAACCATAGTACTGTCGGAACTACGAAACAGCACAACACTGCCGTATTCAACGTGCTCATTGGTTGCGGCATCGTGCAATGCTCCTGTAATAATGCCAAAACCTTCCTTAGTGCTGTTTCCTCCGGCGTTGGTTTTACCTCCAGCCGGCTGGGCATGAACTAATGCTAGGGAAACAAAATACGTTAGAATAAAAAGCAGGATTGTTCGATTATAAGCCTTCATAAATAAAATCAGATGGGTATATGACGATTGAAATACAGAAAGGTTAAATCGTAATTATTTTTTATCAAATTTTATTTTTTTATAATGGAGTGCGAAAGTAATTCTTTTGATATTCATTGCGGATTTTTAACATTTTTTTAACAGAATTTATAAATCAGGACATACGTAAATACAGGTATATCGATCTATAAACACGATTGGGATGAGGAAATCCGGTCGTATGAGTATTTTGTAGAAAATAAAATTCTGCTGAAAGAAGCATGTTTCAAACTGGAAATATTCCTGCTTAACTATTTATCAATTAATTCCTTATAAGCGCTGCATATTACAACATCATACATCATGAGCTTTCTGCCGGAAAAGTGTTGTATATCCTCAATTCCCCCATAGCTTAATTTTTTACTACCATTATCAAACGAAAGCAGCATTATCTGGAATTAGAAGTTCTGATTCCCGAACTTCAAAGGAACTGCTATCAGGTGAGAAATTTTCTGTATTATTGCCTTAAATCAAGGTTAATCTGCTAGACTTGCAAATGTTTGATTAATAAACATATCCGTTTTTAAAATTTAATTAATGACCCTTCAGGGATTCTTCCGAAAAAGAATAAGCATCAACAGGAATGAGCTTTCCGGTGCTTTTGGCGATATTGGGACTGATCTTCCTTTAATTATCGGGATGATCCTGGCAAGTGGGCTCGACACTGCCAGTGTACTGATAACGTATGGGGTAATGCAATTGCTCACTGCATTTATTTATGGAATACCTATGCCTGTTCAACCACTGAAGGCGGTGGCTATGATTGTGATTGCACAGAAAATCGGCCCGAACATCATTTATGGAGGCGGAATGGCCATTGGAATCGTGATGTTGATACTTACCATAACTGGCATGATCGACCTGATTGCAAAATACATTCCCAAGGTGGTTGTGCGGGGCATACAATTTGGATTAGGAATACAGCTTTCGATGATTGCTTTGAAGGATTATGTTATGTCAAATTCATATCCCGGGTATTTTATTGCAGGTGTTGCATTCGTAATTACCATCTTATTGCTCGGGAACCGAAAATACCCTCCGGCAATTTTTATCATACTGGCAGGAATAGCATATGCACTGGTGATTCATTATGATGTTTTGACAGGAACTAATTTGATTCAAATTACGGGTCCCAAGTTCTATACTCCAACCCTGATGGATATGTTAACCGGGTTTCTGATACTGGCGTTGCCACAAATACCCCTTTCGATCGGTAATTCAATAATAGCAACCAGGCAGATTGCCGAAGATCATTTTCCGGAGAAAAAAATAACAATCCGAAAAATCAGCCTGACGTATTCTGTGATCAATCTGATAAATCCGTTTTTAGGCGGTATCCCCACATGCCACGGATCAGGCGGAATGGCGGGGCATTATGCGTTTGGTGCACGAACGGGTGGCTCGGTTGCGATTTACGGGACTATGTTCCTGATACTTGGCGTGTTTTTCAGCGGAAGTTTTGCCACCGTGGTTAAAATATTTCCATTGCCAGTTTTAGGCGTGATTCTTTTGTTTGAGGGCATCTGGTTAATGGTTTATATAAAAGACATCATCGACTCGAAGAAAAGTTTCTTTATAGCAATTCTTGTTGGACTTATCGCCTGCGGTCTCCCGTATGGATATCTTATCGGGATGATAGTTGGAACAGCATTGTATTATTTGTCAGATAAACAGGTTAAGAGCTTTTTGAAAGTCCCGTAAGATGGATTATAACACACAGATTGTTTAAAATTATTTCTTAAAGATTCTGGAGGGGCGAGAGGCGACAAGGAGGGGCGATGGGCAGAAAAATGCTACGAATTATGATCTTCAATTGTAGATACTTCCGTCTTCGGACTTCTGTCTTCCGGCCTTTAGGCTTTCGGAGTAAAGATTTGATAAATTTAAACAGTGTCTATATCGTCAAAACCAAATGGCCGGAAAATTCGATATCAGGAAACCGGGTAAAATAATTCCGTTTTTTCATATCCAGGATTACTTTTATAATATTCGATTTCTCCGATTTCTAAAGGATATTACGGTGATGTTTCTCAATGGTACGAAAAACATACCTTTGGGCTATAATTAGATAAAATATGAATTATGCGTAAATCAATGATGCATAAGCGTTATGTCAGGGAGTTGGGAATTCTTTTTCTTGGACTTCTGTTTTTTAATTCGTGCAAAACACCTCAGCCTTCGGCCCTGGTTTTTATCGGAACATACACAGGTAAGGGAAGTGAAGGCATTTATTCATGCCGTTTCAACCCGGAAACAGGCGAACTCGGCAAAACAGAATTATCAGCAGTAACGGATAATCCTTCGTTTATCAGCCTTGATCCGACAGGTAAATTTCTTTATGCTGTCAACGAGGTTGATACGTGGAATCATGAACCAACCGGTGCTGTAAGTACATTTAGTGTCAATAGCGAATCGGGGATGCTGGATCTGCTTCTCCAGGTGTCTTCACTTGGTAAAGCACCGGCTCATATTTCGATGGATCATTCAGGCAAGTATTTGCTGGTGGCAAATTATACGGGCGGAAACATTGCTGTTTTCCCTTTAGGGAAAAACGGCCTGCCAGGCAAACAAACAGCATTTATGCAGCATACCGGATCGGGTGTGAACGCCGGGCGTCAAAGCGGGCCGCATGCCCATTTCGTACAGGCTACGAGTGATAACAGGTTTATCATGGCGGCCGACCTGGGAATTGACAAAATAATGATCTACCGGTTCGATGCATCCAATGGATCGCTTACAGCAAACGATCCGGCCTTTGTTGCGGTAGATTCCGGCGCTGGCCCCAGGCATTTTGCTTTTCATCCTTCAAACGATTTTTTGTATGTATTAAATGAGCTGAATTCTACCATTACAGTTTTCGATTATAATAAGAAAACTGCCGCATTGCAAAGCAGGCAAACTGTTTCGACCCTGCCTGATAATTACACAGGCATTAATACAACAGCAGAAATTGCAGTGGATTCGAAAGGCAGGTTCCTTTATGCTTCAAACCGCGGGGAAAACACCATAGTACAGTTTTCTATTGATCCTGGTAACGGGGAGCTTACACTGGTCGGCCGGGTATCATGCGGGGGCAAAACACCCCGGAACTTTCAGATTGATCCGACCGGGCGTTGGCTATTGGCTGCCAACCAGGATTCGGATAATATAGTGGTATTCCGTATTGATCCGAAAAATGGAAGATTGATTCAAACATCCCAATCTGTAAAGGTTTTCGCTCCGGTATGCATCAGTTTCTTACCCGGTAAATAGTGCTGGTAAGAAAACTCAATCTTGTTGTAGCATGATGACTTTTCAGGCAAATAAAATCAGTTAAATCAAAAAAAATGAAAGATCCGAAATATCCATCTTTATACCAAATCAACACAAGGGTCTGGCTTACTGAACTCTCGGGGAATCTGGGGCGGCAAGCCATGCTCGATGACATTCCTGATGCGGAACTGGATCGCCTGGCCGAAATGGGATTCGATTGGATCTGGTTTTTAAGCGTTTGGACAACGGGCAAACTCGGTCAGGAAATTTCGCGCGAAAACCCGGATTGGAGGCGTGATTTTGAAGCCACCTTACCCGATCTGAAAGAAGAAGACATCGCCGGTTCGGGGTTTGCCATTGCTGCCTACAAAGTACATCCTGATCTCGGAGGCGATGCAGCCCTGAAGCGGCTCCATGACCGGCTCAGCGAACGCGGCCTTAAACTGATGCTCGATTTTGTCCCCAATCATATGGGCCCTGATCATCCCTGGGTGTCGGAGCATCCCGAATATTTTATTTCGGGAACAGAAGATGACCTTAAAAATTATCCTCAGAATTACATCCAGGTAAAACAAAAAAAAGGAGATTTGATATTCGCTTATGGTCGTGATCCTTACTTTTCGGGATGGCCGGATACTGTTCAGCTCGATTATAGCAATCCCGATACCGTCGAGGCAATGAGCAGTGAACTTCTGCGCATCTCAACTCAATGTGATGGAGTACGCTGCGATATGGCGATGCTTGTTCTGCCGGAGGTTTTTGAAAAAACATGGGGCAGGGCTGCGCAACCCTTCTGGCCCATCGTTACAAATCTGGTGCGTGAAAAAGTTCCCGGTTTTTGTTTCCTGGCCGAAGTTTATTGGGATATGGAGTGGACCCTGCAGCAGCAGGGATTTGATTATGCTTACGACAAACGACTGTATGACCGTTTGACGGAAGGGCATGCCAGGGCTGTGCGGGAGCACTTTTTTGCAGGACTTGATTACCAGGATAAACTTGCCCGATTCCTCGAAAATCATGACGAACAGCGTGCTGCCTCTGAGTTCGGTGCTGAACAGCATCGGGCGGCAGCCGTAATAACATTTTTATCGCCAGGGTTAAGGTTCTTTCACCAGGGACAATTTGAAGGACGACTGAAACGCATTTCCCCGCACCTGGTCCGCGCCCCGAAGGAACCTGTCAATGAAGACATCCAAAAGTTTTATGGCAGTTTACTTTCAGCATTAAAAAAGCCAGTGTTTCGCGACGGATTTTGGGAACTCCTGGATTGTTTGCCAGCATGGGACGGAAATGCTACATGGGATTCTTTCCTGGCATTTGCCTGGGAGGATAATGATGGCAGGCAGGCACTGGTTTGTATAAACTATTCACCTCATGACAGCCAGTGTTTTATTCATCTGCCATTTGAATACAGTTCAGGCGCTACCATCCGGTTTGTTGATCTGATGAGTTCTGATTTTTATGACCGCGAAAGTGATGAGCTCTTATCTCGCGGCCTTTTCTTGGATCTGCCGGCATGGGGGTATAACGTTTTCGAAATTTTAGTCCTGTAGAGCTACTTCCAAAATACACGAAAGTAAGACACAGATAAAAAACAGTAGAACCTTATTTCCCCTGATAAGAAATCATTCATTTAATCCAAAGAAAAATGAAAACCATAGCTTTTTTAACCATGCTGCTTTTAGTCTTATCTGACCTGGCTTCTGAAGCATGCACCTCCATTATTATTTCGGGCAAATATACCCCCGATGGGAGGCCCGTCATGTGGAAAAACCGTGATACGGATACGTATCAGAATGCGATCAGGTATTTTAATGACGGGAAATACCATTCGATAGGATTAATTGATTCTGACGACCCTACAGGCAAATCGGTCTGGATTGGTTATAATTCTGCCGGATTTGCCATAATGAATACGGCATCTTACAACCTGATTATGAACGATACCATTGATGTGAAAGACCGCGAAGGTATCGTAATGCGGGAGGCATTGATGCAATGCGCTACGGTTGACGAATTCGAATTGTTTCTGAATGATTATAAAAAGCCGCTCGGGGTAGAAGCAAATTTTGGAGTAATGGATGCTAATGGAGGAGCCGCTTATTTTGAAGTCAGTAATTTCACTTATAAAAAACTGGATGTAAACGATCCCGGAATAGCTCCGATGGGTTATATAATTCACACTAATTTTTCTTTTACGGGCGATCCCAATTCAGGTAGCGGTCAAATCCGGTATAAAACTGCCAGCGATTTGTTTTACCAGGCGGCTCAGCAGAATAACCTAACCGTTCGTTTTATTCTTCAGGATGTAAGCCGTTCGTTATGGCACTCGCTAACGAAAACTGATTTAAAAAATTCATTTTCCGGGAATCCTGACGAGCAAAAATTTATGAATTTCACGGATTTCATTCCGCGTTATTTTTCGTCGGCTGCGGTCGCTATACAGGGGGTGAAGCCAGGCGAAAACGTGGAATACACTACCATGTGGACAATCCTTGGCTTTCCGCTTACATCAGTAGTAACACCTCTCTGGCTATGCATGGGGAAGGATCAGCCTGCACAGGTCACCCTGGATAAAAATGGTGTAGCGCCGCTGTGTGATAAGGCCATTCAGCTTAAACAGCAGCTTTTCCCGATCAAAAAAAGTTATGGCGAAAACTACATCAATGTAAATGCATTGTATAATGGCTCCGGAACAGGAATCATGCAGAAGCTTAAACCACTTGATGACCTGATTTTTGACGAAGCGACCAAAAAGATTGACAATTGGCGGAATAATAAAGAATTCAAGCAGGAAATTCCGGAATTTTATAAATTTATAGATCAAAAAATCAGTGAGCAGTATTTAAATCTTAAGGCTGAACCATCCCGTTAATTAAAAAAAACAGTGAAATGGATACAATAAATAACCTTCGCTCCCTCGGGCGTACTCAACTGAAAGTTACCCCAATCGGGCTCGGTTGCTGGCAATTCAGCAAACAGCAGAACATGGCCGGGAAATTCTGGCCAACACTCGAAGATGATCTCATCGAAAAGGTTGTATCTCTTTCGCTTGAAGGAGGTATCAACTGGTTCGATACGGCTGAAGTATACGGCAATGGTGCATCGGAAAAAGCATTATCCCAAGCCTTGCAGGCAGCAGGGAAAAAGCCCGGGGAAATTATTATTGCTACAAAATGGTGGCCTATGTTTCGCTTTGCTTCGAATATCCCTAAAACCATTGATGAGCGTATTAAATCCCTTTCGCCTTACCCAATTGATCTCTACCAGGTGCATCAGCCCTGGGGTTTTTCGTCCGAAGTAAGCGAAATGAAAGCCATGGCTGAACTGCTCGACAGGAAGCTGATTAAAAATATCGGAGTCAGTAATTTCTCGGCACAACAAATGAAAAAAGCCTGGGAAACCCTTGAAAATATGGGAATTCCCCTGGCCACAAATCAAGTACCATACAACTTGCTGAATCGTAAAATCGAATCAAACGGAGTACTGGAAATGGCAAAAAAACTGGCTATATCCATCATTGCCTATTCCCCACTGGCCCAGGGACTGGTTACCGGAAAGTTTCACGATAATCCGGAACTGCTCAAAAACATCGGTTTTCGAAAATATAGTTCCCAGTTTAAGCCCAGTGGACTTGAAAAAAGCCGACCCGTGGTGATGTTAATTAAAGAACTTGCGTCTAAGTATAATGTAACTCCCTCACAGATTGCACTCAATTGGCTGATCAATTATCATGGCGAAACAGTAGTAGCCATCCCGGGTGCAACAAAGGAATACCATGTGAAGGAGAATGCGGGTGCTATGTCTTTCCGGCTTTCTGACGAGGACATGATCAGGCTGGATAGGGAAAGTGCTATATTCAAGTAAAAGAGAGACGGCATACTTTTATCTTGCCACGATCGAAAGGATTAATCAGGTTATATTGTATTCATAAAAGAATCCAGGGGTGCGTAGCTGAGTCATTCCAAAGCCAAAGGTATCGGGAAGTATCGGACCGCAATTTCACTATTTCCTGGCATTTTGGATTTAATCCTGAAATTGGTACAGGATTTATGCTTTATAACAATCCAACGATTAAGAAATATTATGAATAGCCATATGGTGAGCCTGAGGCTGGTTCAATAATAAACCGGGGCCTTGTCTTCTTTTATCGATTTATAACAAAATTTATAATTTGGAAGATGCAGATTTGATCATTAACACGGCAAAAGTAATAGTACAACTTGCTTTTATTGAACAAAGTTGCTGATCTCAGAACCAGGAATATAGCATTCCCCTGACTTTCCCCTTTTGAAAATATTTTAGAAAAAACAAATTCCTTATGAACTTATAAGTCGTCTCTTTTTGTAAGTTTGCTTGAGTATTTAAATGACTGAGGCAAATGTTGACCTGGCTGTTCCATCCGATTAAACATTCTGTTAGATGAATTTAAATATCTCATATCCAGTAGCTTATTAATATTATGTTAAACATAGCATTGTTCGGTCCTCCAGGTGCAGGTAAAGGCACGCAGTCAGAATTCCTTGTAAGAAAGTACAACCTGTTTTATATTTCCACGGGCGACCTTTTACGTAAAGAAATCGCCGGAAAAACCAGGCTGGGATTGGAAGCACAAAGCAGCATAGCCTCCGGGGGACTGGTTTCGGACGAAATTATCGTTCAGGTCATTGAAAAAACGATTACCGATAATCCGGATTCCAATGGGTTTTTGTTCGATGGGTTTCCCCGTACCTATATTCAGGCGTATATTCTCGAAGGCCTGATGCTAAAACTGAATACCTCTTTAAATTGCCTGATCAGCCTTATCGTGGCTGAAGAAGAATCAGTGAAAAGGCTACTGAACAGGGGCAAGACCTCAGGCCGGAGCGACGACAACGAAAAAATAATCCGCAACCGGCTGAAAGAATACAACGAAAAAACACTCCCGGTCCTTCAGTTCTACCGGGATAAAGGAATCTATCGCGAGGTAAATGGGATCGATACCATCGAAAATGTAAACCAGTCCATCACAAAAATAATAAACGACGAACTGAGTAAAAGCCTGTTCAATATTGTACTTTTCGGTTATCCCGGATCCGGTCGCGGATCGCAGGGAAAGGCCCTGGCAAAGGAATTTGGCCTCGAATATGTGGCCACCGGGGCTATGCTCGAACAGGAAATTGCGGCTAATTCCGAAACAGGAAGAAAAATAACCGATCTCTACGAAAATGGCCGGCTGGTGCCTGATGAAATTGTGGTTCAGCTGATTGAGAAGAAACTTGCAAACTCGGGCGGGGTAAAGGGGTTCATATTTAAAGGATTTCCACGGACATTGGTACAATCCTATATTCTGGATGGCTTGCTCAAGAAATATGGTTCATCAATCTCGAAAATCATCGAGATCGAAGTGCCGACTCTCGAACTGATAAGCCGCCTCGACGAAAGAAGCAAAACGGCCCACTGCATGCCTTACGACAACAGTACATCAAAAATTGTAAAACGTCTGCAGGAACACGAATCAAAAACAGTACCGGTAATCGAAAAATACAACCAATTGCACGGTGTTATTAAAATCGACGGCCAGGGTACCTTCGACGAGGTCTTTTCACGAATTTCAGCTGCCATCGAAAATGGCTTTAAAAACCTTAGATAATTGATGAATATCAGGCAGTGATCTTTTGAATATGACCCTGCAAATATTTATTCAAGTCGCAGAACTCGGATTCAGATCATTAATCAAGTTCATTACCTTTGCTGCTAATCAGGGTAGTTTTTCTTTCAAACTGCCGTCACATCCTTTATCTGATAAAATTCCTTTTTTCGGAGCCTTTACCGCTAAAAAACACAAAATAACTCTTAAAATATAACGACTATGTTCCCTACTGTGAATCCAACTGCCACCAAAGCGTGGAAAGAACTCGAAGAATACTTCAAAACCTTTAAAGGCACTCAAATGAAAGCGCTTTTTGCGGATGATGCCCGGCGTTTTGAGAAATACTCGGTAAAATTTGAAGATGTATTGGTCGATTTTTCGAAAAATATCCTTGATGACCATGCTCTCGCACTTCTCATGCAACTGGCCAGGGAATGCGGACTGAAAGATGCCATCAAAAGCCAGTTTACCGGCGAACGTATCAATAAAACCGAGGGCAGGCCCGTTCTTCATACAGCACTGAGAAACAGGGGCACAAACCCGGTTTTTGTAGACGGGAAAAACATTATGCCCGACGTACATGGTGTGCTCGAACAAATGAAAATGTTCTCCGAAAGTATCATAAGCGGCTCGTGGAAAGGCTATACCGGTGAACCTATAACCGACATCGTTAATATCGGAATAGGCGGTTCCGACCTGGGCCCGCTCATGGTAACCGAAGCGCTGAAACATTATAAGAAAGAAAATATCAAACTCCATTTTGTATCCAATGTTGACGGCACACACATAGCCGAAACGCTCAAACTTGTACATCCGGAAACGACACTCTTTATCATTGCTTCCAAAACATTTTCCACACAGGAAACCATGACCAATGCCGGATCGGCAAGGGATTGGTTCCTGATGAAAGCCGGAAATCCCGACTTTGTTAAGAATCATTTCGTTGCACTTTCCACCAATGCAAAGGCTGTAGCTGATTTTGGCATCGACACACGCAATATGTTTGAGTTCTGGGATTGGGTGGGCGGACGATATTCACTTTGGTCGGCAATAGGGCTTTCCATCGCCTGCGGCATCGGTATGGAAAATTTCGTTGAATTACTCGAAGGCGCTTATGCGATGGATATGCATTTCGCAGAAACGGAGTTTGAGCAAAACATTCCGGTAATCCTTGCTTTGATCGGAATTTGGTACAACAATTTTTACGGGTGCGAAACGGAAGCCATCTTGCCATACGATCAGTATTTGCATCGTTTTGCCGCCTATTTCCAACAGGGAAATATGGAAAGCAACGGCAAGTACATCGACCGCAACGGCAAGAAAGTTACATATCAGACCGGCCCGATTCTTTGGGGCGAGCCGGGAACCAACGGGCAGCATGCATTTTACCAGTTGATCCACCAGGGAACGAAAATGATTCCCTGCGACTTTATGGCTCCGGCCATCAGCCACAATCCCATTGGCGATCACCATCCAAAACTGCTGGCAAACTTCTTTGCACAAACGGGGGCTTTAATGCTTGGCAAAACTGCCGCACAGGTCGAAACAGAATTAAAATCGGCCGGTAAAAGCCAGCCTGAAATTGACGAACTGCTTCCATATATGGTTTTTGAAGGAAATATTCCCACCAATTCTTTTCTTTTCAGGAAACTCACTCCCCGGACACTTGGCAGCCTCATTGCGATGTACGAGCAAAAAATTTTCGTCCAGGGTGTGATCTGGAATATCTTCAGTTTCGATCAGTGGGGCGTACAGTTAGGTAAACAACTGGCAAATATTATACTTCCCGAACTGCAAGGCGAATCCGAAGTTGACAGCCTTGACGCCTCCACAAACGGACTTATCAACGAATATAAAAGACTGAGATAAAAACCCGGATTAAATTTCCTTATTTCTTGCCAGAAAGCTCCGTATTGCAGTCGGGGCTTTTTCTTTTCAATCCGGAAAGTTAGGAAGTCTGACAATACCTGGTTTATCAATTTCCGGAAAGACAGATTGACATTTCCTGTTGCCATTTTGTCGCAAACGATAAAAATAATATGCATGCTAATGCCTGATATACAGCATTAAAAAGAATTTTTAGCAACCCTATAATTTTGGTATTTTTTTTGTTACCCGCTTTTTGAAATTAACTCAATTTGTTTAACCAATCAAAAAAGGAGGCTATCATGTCACTAATTAAAAGAGAAAGTAACCTGCCAACATGGTCGAATTTCTTTGGAGATTTTTTAAACCGTGATTGGTATGACTGGTCAAATCAGCATTATTCCTTAACCAACACTACCTTGCCATCCGTGAACATCAAAGAGACGGAAAATGAGTTCTTTGTTGAGATGGCTGCCCCGGGTATGGCAAAGGATGATTTTAAGATCGAACTTGAGAACAATCTGCTTACCATCTTTTCGGAAAAGCAATCAGAAAAGGAAGTAAAAGAAAAGGAGCGGATTTCGAGGCGCGAATTTAGTTACCAGTCGTTCAGCCGTTCATTCGTTTTGCCTGCAATTGTCGAAAACGAGAAAATTGCTGCAAAATACGAAAATGGCATCCTCTCAATCAACATTCCCAAGAAGGAAGAGGCTAAACCGAAACCTACCAGACAAATCATGGTTTCGTAAAACTAAAACCGGCCGGAAACGACCGGTTTTTTTTAATTTCTTAAAAATGAAAAACCTTTGTTTTGGCATCACCGTCAGGCAGGTAGCGGAACATTTTTTAAATTTTCGCGAAACAGCTTGACTGATAATGTATTAATTGTAATTTTATCGAAATTTTAATTGAACCCTGTATGAAACATTTAGTGTCCATTATCTCTTGTATAATCCTGTTTTCGAACTTGTTAACTGCACAGGATGCTGCCCAATGGCGCGGGAAAGACCGCGATGGCGTTTATCATGAAACCGGCTTACTCAAATCATGGCCGGCTGAAGGACCGAAACTTTTGTGGCATTATGATAACATTGGCGATGGATTTGCGACTGCATCTGTTGTTTCACACGACCGGATTTTTACCGCCGGCGTAATTTATGGCAAAGGAACTATTTTTGCTCTCTCTCTCGATGGAAAGCTGCTGTGGAGCACCCCTTATGGCGACGAATGGGTCGAAAGTTATCCCGGATCCCGCTCCACGCCTTTGTATAACGATGGGAAAGTTTACCTGATGAGTGCACATGGAAAAATCGTTTGCCTTTCGGCAGATAACGGAAACCTGCTTTGGTCGGTTGACATTATGAAGGATTACGACGGCAGGAACATCGTGTGGGGTGTTACCGAAAACCTCCTCATTGATGGGGATAAACTTTTTTGTACAGTGGGTGGAGTAAAGGACAATGTGATTGCACTCAATAAAAATTCCGGAAAACTTATCTGGAGCAATCCCGGAAACGGCGAAATAAGCGCTTACTGTTCGCCGGCAATCATAACATTGCCAACACGGAAAGTTGTTGTTACCATGACCGAAAAGTCCATCCTCGGCCTGGATGCCGAAACCGGTAAAAAATTATGGAGTTACGAGCAGATTAATATGTATGCAGTTCATGCCAATACACCAATTTACAGCAACGGATACCTTTATTGCGTTTCGGGTTACGGCTACGGCGGTGCCATGCTGAAGCTGTCAGCCGATGGCACTTCGGTTGAAAAAGTATGGAAAAACCCTGCACTCGACAACCGCATCGGGGGCGTTGTGTTACTCAACGGACGGATTTACGGGCTCGGCGACAAAATAAAAGGAATTCATGTACTGGATTGGAAAACGGGTGAAGAAGTCTACTTTGATAAATTTAATGGCAAGCCCGGTACCATAATTTCGGCTGAAGGCATGATATACACTTATGACGAAGGCGGTGAAGTTGCCCTGTTGGAGCCAACATTGGATGGAGTAAAGAAAATAAGTTCGTTTAAGGTTCCTTATGGCGCAGCACAACATTGGGCGCACCCGGTCATCGATAAAGGCCGCTTGTACATCCGCCACGGAAATTCGTTGATGGTTTACGATATCCGGAATTAAACTGCATTTTTTACTTTTTTGCGTTTGTAAACCGGCAGTTTTTGGGGGTACAGATTTGTTTCACAGATAGATATTCCTGTTTTAATGATTATTATTCAACAAATTTCAAATTTTGATTTGTTGTATTTTGCTATGCTTTATTTTTACTGCACAATATGACTCTTTCCATTTTTAATCCTGATTTCATACAGTTATGGGTACAAATTCAACCGGATACAGCATGAGTAGAATTCTGATTCTGCTGTCTTTCTCAGTAGTTTTCACGTTTAAATTAAATGCGCAGGTCAATGCGCAGTTCCGCGGTCCTGCGCGCGATGGAATATACAACGAAACGAACCTGCTGAAAGTCTGGCCCAAAGAAGGACCTGTCGTTCTTTGGAAAGTTGAGGGTATCGGCAACGGGTACAGTTCGCCCATCATATTCGGAAACAGGATTTATGTTACCGGCGAAATTGACAGCATCGGGTTCTTATTTGCTTTCGACAAATCAGGAAAATTGGTATGGAAAAAACAAACCGGCCGCGAATGGATGGAAAACTTCACCGGTTCGCGCTCAACGCCGACGCTGGTGGACGGATTACTCTACGTCTCGACAAGTATGGGCCGTTTAATCTGTTTTGATGCCAGTACAGGATCTGAAAGATGGTCGGTGGATATGATAAAAGATTTACATGGCATCAATGTCAGGTTTGGATATTCCGAAGGCCCGCTTGTAAACGAAAACCTGGTGTATTGTTTTCCCGGCGGGCCCGACACCAATGCAGTTGCTCTCGACAGGTTTAGCGGGAAAATTGCATGGGTTTCCGCTGCGATGAAAGATTCAACCGCTTATACATCACCCTTGCTGATTACATTGCCTTCTCGAAAAGTCATTGTCAATTTCACCATTCACAACCTTATCGGGTTGGATGCTGCAACAGGCGAACTCCTTTGGCATAAACCACTCAAAGGAAATGGCGATGTCCACGCCAATACTGCCCTTTATGAAAACGGCGTACTTTATTACATTACAGGAAGCGGGAACGGTGCCGTAAAACTGGCTTTATCAGATAGAGGCAACACTATCACCGAAATATGGAGCAACGAAAATGTTACGAATGTACATGGAGGTTTCGTGAAAATCGGTAACTATATTTATACATCTCAATACAAACCAGCACGATATTGCAGTATAGATGCAACCTCCGGACAACTGACCGACTCACTCAAATTCGACAAAGGAGTCACCATTTTTGCAGATGACATGCTTTACCTCTACACACAGCAAGGAAAAGTTGGCCTGGTAAAGCCAGATAACGGCAAAATGGAACTGATCAGTTCGTTCAAACTTCCATTGGGTAAAAAAGAATACTTCACCATACCGGTAATCAGTGATGGCGTTTTGTATATGCGGCATGGCGACGCCATGCTGGCGTACGATATCAGGAGGAAATAAGCGATTTTGAAAAGGATTTCCTTTAGGGGAGTTCTATAATTTAATCCATTGTTAATCAGATTAATATGCTTATATTTGTTGTGAAATCATGACAATTACAAGCGATGCAAAAACAAATATACAAATCACGAGGCAACAAGGGGCTTTTTGATGAACAATTCAATAACGAGCAACTGTCAAGCATGGGCAATCCACTAGAATCAATAAGCAAAGTGATTGATTTTGAGATATTTAGACTGTTGCTTGAAGCCAAACCTCTAAATAAATCCAAAAAGAATAATGCAGGCGCTAAACCTTTCGATGTTGTGCTGATGTTTAAGATTATACTCCTGCAACGCTATTATGGACTTGGCGACAAACAAGTTGAATACCAAATTATTGATAGAACAAGTTTCAAGCGGTTTCTTGGCTTGGAAACAGGCGACAAAGTTCCTGATGAGAAAACCGTTTGGGCCTTTCGTGAACAACTTACCAAAACCGGGCTAGTAGATGAATTGTTTAGTCAATTTATTGGGCATTTAGAATCTAATGGATTGATATTCAACGAAGGACAAATCATAGATGCAAGTTTTACCATAGCTCCACGCCAGCGTAATACAAGAGAAGAAAATCAGCAGATAAAAAACGGACAAGGCGAAGATTTGTGGAATGACAATCTTCATAAGAAAAGGCACAAGGATATTGATGCCCGTTGGACTAAGAAGAACAACGAAAACTATTATGGCTATAAGAACCATGCAAAAGTTGATGCAAAAAGCAAATTTATTAACACGTAC
>JBAXBJ010000002.1:0-138714 GCA_037142075.1 Bacteroidota bacterium
TTGAAATAATTGTATTATGAAATTTTGCGGTAATAGTTGCTTTATCAGTTCCATAGATCAAATCTTCAACTATGCCCCGGATGGTAGCATCGAAACAAATGTTTTCATTGACTGAAAAAGGATAAACCTCCTGGCATCCGCGTTTTATAACTGATTCAAGCCGCATAGGGCCTTCCGCCTGGAAGGAAGCGACCTGAACCAAATCCAGCAAAGACGCAACGGCATCAAACAATCGTCCGGCACCGGAAGTAAGCGTACAATTAATGTTTTTATCGATCATTTGAATGAGAAGACTGATTTTTTCGGGATCAATTTGTCTTAGAAATGGCAAATCAAGTTCAGTAAAACGATTTCCATAAACCTTATAAAGATAAGAAATCGCCATCCTCCAGGGTTCTTCGGCAGCCAGATCGCCACCAGGCGAAGGGATATATTCGAAATGCGAACATCTTGAAAAATCGTTCAGATCACATACAAGGAATTCGCTTCCCCATATATTGCCATCCGGACCATAGCCGGTTCCGTCAAAAGCTACGCCAATCACTTTTTCGTCGAGATGGTGTTCAGCCATGCACGATGCAATATGGGCGTGGTGGTGCTGAACCCGAACCACCGGCAGATCGCCAAAATTCAAACCAGTTCTGGTCGAAATGTAATTGGGATGCATATCCACAGCCAAGAGGGAAGGTTTAACCCTGAACAATTGTATGAACTGTGCGAGAGTTTTTTCATAAAACAAGGTGGTTTCCAATCCTTGAAGGTCACCTATATGCTGGCTCAGAAATGCCTTGGTTCCCTTACCGACACAAAAACAATTGGTTAACTCGGCTCCGAAAGCTACGATTCCTTCCGTGTTGAACGTTGTTCGAATGGGGGTAGGGACATATCCCCGCGAACGGCGAAATACTCTTTCTTTATGTTCGATAATCCGAACCACCGAATCATCGGTGCGGTTGTAAATATCGCGGTTGTGAAGGACAACGGCATCAACAAGGTGTGAGAATTGTGTAAGTGCTTCCGTGTTATCAATCAATATAGGTTCGCTGCTGAAATTCCCGCTGGTCAGCACAATTGCATCCGTTTTTAACTGGCGGAACATCAGGTAATGCATTGGCATATAAGGAAGCATGATCCCAAGAAGGTTTAACCCGGCATTTAAGCCTCCGGCAAGAATGGGTTGAATGATAATCATTTTCTTTTCGAGCAAAACAATGGGCTTTCGCCACGAAATAAGCGATTGTTTCTCCAACTTGCTAACTTCTGCATATTGTGTCAATGTTTCAACATCCCGGAACATGACGGCGAAAGGTTTCCCTTCGCGGTTTTTGATTTCACGGAGACGATCTACAGCAGTTTCGTTAAAAGCGTCACAAGCCAGGTGCATCCCGCCAAGTCCTTTGATGAGTAGTATTCTGCCATTATCAATATTTTGGGAGATGTAAGGGATTATAAAATCAATATTATCGCTGGTAATTTTTTGGTTGACAAATAGCTGGTATTGAGGTCCGCAAATGCTGCAAGCTGTTGGTTGTGCATGAAACCTGCGGTCAGTTACCGTTTCGTATTCGCTGCGGCAGGCGGGGCACATGGCAAACGTTTTCATGGTGGTTTTGGCACGGTCGTAGGGAAGATCCTGAATGATGGTAAACCGCGGCCCGCAATTGGTACAGTTTACAAAGGCATAATTCAGGCGGTTACTATGTTTGTCAATGTCATGGAGACATTCATCGCAAACCGCGATATCAGGACTGATTTCTGTAATATCGTCGGAAATATTGTGGCTGCCCTGGATGCTGAATCCGGCGAAATCAGTAATTTCCATTTCCATGGTCGAAATAGTCTCGATGGCGGCTGCAGGGGGAGCTTCCTTCCGGAGAGAGATTAGGAATTTATCAATTTTTTCGGATGACCCGGTAAGTTGAATTTTTACATTCTCGTTGGTGTTCAGCACCCAGCCGGTGAGATTGAACCGGGTAGCGATCCTGAAAACAAAGGGCCGGAAGCCAACTCCCTGAATAAGACCGGTAACTAATATCTGGATGGATCTGGTAATCAAAGCGGGGGAGGGGTTTATAAATGTAAAAGTAAGCATATTTGATTAGGTAGCAATGTGATAATGTGATAATGTGGTAATGGGATAATGTGGTAATGGGTTGATTGGTTGAGGAGTTGATAGGTTGATAGGATGATATGATACTGATGAGGGCAGCCAATTTACAAGCGAGGTGTTTATTCCTTTGCTAAAATCCAAGGAAATACTGATTTCATTAGAAGGGAAAATAAAGTCCTGAGAATAATATATTAGTCTTTACAAATGGCAGGTTTTGTTGTAAATTTGAATAATCGTTGCCTGCACATACATTTGCAATGGCTGATGCTAAAATACCCTGCAACCAGGCAAAGCAATCTCATGAGGCGCATCCGGATAAGCCGACACTTGCTATATACTCAGCTGTTATATCTTGAAAAATTAAGTATGTAACCCGATAAATTTAATCAAAAAAAACCAAATCATGAAAAGCACTAGAATCATTAGCATGGCCCTGCTGCTGGCTTTAGGGACATTTTCCCTTTCCTGTGATGAAAATTCCAGCGAAGAGGAGCAAACCTGTGGAAATTCTGCAAATCTGAACTGGGATAACCTGCATGCAACTTTTCAGGACTTCTCATTAGGTAATGCTCAATTCAAATTAGTTTTGAATGCAACGAACATCTGTATTTATAAGAATGCTGAGGTCACAATCCATGTTGGTGAAACACCAAACAGTTCAATAGTTGGTCTAAGTGCATTTGTCAACTTTCCAAATTCGACACCTCCCGATTTTATTTTTGTACATCAACCAGTTGCTCCGGCTTTATGGAGCAGCAAACCCTATTCTTTAAACCTGCGTCAGGAGTTTCAATCGAATCCCGGGAACTTTACAATTACAGTTTACATTTACATACCGGCTGTAACGATGGCTGAAGCTCAGCAAAAATATGATCAATCAGTTGATGTGGCCAGATCATATGTTGATATTTTGTATTACCGCCCAAAATAATATAATGCTTATCAATTACTCTATTTGGATTTTTATTTAAACGGAGTATGAGATTAAGATAAAAATGAAATTCAATTGGAACCAGCGAATCGTCAGCCTGCAACGAAGGTGATTAACGAAAGCGACCATTTACCGAACTCAAAAGCAAACATAGGTAATAAACTAAACAACAAGTAAAATCCGCACTGCTGCTGCAGGCAATGTGTTAAATTATATCGAATGGTGCGTTTTGGAGTAATTTTGATGCGGCGTTGCCCGCGTAATTATTCATCTGCGCTGGCAGCTAAAAGACTCGCAACTTTGCAAAGCGCATGAGGTGCAGCCGGATAATCCAACACACGTTATAGCCTCCGTCGATGGAGGCAAGAAAAAACTTATTAATTATGATGAGCATATTTACAGATAAGAACAAACTCCCTAATGATAATGATTTGAAAGAGTCCTTGGGTGATACATATCAATTATGGAAGTTGATAAAAGATTATGTAATTTCGAAATACCCGAAAGGATTTGAGGAGTGGAATTATTCAAAATACGGTTGGAGTTTAAGGATTAAAGATAAAAAACGAGCGATAATCTATCTTTTACCAAGAGACCGATTCTTTAAGGTAGCATTTGTATTTGGACAAAAGGCAACTGATATGATTATGAAAAGTGAGATTGCAAATTCGATTAAAACAGAGCTTGATTCTGCAAAAGTTTATGCCGAAGGTCGTGGCGTTAGGATTGATATTAAGGACAATACAATTATTGACGATATAAAAGAATTAATAGATATTAAACTGGCCAACTAAAAATAATAAAAACAAAACAAATATTTGCAGACCAGAGCTTGATTTATAGATAATGTGTGACAATGAAGACAAATATAAATAGCTCAGCATACAAGTTGTTAACAGCACTTCTATATAGAACTGTTTGTGCTTTAGTGATTGGCAAAGGTAAAATTTGTTACCTTGGTACTTCGGTTTAACATAAGGAAACGGCACGAAAGCAAGTAGACGGATATTCTTTTCTTAAAAAACGACCCAACAGTAAAAAACAGGAAGGTACAATGAACAGACTCACAATAACAATTTCGATTCTAACAATTCTTACAAGTTGCAACCCTACAAATAAAATGACAAATATAATGGATGAACAAAAAAATGAAACAGTAAAAACAGTTTCAGCTAACGATACAACCCCTAAAGTAACCGGAATTGGTGGAATTTTCTTTTATTCTGATAATCTGAAGGAAACAAAAGAATGGTACACCAAAAATTTAGGGATTGAAATAAATGATTGGGGGTCTTCCAGTTTTGAATCCAGGAACATTAAGAGACCTGAGGAGATAAACTCTCTTCAATGGACGCCTTTCAAAAAAGGGGATGAATATTTTTCTCCGTCCAAAAAGGATTTTATGATTAACTACCAGGTTCAGAATATGGAAGGACTTGTAAACAAGCTCAAAGAAAACGGAGTGACTATCCTTGACAGTATTGCGACTTATGAATTCGGAAAATTTATACATATTATGGACTCAGAAGGCAACAAAATAGAACTATGGGAACCAATTGACAATAAGGGCGGAAAGACAACCAAATAATGAAGAACGTACACTTAATAATAAAAAGCCGACAGCCTAAAAGCAGCTACAAGAAAACTGGCATTTGAGTAGTTAAATGAAATTTTATGCTTCGTGCCGGGTTCAATGGTGGTGAACAGTTTTGTGACTGAAGATCGACTTCTTCTTTTAGCGCCAAACCTATACCGGCCGAATGCCAGGCATGAACAAAGGATTTAATATTTGCCGGTTTGATATCCAGGTTTTTAATTATATTTGCTTATAAAACACCTGTGATGCTCACATTTCTTACCGGATTTATAGCCAGTATTGCCCATGTTGTAACCGGGCCCGATCATCTTGCCGCAGTTACTCCCCTGGCGATCGACAGCCGGAAAAAGTCGTGGATGATAGGCTTTTCATGGGGATTTGGTCATACTATCGGCATGCTTCTAATTGGCCTGCTGTTCGTTTTATTTAGGGAATTTCTGCCGGTTGAAGCTGTCTCGAAACATAGCGAAACTGTGATAGGCATTTTGCTGATCGGGATTGGTTGCTGGGCATTGCTAAGGATTTACCTGCGCCATTCACATAGGAACAAGCCGCATCCCCATTTTCATACTTCGCCTTATTTATATACTCATATTCATAAGCATTCGCATGGTTTAAAGCCTGTATTTGATCATACTCATGCGGATGGGCATACCCATAATCATAGTTTTGGTCATAACCATAGAAATGGTCTTATTCACGATCACGGGCATGGTCACGAGCATCTGCAGGTTGGTAAATTAAAGCAAAATGCATTTACGGCTTTCACCATTGGGATCATTCATGGGTTTGCCGGTTTTAGTCACCTGTTTGCGCTATTGCCTTCACTGGCACTTCCATCAGTATGGGATTCTGTGATTTACATTTCGGCATTTGCCCTGGGAACCGTGCTGACCATGATTATTTTTGCCTTTATACTTGGACTGGTGGCGTTTAAGTCAGTAGTAAAGGATAAGCAGGTTTTCCTGAAATGGTTTACTTTCTCAGGGGCAATTCTGGCCATTGCGATTGGAATTCTCTGGCTTGTTCATCCTTTTTAATGCAAATTACAGGATGATTTATTGAGATATAAAAATCTGATTCTGATTCAATCAACTTGTTGGTAATGTTTGGCAATACGGTTTTATTAGTGGTTAAGCTTTTGAAATGCTTGCTACAATTCTTTTGATCGAATCCAGTCCAATTTCTTCTTCTTTTACCGAGGACGCATGTCGGAAAACATAATCCGAAACATCATCAGCCACCTGCATGCCTTCGAAAGATTCGACAGAACAATTAAATACCAGGTCAAGTGTCTGGTATTCTATTCCGGCATATACATATTTGTTGGTAAAAGTGCCTGCGAATTCTGATTTGTTGATTTTTAGGTTCAGTTCCTCTTTAATTTCTCTCACCAGAGCATTTTCGGCAGTTTCGCCAAGATCCACAAAGCCTCCCGGCAAATCCAGCATTCCGGCAGATGGAGCATGTTTGCGGATAGTAAAAAGAATTTTGCCGTCATCGTTCCGGATGATTGCTGCTACCGCGGCATTCATATTTATAAAATACCTGAAATCGCAACTGTTGCATTTCAGTGATTTCTCGGAATCCGGAATAAAATCCTGGCTTCCGCATTTCGGGCAATACCTGAAAATTTTTATAGGGCTTTGTTCGCTGATCATATAAAGGGGGCTCTGCAGTTAGTTTAGTGGGTGAACTCAAATAGTCGAATGTCGAATGTAGGATGTCAGATGTCGAATGTCAGATGTCGCATGTCGAATGTCAGAAACTCCTTATAAAAACAAAATTAAATTACAAGTAGCTGAATGTAAAATGATTAACATTATCCGAAATTTGTTCTGTCATAAATAAGAATGTAAAATCAATTTCACAACTACTTCTGTCTTCTGACTTCTGTCTTCCGACTTCTGACTTCTGTCTTTGACTTCTGACTTCTGTCTTTTGTCTTCTGACTTCTGTCTCCTGTCTTCTGACTTCTGTCTTCTGTCTCCTGTCTTCTGATTTCTGTCTCCTGACCTCTGTCTTCTCAACCAATTCCATCCCTTTCTTATTAGAACCAAAAAGGTTTATTTGATAAGTGCTTCATACAAAACTTCAACCGGGTGCAAAGCCAATCGGCCGGTTCCGTCTTTTATCTGGTGGCGGCAACTGGTACCTGGAGCCGAAATGATGGTGTGTTCTGACGTTTTTCGCACTTCGGGAAAGAGAATGAGTTCGCCCACTTTCATTGAAACTTCGTAATGCTCTTTCTCGTAACCGAAAGAACCTGCCATGCCGCAGCAACCTGATTTTATTTCATCAACTGAATAGTTTACCGGTAAGGAGAGCATTTCCCTGGTCGGGCCGGTGGAAGCCAGCGATTTCTGATGACAATGCCCATGAAGACGTATATGTTGCTTTGCCTCAGTAAATTGCGAAGCCGTGATGTTATCCTTTTGCACTTCGCGCATGATGAATTCGTCAAACATCAGGCAATTGGGTGCTATTTTTAAAGCCACTGCTTTTAATTTGTCACCCACAAGGTCGGGATATTCGTCCCGAAAACTCAAAATGGCCGAAGGCTCAATGCCAATTAAAGGTGTTTGCTCACTAATAATGGATTGAAGTTGTGTAATGTTTTCTTTTGCCAATCTTTGAGCTTTTCTCACAAGTCCTTTCGACAGGTATGCTCTTCCGCTTTCAACATGCTTTGGAATCTCAACTTTATATCCCAGCTTATTCAGGATTTTCAAAGCTTTGATGCCAATTTCCACATCATTTGCATCCGTAAATTCATCGGCAAACAGAAATACCTTTCCTTTTGTTTCGCTTTTTTGAGTGGATGGTAAATTTTTAATCCATTTTCGCAGCGTTATTTTGTAAATAGTTGGAATAGTTCGTTTGGGCGCAAATCCCAAAGCTTTTTTCATTAATCCGGAAGTGAAAGTATTAGTGACGAAAAAATTAAACAGGAAAGGTGCCAGCATCCCGATTTTATTGAATTTCGAGATATTGGCTATAATCCAGGTCCGGAGTGAAATCCCATTTGCATCAATCCAGTGCTGAAGGAATTCAGCCTTGTACCTCGCCATATCCACGTTGCTCGGGCACTCGCTTTTGCATCCTTTGCACGAAAGGCAAAGATCCATCACTTTATATATTTCGGCGTGATCGAATCGGTTTTTTTTATTTGAATTGGTCAGAAATTCGCGCAGAAGATTCGCCCTGGCCCGGGTTGTGGAATTTTCGTCCTTTGTAGCCATGTAACTGGGGCACATTGTTCCTCCCATGACGGCACTTTTGCGGCAATCGGCTGAGCCATTGCACTGCTCGGCGGCACGAAGTATTCCGCGGGTTCCTGTAAAGTCGAAAATGGTTTCAGGCTCCTGCGAATTTAACCCGGTTTCATAGCGAAGGCTGCTGTTCATCCGGGGTGTCCGGGTTATTTTGCCGGGATTAAAAATGCCGTCAGCATCCCATGCAACTTTGATTTGCTGAAGCAAGGAATAATTATGGTCGCCAATCATCATGGGGATAAATTCACCCCTTAAGCGGCCGTCGCCGTGTTCGCCGCTGAGCGAACCGTGATATTTTTTTACCAGTTTAGCCGTTTCGAGTGCTACGGTATGAAATAGCTCGACATCTTTGGGGTCTTTCAGGTTCAGAACCGGGCGCAGGTGCAATTCGCCCGTGGCTATATGCGCGTAGTAAACACAGTCAAGTCCCAATCCGGCGAGCATTTTCCTGAAATCATCCATATATTCGGGAAGCACCTGTGGATTGACCGCCGTATCTTCAATAACTGCTACAGGTTTGGCATCACCAGGCAGGTTTGATAATACACCCAGTCCAGCTTTACGCAAAGCCCATACCTTGCAGACATCCTGATTGTAAACCAGCGGGAAATGATAACCGTAGCCGGAATCACGAAGATCAGAAATTACGGCATTGGCTTTCAGCTCAATTTCTTCTTTCGTTTTTTCAGCAAACTCGATAATGAGCACGGCAGCCGGATCACCCTTCAGGAAGAAACGATTTTTTCGTTGTGAGATGTTGGCTTTGGTTTGCTCAAGAATGACCTGGTCCATCAGTTCGATGGCAACCGGATAGTGCCTTAAAGCAACCAGGTTTCCTTTAAATGCTTCATCCAATGAATTGCAATGAACACAAACGAGTGCTTTTTCTTTTGGTGGAAGCGGGACCAGGTTCAGTTTTATTTCGGTGATGAAACAAAGAGTGCCTTCGGAACCTGCAATCAGTTTACAGAAATTAAAATTTTCAGAATCGGGGGTGAAAGGTTCAGTTTCGAGTAAAAGGTCTATTGCATAGCCTGTATTTCGACGGTGTATGGATTTATCCGGAAACTGTGCCCTGATTTCCTCCTGATTTTCAGGGGTTGACAGTATGCCTGAGATATTCCGGTATATTGCACCTTCGAGGGATTGGAGAGTACATTTTTGTTCAAATTCCGGTTTCGTAATCTTGCCGAAAATCACTTCGGATCCATCGCTTAACAAGACCTTAATTTCGAGAGTGTGATCGCGGGTACTGCCGTAAACCAATGAATGTGAGCCACATGAATTATTTCCCACCATGCCGCCAATCATACAGCGGTTTGAAGTGGAAGTTTCAGGGCCAAAAAATAAGCCTGAAGGTTCAAGGATTTTATTCAGTTCGTCGAGCACCACCCCAGGCTGCACACGCACCCAATTTTCGGCTGTGTTTATTTCAAGAATCCGGTGAAAGTGTTTCGAAACATCGGCAACTATGCCACCACCAACTACCTGCCCGGCAAGGGAAGTACCCGCAGTGCGCGGAATCAGCGAAGTTTTCGTTGTTCGGGCAAACGAAATCAATAATTTCAGATCGCTATCATCAGCCGGAAAAACGACTAACTGCGGAATCTGCCGGTATGCGGAAGCGTCAGTCGCATATATTAAACGGGTATATTCATCGGCGAAAACCTCACCTTTAAATGACGCTTTCAATTCGCTGAGTTTATTGTGAGGGATAATTCCGGATGACATATTTCGAAAATGACGGATCAATTTTTTAAGATAGTTCTGCTATTAATTTAATGGATAAAATTAGATTGTCGGAAGTCGGAAGACCGGAGTCGGAAGAAACTCTGAAAACAATTTTGTACACTTAAAGTAGCACATTATTCTTCGACTTATTTTTAGTAGGATGAATGAAATGCCAATTAACTGACACTTCGGTCTCCCGACTTCAGTCTTCTGTCTAAAAAAAGACCAATTCCATCCAATTTGTGGTGGAAACTTCAGATCTATTCCTCAACCAGTTCTTTTAAAGGTTTAAAATAGTATTTATCCCAGCCCTCAACGATGTTTTCAAAAGCTTCATCCGGAATGTTAATGTGCAGCAATTCAACATCAGTTGAGTTCCCATCCGCATGTAATTTAATGGTAACTAATGATTTATGTTCGGAAGGCATGCCCTCTTCATCTTCGAAATACCATTCCTGTACAATTTTCTTTCCTGCTTCAATTTCAATATTAATTCCTGAAATTTCTCCATCCCATAACGAGAACTCAGTTCCGGCAACGGGCTCCATAACGGCAGATGCGCCACTCCATATTTCGATGGTAAGCGGATTTGTCAGGGCTGTGAAGATATCTTCGGCTGAGGCTTTGATATGATAATGTTTTTTTATGTTTTTCATCTAAAAGGTTTTTTGTAATTGATTATCAGTGTAATGTAATAATTTTAGAAATTTATTTTTTATAAAAGTCAGTACTTTCGAATATTTTGTCGGCAGATTTGGCTATAAATCCTGAATATAACTTCCCATCCGTATCGGGATACCGGATCGCAAATTCGTAGTAGCACGATGGGATTTCGAATATCCCTTCAATAAATCTAACTGAAAGAACTCCGGCTTTTGTACTGGATTGTTCGAGCAATTCTTCGGGAGTTCCCTTGATTTCGCCTCCCGAATTGTTGAGTAAAAATCCTTTTTCTTTCAGAAAATGATTTACTTTTTGTATTGTGTTCAGTTTTTGAAGGGAATTAATACTTACTGTAAAGTGATTGGTAACAAAACCATACACATAAAGCCAAGCCGCGTATTCCGATTCTTTGCGCAGTATTTCATAGGTTTCGTAGGAAGGAGGTCCCCAAACATTCCCGGCGTAGATCAGATTGTTGCCAAAAACAATCTCGTCCGGGACCCTGGCAGCGCATTGCTTTACAACAGCCTGAAGTTCAGGACTGAAATGTTCAGTCATTAACTGGCTGATGAAAACCCTGGGAGCATTTATGAGGGTTTTATGCTCATAATGCTTGGCCGTAAGGTGTTTATCTTCAAATATATAGTATCCTTTTTGTTCGTATCCGGCTTCCAGGAAAGGTCTGGCCAAAACATCCACATTAATTCGCGTGTCGAAGAAAGTGCGAAATGCAATATGGTCGTTTTCGACTTTTTCGCTTTCAGCAACAAAGCTATTATGGATTTCCAATGCTTCCGGATTCTGACCAGTATAATCTGCCCAGAGCTTTTGAAAAATTTCTTGTGCTTTCATAAAAATGAAAAATAAAGTATTCGTTGATGGTGCTTTTATTATAAAAGGTGCTATTTGAAAAATGCTTCTCTTAGTATGGCCGTGTTTATTCCGGCGAGTTCGAGGCTTTGTAAATTTTTCTCTACAAATTTATCAATTTCTTCCTCCTTGTGCAATACTCCAACAAGACTTTTTAATATAAGTGCCATTGGAGTTATCTTCGGATCAACCGGAAGATCAACTTGAATAAATTTTCCGTTTTCAACCTTCATGCTAATTGTAAATGAGTCGTTTAACATCTGGATATCGGCATTAAAACTGTATGCCGGCGAATACCCGAAATTCCATTCCCATGTTTTGTACTTTGATTCCGCAAGGGTTGCAATAGTATCCTGTTCTTCACTTGAAGTTGAATACAATTTGCAATCCGGAGAAAAGAAATCGAATAACCAGGATGCAAACAGATCTGTAAATTGTTGAATATTAATCTTTTCAGAGAGGAGGGAAGCGATGTTTACTACATCACTTCTCACTGATGCCATCGCCTTTCCCGGGTATTCTTTGGCAGGATTTAAACTCTGTTGCAAAACATCCAGATTCGTGTTGAAAAGAATAGTTCCATGATGTAAAACCTTTTCGTGAAATATATGTTCAGCGTGACCTGAAAATTTCCTGTTTCCAACAAATAAACTATTTCTTTTACTTACATTTACTTCAATTCCAAGGCTTTGAATAAATTTAACAACAACCCTGGTGAACCTGCCAAAATCCACCTGATTGGGTTTTACTGTTTTTTGAATAAAGGTAAAATTTACATTTCCGGCATCGTGATAAACCGCTCCGCCTCCACTAATACGACGGATAACGGGAATATGGTGAGCGCACAAATAAGGGTAGTTTATTTCCGCATAAGCGTTCTGGTGCTTCCCGATGATTACTGATTTCTCATTGATCCACAACATGCACATATCTTCTGTGGCATTCTTGACATAATACTCCTCAGTGGAAATATTAAGGTATGGATCCGTATTTTGTCTGAGTACTAACAACATGGTAACAAGCTTGGCCAGTGGGAATGACTTCCCGACATTTGATTTACATGGAGATTATAAATGCAAATGTAACCTTTGAGAAAAGAATTATCTTTACGGATGTAAAATAATTCTTCAAACGGAATAATCTATCTGCTTATGTCAATGAATATCAGCCTTAAGGATAAATTACTTGCCAAATGCATTGAGCTTAAAGAAGAGTCAAAAGCCAACACGCTGGCAGCTATGAACGATGCACAACAGGGTGCCAATGAGTATGGTGCACCCAGGGACAGGTATGATTCATTCAGGGCGCAACTTATGCGGAAACGTGATATGCTTGCTCAACAGTTATCGGCTGTTGAAGAGGAACTGCGTTATATCCGGCAGATTAAACCTGGTATGGCCTCATCGAAAATTGAACCCGGCGCCTTAATCATTCTTGATACTCAAACACTCTATATCTTGGTTGGTATCGGCAAAATTTTGATTGATAATCAGGCTGTTTATGTAGTATCTCCTATAGTTCCTTTGGTTGTAGCCATGAAAGGACTCAAGAAAGGTGATTCTTTCACTTTTCGCGGAACAAAGATGAATATATTGGAAATCGTGTAATTGACAATTTGCGATTTACGATTTGCGATTTACGATTAGCGATTAACGAATAACCATTTTCCGTTTTCTATTAACGATACCCCCTCGTCCTAAACAGAAAAATCAAAATTATCTTTTCTCGTTTTCGTGTACACTTCGCGGCTGAAGATATAAAGGCGGGCGGGTTTATGTGCCACGCCTACCTGTTTTTCGTTCAGTGGTATCAGGTATTTCATGCTCGAAATCTTTTTCCGGAAGTTGCGTTTATCAAAAGTAGTTCCCAGGATTACTTCATACAGTTTTTGCATCTGCGAAAGTGTAAACTTATCAGGCAAAAGCTCAAATCCTATGGGCTTATTCAATAACTCAATCCTGAGATGTTCGAGCGCACTGGTCAGAATATCCATATGATCCATTACAAGGTCAGTAACCTCTAACACCGGATACCAATTTGAATTGCCGCTGATCGTTATTTTTGAAATATTATGCTCCGAAATATCAATAAGCGAATAGTAGGCTATCGTAACAACCTGTTCTGCTGGATGATCGATTTCACGAAGCCATTCCATATCGCGGGGCTTCTTTTTGAGCCTGTTTGGCGAACCAAAAGATTTGAATTGTTTCAGATAAATATCGCTCAGTCCGGTGTTTTCCTTTAGTATGCGTGCAGCAGAAGCATCCAGATCCTCATCCAGACTCATAAGATCGCCAGGAAGTTTCAGGTCAGCATATTTTATTCCATCAACAGTAACATTTCGCTCAATTAGCAAAACGTTGAGATTTGTAAAATCAAATCCGAATACCACACAGTCAACCGAAACATTAGGAATTAGTCCTTCTTGCATATAGCTAATTTATTCAAAACAGTTTCCGATCAACGATTTTAAACGGTCATAAAATTACAAAAATTTGCACAATATTGACAGATTTGCCTATTAATTGAGGAAAGGAGACATACAAAAAGAAGCAACTTACAGTCTTACAATGCCATTTCTGTTATAAAACCCTAATCCGATCCAAACCCTAACCCCTAACCCCTAAACCCTAAATCCTGCTACTTAATATAGCTTTCAACAGGCGCACATGTACAAACCAAATTCCGGTCGCCCCATGCATCGTCAATTCGGGTTACAGCCGGCCAATATTTGTCTTCTTTGGCGCAAGGAAGCGGGAAAGCAGCTTTTTCGCGGCTGTATGGTAAAGTCCAGTTATCAGTTGTCACCATGGCCAGGGTGTGAGGTGCGTGTTGTATCACATTGTCGTGTTTATCAATGCTGCCATCTTCAATAGCGGCAATCTCTTTCCGGATAGAGATCATGGCATCAATAAAACGATCGAGTTCGCTCAATGGCTCACTTTCGGTTGGCTCAACCATCAGTGTGCCACCCACAGGGAAAGCCACCGTTGGAGCATGAAAACCATAATCCATCAGTCGTTTTGCAATATCAATAGCAGCAACATCGGCAGTTTTCAGAAACTGGTTGCAGTCGAGGATCAGTTCATGAGCCACACGGTCTTTACTGCCTGTATACAGGATTTTATAATGACCTTCGAGGCGGGTTTTGATGTAATTGGCTGTAAGTATAGCATACCTGGTGGCTTCAGTAAGCCCCTGGCCGCCAAGTAGTTTTATATAAGCATACGAAATTGGCAAAACGAGAGCACTTCCATAAGGAGCAGCAGCCACGGCTTGAATAGCCTGGTCGCCACCGGTTTTAATTACCGGATGTCCGGGAAGGAAAGGAACAAGATGCCCGGCAACCCCAATCGGACCAACGCCAGGTCCGCCGCCTCCGTGAGGAATGGCAAAAGTTTTGTGCAGGTTGAGATGGCATACGTCAGCACCTATAGTCCCCGGATTCGTAAGTCCGACCTGGGCATTCATATTGGCACCATCCATATATACCTGTCCACCATTTTGGTGAATGATTTCTGCTATTTCGAGAATGCTTTCTTCAAAAACACCATGTGTAGATGGATAGGTTACCATTAAAGCAGCCAGGTTGGGAGCATGTTTGACAGCTTTTTCCCTAAGGTCAGCCATATCGATATTTCCATTCGGATCGGTTTTTACAACAACCACTTCCATGCCTGCCATAGCAGCACTTGCAGGATTTGTTCCATGGGCTGATGCCGGTATGAGGCAAACGTTACGATGTCCTTCGCCACGGCTTTCATGATAGGCTTTTATGACGAGCAGTCCTGCGTATTCGCCCGATGCACCTGAGTTTGGCTGCATCGAAACTGCCTTGAAACCGGTAATTTCGCAAAGTGCTTTCTCTAATTCACGTATAAGGATAGTATATCCCTCGGTTTGGTCGGCAGGTGCAAAAGGGTGAATAGCACCAAATTCAGGCCAGCTTAAAGGAATAAGTTCGGCAACCGCATTTAGTTTCATTGTACAGGAACCCAGCGGTATCATGCTACGATTTAATGCCAGGTCGCGGTTTTCAAGTTTTTTGAGGAAACGCATCATTTCGGTTTCCGAATGATAGCTGTTAAAAACAGGTTCAGTAAGGTAATCCGATTGCCTGTCCATGGAAGGAGCAAAAGTGCGGATAAGTCCACATTCATCAGGATTGCATACAAATTCAGTAAACAGTTTTTTGGCGGCAGAAGCAAAAATATGCAGTAAAAGATTTATATCCTCCAATGAAGTAGTTTCGTCAATACTGATTCCGATTTGGTCCTCACCTATATAATTTAAGTTAACGTGACTTTCGTTTGCCAGTTTCCGAAGGGTTTCCATTTTCACATCTTCCGGAATCAAAATAAGCAGCGTGTCGAAAAAATTGGCGTTCATTTGTTTATATCCATATTTCTGAACCTCAGCAGCCAGAACCCCTGTCAAAATATTGATATGGCGGGCAATGTTGCGAATTCCTTTCGGGCCATGATAGGCCGCATACATACCAGCCATTATAGCAAGCAGGGCCTGTGCTGTGCAGATATTGGATGTGGCACGTTCGCGTTTGATATGCTGCTCCCTTGTTTGCAAAGCCATCCGTAAGGCACGGTTACCCTGTGAATCCACCGAAACGCCTATTATCCGTCCTGGAATAAAGCGTTTGAACTCCTCCTTTGTGGCAAAATAGGCGGCGTGTGGGCCACCAAAACCCATTGGTATGCCAAATCGCTGTGTTGAACCAACAACAACATCGGCTCCCCATTCGCCCGGAGGCGAAAGTAGCGAAAGACTAAGCAGGTCGGCTGCAACAGCAACCGCAATGCCATGATCGTGTGCGCGGTTCACCAGGGTTCGGTATTCGTGAATTTCACCAAATTGGTTGGGGTATTGCAGCAACAAACCGAAAATATTGGGAGCAGGTTCAAAATCACTGCACGATTTTATCTCAATTTCGATGCCAAGGTGTTTGGCCCGGGTTTGCAGAACGGCAATGGTTTGTGGGAATGTACTTTGTGCCACGACAAATGTGTTCACTCCTGCTTTTACTGCTTCGCGTGAGCGGGCATTGTGCAACATGATCATGGCTTCGGCGGCGGCAGTGGCCTCGTCAAGTAATGAAGCATTGGCTAAAGGCATGCCGGTAAGATCCGAAACCATTGTCTGGAAAGTGAGCAAAGCCTCAAGGCGGCCTTGCGAAATTTCAGCCTGGTATGGAGTGTAGGAAGTATACCAGCCCGGGTTTTCAAAAATATTCCTTAAAATCACACCGGGAGTAATTGTGTTGTAATACCCCATGCCTATGTATGCTTTGAATACTTTATTTTTTGAGGCGAGTGTTTTTATATGGTTAAGATATTCGTATTCATTAAGGCCGGCAGGCAGATTTAACGGTTTGAGCAGCCTGATTGATGAAGGAACGGTTTCGTTAATTAGTTGATCGAGCGTATCAACGCCGATTACCTTTAACATTTTTTCGGTTTCATTTTTATCAGGACCGTTATGCCGGTCAATAAAGTTGTTGGTAATCATAAAGTTATGTGTTTTTTATCGTTATTTTTAACTGTGGCAAAGTTAATAATCTTAATCTCATAGAGTTAAAAACTTGCATTATTGTTAAAGAAATAACAAAATGATTGAAAAAATAATTTGAAATATATGATTTTCACCCGTTTAAGTCTTGAATAAATTCCAGGAAACTGGATTTTTGGATTGCACCTGACTTTTGAAGATATTATGAGTCAACAAATTAGCATATTATTCGGAGTTCCAAAATCTCAATTTGTCAACACCCCAACCTATCAACCCCTCAACCTATCAGCCCCTAAACAAATTAACGCATCAACAAATTCCCACATTCCCACATCGCCGAAAAACCTTACTTTTGCCTCCCTGAAAGGATTTTTACTGAGAAAGTTATTTTATGAAGTTCAACAAAGCAGTTTTTACCGGGGCAATGGCAATATGTGTTGCTGCCACCTTATGGGGACTTGACGGTATAGTACTTACGCCCCGGTTATATAGCCTGAATATTGGCATGGTCGTATTTATTTTTCATGCGCTTCCTTTCCTTCTGATGAATATTTTCATGTATAAGGAGTATAAACATATTAAAAGCTTTACTAAGAGTGATGTGTTGATGTTCCTATTGCTATCGCTTTTTGGAGGAGCCGTTGGTACTCTCGCCATCGTTAAAGCTTTGTTTCTGGTTAATTTTAAAGCACTTACTATTGTGGTGCTTCTGCAAAAACTTCAGCCTGTATTTGCTATTACTCTTGCTGCCTTATTACTTGGTGAAAAATTGAAACGAAATTTTCTGTGGTGGTCATTACTGGCAATCAGTGCCGGCTATTTTCTGACATTCGGTGTCCATTTACCTGATTTTGGGTCAGGTGGTCAAACGGCTTTGGCTGCCGGTTTTTCGCTGTTAGCAGCTTTTGCATTTGGCAGTTCAACGGTTTTTAGCAAGAAAGTATTGCAGAAATACAGTTTCTTTACTGCAACATTCTACCGTTATGCGTTTACCAGCGTTATTATGCTGTTGTTTGTACTTTCTACCGGAATGTGGAAGAGTATTCCGGCAATTACCGGTTCACAATGGGTAATTTTTGTGATTATTGGCCTGACAACAGGTTCAGGAGCTATTTTCCTGTATTATTTCGGACTTACACGTATAAGAGCGATGCTAGCCACAATATGTGAGTTGTGTTTCCCTGTTTCAGCTATTTTATTCGATTACCTTGTGAATCATAAGGTTTTATCTCCAATTCAATGGGTAAGTGCAGCCGTACTTATTTTCGCTATTCTAAAACTCAGCCTCGAGAAGGAGTAGGCGCGATAATTGGTTAATCGTTAATTGGTTAATCGTTAATTGGTTAATTGCTAATGGTAAATCGCAAATTCCTAACCGCCTATCAGCCTAATGGCCTATATCAGCCTAATGGCCTAACAGCCTAATGGTCTAACAGCCTAACAGCCTAACAATTTTTTCTTCATTACCCATTCTGAAATCATCCCAAAGTGTTTTCAAATAAAAAGCCACAGATTCATCAGAATCATGTGGCTCTCAACTTAATAACGATTTGATTTTAATCGGCAAAATCCTTCAAAGTATCCATAAGTTTGCGGCGGGTAAAGAAAATCCGGCTTTTCACTGTACCTATTGAGATGTTTAAATGATCAGCAATTTCCTTGTATTTGTATCCTTCGTGGTGCATCTCGAAAGGTTTCCGCTGATCGGCATCAAGATTTGCGATGCTTCTGTTTATCTCTTTTTCCGAATATCTCGAATCGGGTGCCGGGAAATCCGATTTGCGCGGAATATTCAGGTAAAATAAATCTTCGGTGCTGTCAATGATTGTATTTGCTTTCTGGTTGCGGCGGTAGTTGTTGATGAAGGTATTCTTCATGATTGTATATGTCCACGCCTTCAGATTGGTATCTGCTGCGAATTTATCGCGGTTTGCAAGTGCTTTAAGGTATGTGTCCTGAATAAGATCCTTAGCTTCTTCGCGATTCGAAGTAAGTAAGTTAGCGTAATATTCCAGGTTTTGATAGAGGCTTATCAACTTATGATCGAATTCTATTTGTGTCATGACGCTGAGTGTTTAGATTTTCGTATGCAAAGTTAAACAACATTATTTATAATTAGTCTAAATAAAGTTAAATTATTGTTAAATATTTGCCTTCAAATAACTTCATTTTTTAAAGATCTCAAATTCTGTTATTTAGATCAGATAAAAAATGTTTAACAATATATTGAAATATGATAAACAAAGGTAAGGATAGTTTTTCCAGGAATTGATGGGAATTTGGAATAAAGTAAGGCAATGTAGGCTAAAGTGGTATTTTCCCAAAATTGTGGAGTTGTGCGACTGATATTTCTCTAATTTTGGTTCTATCAAAAAGTCCAATTGATTTATTTGGAGTTTCAGATCTAAATCAACTACTTTTGACTTTTCTTCTCGGGTTAATTCTTATGTTAATTGTGTAAGTTTCTATAAATAAGTAAATTATGAAAGCAATTATTTTCTTTTCAATCGTTTTATTGGTGCAATTTTCGGTTTCGGCACAAAAATCGTTTTTCCCGCCAAAAACGCCGGTACAGCCTGTAACCGACACCATGCACGGTGTCTTGATTACCGATGATTACCGCTGGCTCGAAAATAAATCCGATCCTGCAGTAGTTAACTGGACCCGCGCCCAACATGATTATGGCAATGCATTCCTGGAAAGCTCGCAGAAAAAACATGAAGGGCTCCGTGAAGCTATTGCAGCGTACATCGATCGCGATTACGAAAGCCCGCTCAATAAAGAAGGTAAGCGTGTTTTTCAGACTATAAAACGCAAAGGCGACAAGCAATCAAAAGTATATACCATTCTGGATGGAAAAAAAATATTGATTTGGGATCCTGTAAAATTGGATACTTCAGGAAATACTTCAACTTCAGGCGTTTCATATACGTATGATGGCGAAAGGGCAGCCGTCAGCGTTCAGAAAAGTGGTGCCGAAATCACAACAACCTATATAATAGAAACCAGAACCGGAAAAATCCTTTATCCTCCTCTCGAAAATACATTTGGATACCAGTGGACTAAAGATCAGCAGCATGCTTTCTTTACAATACGAAATAAAGAAGATATTGACAAACAGCAACCTCTGAAAACTTATTGGTGGACTATGGGCGATCCGCAGGAAAAAGCTCAGTTTGTTGGCACAACTGCTGACGCAAAAAATAGTTTTTACACTTATGATAACAGGTACAGCGATGTAAGTTTCTCAGGTGAGGGCGATTTCTATTCCAACAATTGCTATATGCGTAAAACCGGAACTTTTGATAAAGGCCAGTTGATTTACGAAAGTAAAAAATCATATTGCTATCCAGATGCGATTTACGATAAATTGTACATTTTTACCAACGACAATGCCCCGAATTATAAATTAATGGTGGCTAATAAAAACAATCCGGAATCTAAAAACTGGAAAGTGCTTATTCCTGAAAGTAAAACTGTAATGCAGGGCTATGCTGTTACAAAGAAAAATATCATCATCCAGGATAAAATCGATATTCAGAGCAGGTTAACCTTATTCGACCTGGATGGGAAACGTATTAAACAGATTGAAATGCCCGAAACCGGCAGTGTTGCCAGCATGAATTACGACCGCGAAGAAGATTCGGTTTATGTTTACCTGAGCACTTTTACTTCCGAAACAAAAGTATACGTGGCTTCTCCATCCAATTTTAAATGGCGGCTTTATTACAAGCGCCCTGAAGTATTGGATATGAGCAATATTGTTGGCGAAATTAAATTCTATATTTCGAAAGATAAAACCAGGGTTCCCGTTTTTGTAGTACATAGAAAAGATGTCAAACTCGATGGTAATAATCCAGTTTTATTAACTGCTTATGGTGGATTCAATTCCGGTATTCAGCCCGGATATTATGGATTTTATGCCTCGTTCATCAACCGCGGCGGTATTGTGGTCGAGCCTGGCATCCGCGGCGGTGACGAATATGGTGAAAAATGGCATGAAGATGGTATGCTGGCAAATAAACAAAATTGTTTCGATGATTTTAACAGTTGTGCCGAATGGCTGATTTCTGAAAAATACACGAATCCTTCGAAGATAGTCGCCATGGGCGGCAGCAACGGCGGATTACTAATGGGCGCGGTTGCTACGAAACGTCCCGATTTATACAAGGCAATTATTTGTATGGTCCCTTTACTGGATATGCTTCGTTACGAAAAATTCCTGATCGCCCGCTACTGGATTCCTGAATACGGCACAGCTGAAAATGAAGCAGATTTCAGGTGGTTGCTGCAATACTCACCGTATCAGAATATAAGGAAAGGGATTAATGTGCCAACAATGTTGGTTACCGCCGGTGAAAACGATAGTCGTGTCGATCCGATTCACGCCAAGAAATTTGTTGCCGCCCTGCAAAATAATCCGGGACAAATTAACCCTGTTATCCTTCATATGGATTATAACAGTGGCCACGGAAGTGGGCAGGCAACTTCGCAACGCATTGATAACTGGACTTTTATATACGAATTTATAATGAACCAGTTGGGGATGTAAGTTGGAGTTGGATTTATAATTGACAATTGACAGTGGATAATTGACAATAGAAAATAGAAAATAGAAAATGGAATTGACGATTTTCTATTAGCAAAAAACGATTAACGATTTTCCATTAACGATTAACTATTTTTCTTCAAAAACCTAATACAATTTGCTTCTCTGTTCTTTCAGTTTCTCGTCGCTGATATAATCATCATAATCCATCAGCTTGTCAATCATTCCTTTGGGGCCAATTTCGATAACGCGGTTACAGATAGTCTGAATAAACTCATGGTCGTGAGATGACATAAGAATATTGCCTTTAAATTTAATAAGTGTATTGTTAAATGCCTGTATCGATTCAAGATCAAGGTGGTTGGTAGGAGTATCGAGCAGCATTACGTTGGCATTTCGGGTCATCATTCGTGAAATCATGCAACGCACTTTCTCGCCTCCCGAAAGAACATTAGTTTTTTTGAAAATTTCTTCACCTGCAAACAGCATTTTCCCTAAAAATCCCCTCAGGTAAGCCTCATGTGTATCAGTCGAATATTGTGCTAGCCAATCCATCAGGCTCATATCCGATTTGAATAAATCTTCATATTCCAGTGGCAGATAGGCTTTCAGAATAGTTTGTCCCCATTCGAATGTTCCGCTGTCGGGCTGATCGTGTCCTTTCAGTATTTCGAACAGAGCGGTCATAGCACGTGTATCGCGCGACAGAAAAACAATTTTATCGTCTTTCTGCATGGTAAAACTCAGGTTCTTGAACAATAAATTGCCATTTAAACTTTTGGTAAGTCCTTTAACCTCCAGTATATTATTACCGGGTTCGCGTTCGGGTGTGAAGATAATACCCGGATATTTACGCGTTGATGGTTTTATCTCTTCAATATTTAGCTTCTCGATCATTTTTTTACGGCTTGTGGTCTGTTTCGATTTTGAAGCATTGGCACTGAAGCGTGCAATAAATTCCTGCAATTCTTTTTTACGGTCTTCAGCTTTTTTATTCTGCGTAAGCTGCTGACGCAATGCTAATTGGCTCGATTCGTACCAGAAAGTATAATTACCCGGAAATTGCTGTACCCGGTTAAAATCAATATCCACAATGTGAGTACAAATCGAATCGAGGAAGTGCCTGTCGTGCGAAACCACAAGTACCGTATTGTCGAAATTGGCAAGATAGCTTTCGAGCCAGTTCACAGTATCAAGGTCAAGGTCGTTGGTGGGCTCATCCAATAACAGGTTATCGGGTTTGCCGAATAGAGCCTGGGCAAGTAATACTTTAACTTTTTCTTTCCCGCTCAGGGTATTCATGAGTTTATCATGAAGTTCCTCTTTAATGCCTAATCCGCTAAGCAAATTAGCTGCATCACTCTCGGCATTCCAGCCATCCATTTCAGCAAATTTTTCTTCCAGTTCCGAAGCCCTGTGCCCGTCGTTTTCGGTAAAGTCCGTTTTCGAATACAAAGCATCTTTTTCATTCATCACATCCCAAAGTTTTGTATGACCCATCAAAACTGTGGTAAGAACAGTGCAATCATTAAATTCAGAGTGGTTTTGCTGCAACACTGACAAACGTTCACCTGAACCGAATGATACATTTCCCCTGGTACTTTGTAATTCTCCCGATAACATTTTAATGAATGTTGATTTTCCCGCACCGTTGGCTCCTATGATACCATAGCAATTGCCGGCCGTAAATTTCATATTTACATCCTGAAAAAGGATACGTTTGCCAAACTGAATACTAAGGTCTGAAACTGTAATCATTTAATTTTGTGTTTATTATGTGAGAAAATGCATTTTCCTGAAAAGGTTTGCAAAGGTAGTCTTTTATTGATCCGGAATTACAGGATTTTTTAGCTGTGAATCATTTAAAATGGATCAATTGGATTTAATGATAATTTAAGAAATACTCAAATAGCGGGAAAAACCCGTTTTCATTGGCCTGAGAGTTAATATGAATGCACATTTTTAACCTGAATGAAATGCCGTTGCATTTATTTCATAGAAAAGATATGCCTACTGTATGCTTTTTAGCATCAAACATTTAAGGGCCAGTGTTGTTAATTACATATACAAAAAGATGATTATATTTTTTATCTGAAACATTTGCTATGCAAAAAATAGGATTTCTCTTCAGATTCTCCATTCTATTATTGTTGATTACATTCCAGTTTTCAGCTTGCAAAATTCTCAAAAAAGTTCCTGAAATTCCGTTATCGGTCGATGCTGCCGGTATGACTATAGATAAAGATATAGATGGGGTTCCCGTCAAATTCGACTCAATTCCGTATTTGGAAACTGACAAGGATACAGATGGAGATGGCGTTGCTGACAAATTTGATAAATGTCCTGATGTTGCAGGAGTGGATGGTAACCGCGGATGTCCGGAAGTTGGAAGTGGGATGCCAAAAGAAAATAATCCCAGAGATACTGATCATGATGGAATTATCGACCAGTTGGATAAATGTCCTGATGTGTTTGGTGTGGCTAAAAATCATGGCTGTCCGGCAAATGAAAATACTTCTGGTGAAAATCAGGGGGTAACAGGAAACTGTTCGGCCCAGTTTGCATCAGTTTCAGATACTACATCAAATTCCGAAAAAATAAGTGGAAAATCAGCATCGCTTGCATATTGTTTTCACAAAGAAATGTACAAGGGGGAAACACAGGATTTATTTGTTACACTTGGGATAAACCGGTCTAAATCATTTGTTATTCATAAGATACGGGCCGATGAAGCTGAACAGATGGAATTGATTGAGAAATATGATAGCTGCGAAGTGCATGCCATCGAAATTAAAGTTTACGAATACCTTACAATTACTATATTATATGATAGCAGCGATTTTAAAATACAAGCAATAAAAACCAGCGAAAACCAGAAGATAGATACAACTGATGGCAATTCGTGGCATTGGATGCTTACGGCAATAAGCGAAAAACCGAGTGCCACGATTACTTTAGTAATTGACGGGGTAAAACCAAACGGCGAAAAATGCCAGTTTCCTAATAAAACGATACCTATCAAGATTAAAATTAAGGCAAATAATGTTTTTCGAAAATTCACCGACTATTTGTCAGAGCATCCTGAATATACCATCCCCTCTGTAATAGTTCCATTGATTGGAGTCCTGTTCACATTCTGGCGTGAAAGAAAGAAAAAGAGAAAGAAAAAATCAACAGGCTGATAAACCAATAGAACTTTAGTAAAAAAAACAACTAATCGATTGATTTTCAATTAGTTGTTTTCTGTGAGCAGATATAGATTTGATCAGAACGGATTCAATTTTTTATTTCTCAATTTCAATCCTTGCGTCAACAGCTTTTAGTCCTTTCATGTTTCCCATCAACGGATTGATATCCATTTCGACAATTTCAGGAGCTGCCATGCAGAGTGCTGATATTCTTGTGATTACGTCAGCCAGTATATGTTCGTCAATACCTTCCTGTCCGCGCACACCCTGGATGATTTTATAGCTTTTCAGTCGCGATATCATATCCAAAGCCTCGTTATACGAAACCGGGGCCAGCACTAACTGAATATCTTTAAGTACTTCGATAAAGATCCCGCCAAGCCCGCACAAAATAGTGTGCCCGAACAAAGGTTCCCGTTTTGCACCAACACTGATTGAAATGCCGCTGAGCATGGGCTGAATAAGTATTGCCGAAGTATCTTTTATCTGCATCATCCGGTCAAACTCAACCGCCACCTGGTCAAAGTTTTTTACATTGAGGACCACGCCTCCGACATCCGATTTATGTATTGGCCCTACGACCTTCATCACAACCGGTAATCCTAATTTTGATGCAGCTACAATAGCCGATTTTTTGTCTGTTACGACTGATTCTCCGGCGCGTGGAATACCGGCAGCATCTAATAATGCCTGCACTTTTTCAGGATGAAGATAGCCATTTTCAGCCTGATCAATTATAATGCGAATTGCTTTAATGTCAATTTCAGGCTGTACGATTGCTTTAGGTATTGGCTTCGGTGTATTGTAAACCTTGCACAAGGCATTTCCGAAATTAACCTCATCTGGGAAATTGATCCTGCCCAAACCAATAAAATAATCGATCTCATTTTTTACATTAATTATGGATGGTAGCACCGGGTATATAGGCTTGCGGCACGTACGCATTTTTTCGTCCAGCAATTTATATACATCATATACTTCGGTAAGTCCCGGACTGCCAAATATCACAGCCATCCCGTCAATTTCCGGGAAATCGTTTTCGCAGGCATCAATAATAAATCCAAGTTGTTCGGATGTTCCGGTTGCCAGGAAATCAATTGGATTAGCTACCGATGAACCGGGAAAGAGTTTTTTTAGCAGTTCAGGATGTTCGAGATGCGGAATTTCGAGTCCGCCATTTGACAAAGCATCTGTAAGCATGACCGCAGGTCCGCCGGCATGAGTAATAATGGCTATATTTTTGCCTTTCAATGGTTTATGCATAAAAATACACGCCACAGTAGCCAATTCTTCACGGCTGTGGCAACGGACAATTCCCGCCTTGCGGAACAACGATTCAACGGCATCATCCGGGCTTGCCAAAGCACCTGTGTGCGACGAAGCAGCACGGCTTCCGGCGGAGGAACTGCCTGCTTTTATTGCTGCAATCCGGCAGCCTTTGCGGATGAGCGAGGAAGCGTGCTTAAGCAATACTTCCGGTTTGTTTATGCTTTCAACATAAAGCAGTTTTACCGGGGAACTGGTAGATGGATCATAAGTTTCATCCAGGTATTTCAGTACATCTTCAACACCAATCTGGGCACTGTTTCCAACCGAATAAACACTCGAAAAAGTAAGTCCTTTCGGAATGGAAGCCTCCATGATAAATACGGCCGTTGCACCTGATCCAGAGATAAAATCAACGCCTTTCGGATCAAGTTTTGGAATTGGAGTTGTAAAAACTGATGTATGATGAGGATTCATCATTCCAATACAATTGGGCCCGATAAGGCATGCATCGTATTGATTTACAGTTGCAACTATCATTTCTTCCAGCCTGCCACCTTCGGCACTTTCCTCGTGAAAGCCGGCCGACAGGATTATGAATGCCTGGGTTTTCTTATCGCGAGCCAGTTTTTCAACGGTTTCGGGACAATATTTTGCGGCAATAGCAAGTATAGCCAGATCGCAAGCCGGCAACTCATCAACACTTTTATAGCATTTAAGTCCCTGGATTTCATTTTCTTTTGGATTCACCACGTATAGACTTCCATCGAAATGGTTGTCGATCAGGTTTTTTAGTACTTTTCCGCCAGGTTTACTTGTGTCATTCGATCCGCCAACAATTACAATACTTGTTGGGCGAATCAGTTGCTGAGTTATCATAAATAACAGGATTACAATATGTTGTAGCCAATAGGCTCATCTTTCCCTTAGTTGGCTACCTGGGGGCGAAAGTACAAAAAAGAGCAGGAAACGAAAAAATGAATTATCAGAGTTGAATATTATTTATTCAAATGAATTATCTTTTTTGAACAAACCATTTCTCCATCCACAAAAAAAGTAATATAGCTGACAAAAGTTCCCTTACCGGAATAGGTAAGAGTATGTTTCCCCGCACTTTGCCTTGAATCAAGCAGTGTTTCCAGGTTCCGGCCCAGATTGTCAGTTGCCAGCACTTTCACGATGGCATCCTTAGGAAGGTTATATTCAATTTTAGCATTTTCAATAAATGGATTCGGATAAATCGTTAGGTTGAAGTTTTCGGATTTTGGAGAACTGAATTCCCTGGCAGCGTCAACGGTAACGATTTTGGAGCTGTTAACCAACTGATCGCAATTGGCATAGTAAGCAACCCTGTAAACATATGATTTTTCGGTACTTTCAAATTTAGTTATCGAAAGCAGGGGATACCTCACGATAGGATCCGAATTGCGAGCATACCAGCGAAAGATCACAGTTTCGCCATTGGCTTTATCGTTATTACGAACAAAACGAATACGTAATACATCTTTTATAACAACATTTCCCGGAAGTATCAAGGTTCCATAACCATCAGCTTGCGTTGAATAAGAGCCTGCAATTTTTTCTTCAGGTTTATCAACGACTTGCCCGGAATAAGTTCCCGAAATGGATGAACCATAAACAAAGGGGAAAGGAAATTTAACAATTGGTTTGTCGTAAGTAACTGCATAATTTCCATCCTTAACTCCATATTCTTCTATTCCCGAACTGCTTACTTTGAAGAAAAAATCAGCAGTATTCTCTCTGAGTACAATATTTGCTTTAGGATACCATATGTTTGCCGGCGATTGGCGGGCTTCCGACATATAACTCTTGATTTCGCCGGTTTTGACGAGTTGACTGAAATCCCAAACCTGGTTTGGACCTGCAGGACCTTCATCCACATTTTGTGTGAGGATAAAAGGCTGGAAATCAGAATTCAGATAGGCATTATCTTCGTACGACAATTGAAGTTGTCCAAAGGCTGAAATTACCAGTACTGTCAGGTAAAAAGTGATTGTGAGTGCTTTATTCATATTATGGATTGTGATTTTAGGGTTTAAACAAATCTCTACGTATTAGCAGTATACAAAGTTGTCAATAAATTGTTCCAAATTTAATGAATTTGCATCTTTTAATGCGAGGTTAATTTAACGCAAATATAAGTTAATAATACAAGGCAAAAATAATAATAAAACCATAGTGCACAAAACAATTGCTGTAGTTGCAGCAATTGAATGACTGAAAGTGTATAAATCTATGAAACGCTACTAAGGCAGAAGAAAGAGTAATTATTCTTCCATTATTGATAAAACAACAGTTCCCGGTCCGCCATGAACGCCTAATACGGGACTGCAATCGTTAACAAAGAGTGGTTTTTTCCCGGTCAGCACTTCCATTTGGTCCGAATACCACATGGCTGTTTCAATATTTCGGGCATGAGTAATTGCATACCCCCAAATCTTACCTTTTTGTGCCAATCTTGTTGCCTCATCAATCAGAAGTTTCATGCTTCCTTTTTCGGAATAGGCTTTTCCAAACGAAAACAATTTGCCATCGTTATCCGCTGAAATTACGGGTCTTAGACCCAATAGTTTACCAATTACACCTTTCGAATGGCTCAAACGTCCACCTTTTACAAGGTATTTAACGGTACGTGCACTTACGAGTAAATGGCTTTTGTCGCTCCATTCCTCGATACCGTTAATAATTTCAGCATGAGTTTTCCCTTGTTCAATAGCTTCTGCAGCACGCAGAACTACCAGCCCTAAAGCACTTGAAACCCGATTTGAACTTAAAACATTGATTTCTTTCCCGCTTTGCTCGCTGATGGCTTTTGCTGCCCGCAAACTGTTCGAAAAAGTACCGCTAAAATGCTTGCTCAGGTGAATGCCAATGGTTGAATGGTAATGTGAACTTAAATATGAATATTTGTTAATGAAATCTTTATACGAAGGTTGGGATGTTGAAGGATAAACAGGGGAAGATTCGAGGAGGTTATAGAATTGCTCGTTCGATATGGTCGTCCGGTCGAGATACATGGAAGCTCCAACCTGCAAGGTTAAGGGTACCATTGTAATCTGGTATTTTTCGAGTGTTTCCTGGGGTAAATCGCAGGTTGAGTCTGTAACAAGAGCAATCGGCCATTTAGGGTTGTGCGACATTTCCTGTTGCATAATCATATCGTCCACTTTCTGGTAAGTAATTGATGATCTTTTACTTATAGCCTCAAATAGTTTTATCGGGCTATCGGAATGAATATGGATACGCAAGCGTTTTTCGGAACCTGCAACCACCATCGAATCGCCCATGCCGGTAATGGCGTCGCGAACTGAATTTTTGGTTTCGCCGGGGTGCAGGTCGAGAGCTAACATGGCTTCGCAGCAATAACGGTGAGTGATTTCCTCGTGAGAATCAGTCTGTACCTCTTCGAGTATCATGTCATTCATCGGGATAGTCAACCGGCGTATCGTTTGCCGGTTATTGAAAAAATCGATCATCCCTTCGAGGAATAACACAAATCCTTTGGCACCCGCATCTACTACATTCGCTTTCGCGAGAACAGCCATCTGGCGGGTTGTATCAGCCAAAGACGCCCTGGCAACCTGGAGGGCTTTGATAAGCAGTTCTATAAAGTCATCGATCAATCCTTTCATGGTATTGATGAATTCGGCCCATTCGCGTATCACCGATATCATTGTCCCTTCAATAGGATTGGCTATTGCTTCGTATGCGTATGTTACCGCTTTGGTGAGCGAGCGGGAAAAATTTTCGACAGTTAAATTTTCTTCGTTTTCAATTTCGTTGCTGAACCCATAAAGAAACTGTGCAAAAATAATTCCTGAATTACCTCGGGCACCTACCAAAGCGGCATCAGCCAGGGCGCAGGCGGTCATTTTTACATTATTGGTAGGTATTGGGCTGTCAACAATGGATCGCATCGTACTTGCCAGGTTGGTTCCGGTGTCGGCATCGGCAACAGGAAAAACATTTATTTTATTGAGTAAACCCTGGTTTTCGAAAATGCGCTGGGCTCCTGCCAGAAAAGAATAGTAGAAACTTCTACCATCGATTAATTTGACGAGTGGGATTGAATTTTCCAATGTGTACGGGTTTTTTGATTTAGTGATCTACGGAATAAAGTTCTCGTTTCCGGAGTGAAGGTATTACAAAGGTACAGAATAACTTAATATGTTACAATCTTGATATGTGAAAAAATCATATTTTTTGTTAAAAGTAATTAACAATTTCGTCGAAAAACAAATTAAAATAAATGTATGTATTTGTTTACGTGATAAATAGATTTGCTATTTCATTTTTACGAATGTTGAAAAATCATTGGTATCTATTTTATCATTAAGTCGCTTTTCGATATCATCAGTTAAAGACCGGATACCGCAGCTGTACATTTTGGTTAGTGGATCGGTATCTATGATCATTTTTATCAATTGATCAGCCGTGGGCGTTTTTGCAAGTTTCGAATATTCATCATATGTAAGGTTGATGAAAGCAGTATTCTTTGTTATTCCGCGGTTATCGAGCAAAAAGCCATCATGCAGGGGTGTCGGGTAAGCAAGATTCCCGTTGTAATATACATCTTTAACATCGGGATATGATACTATAGTCTTCTTGTCTTCACTTAAACTTATAGGAACTAGTTTAGAATAGTCCTTTTTAGTCTTGTAGATGATAACCTGTGGCCCTGCAATGGTGACCATAGGCCCGGACTGCTCTTTTTCTGCTTTCTTGGCGGTACAACAGGATGAAATCATTGTGATGAGTATTATGAATTGAGCGAATAAAATGATTTGTCTCATAATGAATTGTTAAATTTAGACAAATTTAGGAAATTAATGACATCAAACCCGGCGAGCGAACGGAATAATCAATAATTTTGTCATCATGTTTTACGATGGCATAAAAATTGTAAACATCAAACTGTAAATTTTTTGAAAGCATTTGCAGAAATAGAAATCAAGTTTAACAATTAAAAAGATTAAATTTATGAAAAAAGTACTTGTTACTTTAGGCGTTTCAATCCTTATGTCGTTTGCTGCTTTTGCACAAGATGCAGTTACACAACCTGTTGACAATCCAAATGCCCCGGTTATTACATTTGAGAAAACGACTCATGATTACGGAACCGTAACCAAAGGCGGTGATGGAACCTGTGAATTCAAATTCAAGAATAATGGAGTTGAGCCATTAATTTTAGCAAATGTAGCATCCTCCTGTGGATGCACAGTTCCTGAGTGGCCTCGTGAACCGATTCTCAAAGGAAAGTCAGCATCGGTTAAAGTTAAGTATGATACGAACCGAGTTGGGGGTATCAATAAAACGATAACTGTTATGTCGAATGCCAAAACACCATCCATTCAACTTAAAATCATCGGCAATGTGGTTGAAGCTACCAATGGAGCACAAATGCCGCAAAATGACGTGAATCCGGGAGCAGCACCTGTTGCCAAATAAATTCTTTTAAAATTCTACAAGGACTGTCTTTCGGGGCGGTCTTTTTTTTATCCGGAAACTTCAGTTATTCACGAAACTCTGAAATCCTGAAACCCAGAAACATTGAAAACCCAACTTTATAAAATCAGAAAATATCCGAATGTTAATAAATTATTGTCGGCATTTACAACAAGAATGGTTGAATAATGGCTAATTTTGGCACCTTATGGAAGAGAATGACCGAACAGATGCATTTGCATCGCGAAAAATAAATAAAAGACCGGTCGTAGGCCGCGATGCTTTTCAGGAACACGGTAAATTGCCTCCGCAGGCCATTGACCTGGAAGAAGCCGTGTTAGGCGCCCTGATGCTTGAAAAGGATGCTGTTGCTGCTGTTATTGATATGCTGGTCCCGGCCGTGTTTTATAAGGAATCACATCAGGCAATATTCGAAGCGATCAGCACCTTGTTTCATAATAACGAACCGGTCGATATTCTCACGGTCACGAATGCACTTCGCCAAAAGGGCAAACTCGAAATGTCTGGCGGTCCTTTTTATATTACACAACTTACTTCACGCATTGCTTCATCGGCAAACATCGAATTTCATGTAGGGATTTTAAAACAAAAGTTTCTTCAGCGTGAACTCATAAAAATATCGACAGACACTATCCGGAAATCTTTTGAGGATTCAACCGATGTATTTGATTTACTGGATGAAACCGAAAGCAGTCTCTTTGCTATCACGGAAAATAACCTGCGTAAAAAAGCTCAGTTGATGCCCGAACTGGTTCATAAAGTGCTGAACCAGATTGATAATGCCCGCAAAAATGATGGTTCTTTTTCGGGTGTACCATCCGGATTTGTTGACCTGGATAAACTTACAGGAGGTTGGCAGCGCAGCGACCTTATTATTGTTGCTGCCCGCCCAGGTATGGGGAAAACGGCTTTTGTACTCTCCATGGCACGGAATGTTGCTATTGAATCTAAAAAGGCAGTCGCCTTTTTCTCTTTGGAAATGACTGCTGATCAATTGGTTGCCCGATTAATTGCTTCCGAAGCCGAACTCTCGGCAAGCGCTCTCAGGCGCGGTCAATTGCAAAATTTCGAATGGGAACAGTTAAATTCACGCATTACTAAGCTTATTACGGCACCTATTTATATTGACGACACCCCAGCCTTATCCCTTTTCGAACTTCGTGCCAAATGTCGCAGGTTAAAAGCCCAGTTCGATATTGATATGGTAGTGATCGACTATATTCAACTCATGACAGCCGGAGGCGACAAAAAAGGCGGAGGTAACCGTGAACAGGAAATATCAGCGATTTCGCGTTCTTTAAAAAGTCTGGCCAAGGAGCTTAATATACCTGTCATTGCGCTTTCACAGCTCAACAGGTCGGTTGAAACACGGAGTACTGCCCAGGGAAGCAAGAAGCCGCAACTTTCTGACCTTCGGGAATCAGGTGCTATTGAGCAGGATGCCGACCTTGTGCTTTTTATCTACCGCCCTGAGTATTACAAAATCATGGAAGACGAAGAAGGCAATACCACCGAAGGCAAAGCGCAGATCATTATAGCAAAGCATAGGAATGGAGCTACTGATGAAGTCTGGCTGCAATTTATCAGCAGGTTTGCTCGTTTTCAGAATCTGGCCGGCATGGGCCATAACAGTCTGGATTCCTCTCTGTCGCCTAATACCGGGTTTGATCAGTCAGGCACCAATACTGTTATTATGCAGTCGCGTTTAAATAATATGACCGACGAAACAGATCTTGGAGCTGCAGATTTTTAAGCAATTAATGATCTGGGATACAATCAAATCCTGAATTTCAGGAAGTAATCCTGCTAAAGAAATTGCTGTTCCTATCAACCATGAAAGTTGGTTGATTGACAATTTCAATATTACAATAATGTAATTCAACTTTTCTATAATTGAATTGTTATTTCTACATACCTGTTGCTGAATTAATTAAAAGAAAAGTCTTAGTTTTTAAACAGAAATTTATAAAAATGAAGCGAAGTGTCATTCTGGTAGTGCTTTTTCTTTTAATGGTAAAGGTACAGGCAGCTTATCTTCTGATTCCGATGGATCAGTCGCAGAAAAATCATCTGAAAGCCTATGGGATCGCTTATTGGGTTCTGCAGCAGGACGTTGAAGTCAGCTGGCTGTTAAATTACCGTGGTGGATCCTTTATGGTGAAATATGTGAAAGCGATTGAAAATGAATGTTTTATCCGTGGGGTGAGTTGTGAGGTAATCGCCGATGCACAATCAACAGCCATTTTACAGGAAATTGCAGATCCTGAGGTTAACATGGATGAGGTAAAGCTTAATAAAGCTCCTAAAATTGCGGTTTATTCTCCCAAAAATAAACTACCGTGGGATGATGCTGTTACACTGGCATTGACCTATGCCGAAATCCCTTATGAAACTGTTTATGATGAAGAACTGATTTCAGGTGTGCTGCCTTTATACGATTGGCTTCACCTTCATCATGAGGACTTTACCGGGCAATATGGAAAATTCTGGGCAGCCTACCGAAATGCATCATGGTACAAAGAAGATGTACGCACAAATGAAGAAATGGCAGCAAAATTAGGATTTGCAAAGGTGTCGGAAATGAAACTTGCGGTTGCATTGAAAATTAGGGAATTTGTAGCCGGAGGAGGCTATTTGTTTGCTATGTGTTCAGCACCTGATAGTTATGATATTGCTTTAGCTGCCGACGGAGTGGATATTTGTGATGTGATGTTCGATGGGGATGCAATGGACCCGAATGCTCAATCGAAATTAAATTATAATAATTGTTTCGCATTTAAGAATTTTAAGCTCGTAACCAATCCTTACGAATACGAAGTATCCTCCATTGATGTTAACACACAAAGGAAAGTGACCGAAAATAATGATTTTTTTACACTTTTTGATTTTTCGGCCAAATGGGATCCTGTTCCTACCATGCTGTGTCAGAATCATATGCAGGTTATCAAAGGTTTCCGGGGACAAACCACGGCCTTTGAGAAGAGTGTTGTAAAAGCTGAGGTAATTGTAATGGGCGAAAACAAAGCCCTGGATGAGGCCCGGTACATTCACGGCGATTTTGGTAAAGGAACCTGGACCTTCTATGGCGGCCATGATCCCGAAGATTATGAACATAGGGTAGGTGACCCGCCCACCGACCTGAATCTTTTTCCTAACTCACCCGGATACCGGTTGATATTAAATAATGTATTGTTCCCTGCTGCCAAGAAGAAAAAACAGAAGACTTAGGCGTTTTTTAACTAAAGCAGAATATACGGAACTTCAAAATTTCATGAAATACCATTTTTAACTGATTTTTTCAATGAATTCGTTGGCATTCAATGAGCTGCTTTCTGGTAAAAGGCGGCTCTGGTAGTAATTAATTGACGGTAATTTTCAGAAAAAGGTTAAAATCAAAATGGTTTCCATTATTATTGTTATTTTTATATTTGAAAATCAGATAATTACAACTTATTGTAAAAATATTTGTAAAAATATTCCATTCTTTGTGTCAACTTAACACTAACTTCATTATTTTTACCTTTTCAGAAACTGTATTTCCGTTGTTGATGGAAACTCTTTATTTTTACTTCATCCTGAAAAAAAAAGTTTCTGAAAATTGGTTTAATACTCCGATCCGAAAGATAGTATTAATAAGTAAGTTGACCATTTAGTACCTGATAATCACCAATAATTCACCTTTTTAACGAATCATTATGGAACAAAAAAACGCAAAATACGGTCTGGGAATGACTGTTATCGGATCCATCTTTTTCATTTTTGGATTTGCTACTACCTTTATTATCACCTTAAGTGGCCAGGTAAAGGATATTTTCATGTTAACTGAGTTTAAAGCTCAGTTATTGAGCTTCTCATTCTTTATTACTTACTTTTTCATTTCCATTCCAATCGGATTGTACATCAAGAAAATCGGGTATAAAAGTGCCTTGATAGCAGGTTTATTGCTCATGGCAGCAGGAAGCTTTCTCTTTTTCCCGGCAGCAAAAGCACCTTCGTTTCCATTATTCCTGGCTGCCACATTTGTACTGGCATCAGGAGTAGTATTTTTACAAACAGCTGCTAATCCATATGTTACAGCCTTAGGTTCGGAGGAATCGGCTGGCGGACGTATGAATTTGGTACAGGCTCTCAATTCAATCGCAACCATGGTTGCTCCCTGGATCATTGCAGTGTTTATTTTCAGGGGTGCAAGCGAAATGCTTACTTCGATGCAAAAGGCACAAACCGTTCAGATGCCTTTTATTATTATTGGAATAATTGTAGTGTTGGTAGCCATCGCCATTGCACTGATAAAACTTCCCGAAGTTGGAGGCAGTTCAGTTGAACTGAAAAAAAGTGTCTGGAAGCATCCTCATGTATTGTTAGGCGCTTTGGGGATTTTCTTTTATGTTGGTGCCGAAGTAGGTACCGGAGGATTGATCCTGAATTATCTGAAAACAACCCAACTTATGGAACCTGCTGTTGCGGGTAAATATGTTGCCATTTATTGGGGTGGTGCCATGATAGGCCGGTTTTTTGGATCTATTATGCTTTCGAATATCACGGATAATGTGAAGAAATATTCATACGCGGCTCTAGTTTTGTTACTCGCACTTGTTTCCGGTTCTTTTGTTACTGACTGGAGCTGGAATATAGGACTGATCTTTATGGTAGTAGCTATTGGTAATTTTGCTATGATGCAACTTGGTAAAGGGAATGCTGGCCGTTCTTTAGCTGTTTTTGCCCTGATAGCTGCATCATTGGCCATCGTAACCGCCTTTACATCTGGTAGCATTGCTCTTTGGGCTGTTGTTTCAATTGGAATGTTTAACTCAATTATGTTTCCGAATATCTTTACACTTGCAGTTAAAGACCTTGACCCAGGTGAACTTAGTACCGCTTCAGGGATTATAAATACATTGATTTTTGGAGGAGCAATTGTACCGCTGGTAATGGGTAAAATTGCAGATGTTTCAGGTTATTCGTGGGCTTTTGTTGTTCCCGCTTTATGCTACCTGTACATCTTCTTTTATGCTGTTAAGGGATGTAAGTTCCGTTCAGCTTAATATGAGGCTTAGTAGATGTCCGGTACAAAAACAGAAAACTAAATTAATACAAATAAATTTGACCACTGGTTAAATAGATAAATCCGTTTTACACATGAAACAAGTCGCAATAGGAATTGACATAGGAGGCACCAATACAGCAATTGGTGTAGTTGACCGCGAAGGTAACATCCTGTACGAGAAGAAACCGCAGTTACCAACACCTCAGAAGAAAGACAATCCGCTTGGAAGTGAAAAGATTTCGGATGAGTTGCTGAATGAATTTGTTACGCTGCTGGCTGAAGAAATTAAATCTGCCATCGAGGTGGTCGCAAATATTAATCCTGCCATCGAGGTAATGGGGATTGGCATAGGAGCACCCAATGCCAATTATTATACCGGTACCATTGAGCATGCACCAAATCTTCCTTTTGTAGGCGTTATTCCGTTTGCAAAAATGGTGCAGGAAAAATTTCCTGAATTCAGGTATGTAAAGCTCACCAACGATGCAAATGCTGCGGCATTGGGCGAATTAATTTTCGGTGGAGGCAAGGATATGAAGAATTTTGTGATGATCACTCTTGGCACAGGGCTTGGAAGCGGAATCATCGTGAATGGCGATCTGGTTTACGGTGCCGATGGTTTTGCCGGGGAAATTGGACATACTACCATTGGAAGAGGAAATCGTACATGCGGATGCGGAGGAATCGGCCATCTTGAAGCGTATTGTTCAGCTACCGGGATAAAACGTACTGTTTACGAACTTTTAGCCAGGTACAATAGTTCCGAAAGTGAACTTGCAAACATTCCTTTCAACGAGATGAGTTCCAAAATTGTATTTGACGCAGCCGAAAAAGGCGATAAACTGGCTAAGGAGGTTTTCGAATTTTCAGGTGAATTGTTAGGCGAAGCATTAGCTGATACAGTTCATCACCTGAGTCCGGAAGCCATCTTCCTCTTTGGTGGACCGGTTGCAGCCGGTGAATACATTTTCAAACCTACAAAAGACAGCATGGAACGTCATTTATTGCCCATTTTCCGCAACAAAGTGAAAATCCTTCCTTCGAGCCTTAAGATCGGATCAGCTGCAATTTCTGGCGCCAGTGCGTTGGTTTGGAAGGAAATGGAAAAGCATGGAGTGTAAGTATTAGGCTTAATTTCTTAAAAATGGCCTTTAAATAGTGAATTCAGACAATTCGGTTAACAAATATATAAATCAAAACCGATAGGTCCCGCAGATCCGGATACAGCAAAATTTGTGTCCGGATTTTTTTATTTATTTTTATTTTTTTGAGATTATATATTTTTTAATTTATGGCCAATGAAGGCTCTAAAACGAGAATTGTATAACTAACAGATAATCAGCGTCAAATCGCTTGCTGTATCAATTTTTGATATGTTGTTCTTAAAGTCTAAATGATGACTGAATGCAATTTATTATTACAATGATCGTTAATTCACTCAAAGATGTGTTTTTAGTATTGCCAGATACTAAAACTTGATTACTTTTGAATACAAAATACAAAGATGAGTTCCCTCTTTCAATTACCGCTCTCTTCATACTTTATTAATGCTTGCTCATAATGAGAAACAGGTTACTTTCACTCTTATTTTTACCCATACTTGTCCTGGGGCTGGTAAGTGTTCATAAAAAGGCATCAGCAACTGTCAATTATACATACAACGGCACCTGCGTAGGGAGCCCGACAAGTTTTTCAGGTTCTCTCACCGGAAGCACTCCCGTTTCATGGAAATGGAGTTTTGGTGACGGGGTTTTCGATAACATACAGAATCCTACCCATACCTATGCTGCAGCTAATTCCTATACGGTAAAACTTGTTGTAACCAATACCCTGGGCGTTAAAGATTCGATTACCAAGTCTGTGACTATAAATGAGCTTCCCACTGCCTTTTTTTCTGTCGATTCGCCCACATGCAGTAGCGATTCCGTTCATTTTCGTGATCTTTCGTTTCCAAATTCTGCATCTTACATTACGCGTTGGGTTTGGAACTTTGGAGACGGTTCGCTGAATGACACCGTTACTTTTGCCAATTATCACGGTGGAGTAGCTCACTTTTTCCTTTTACCGAATACTTATTATGTGACTTTACAAGTCATGACTGCTGATTCATGTGTAAATCAAGCCATTATACCTGTTACAGTAATTGGAGGCCCCACTGCAAATTTCTTTTTTGACGGACAATGTGAAGATCAGATAGTGAAATTTACAGATGCATCTTCTTCCGGCGGTTTTGGAAATATTGCCTATTGGGGCTGGAGTTTTGACGATCCGGGAAGCGGGATCAACGATACCTCTACTCTCACAAATCCAACGCATCTGTTTAGTCAACCCGGAACATATAATGTGTTACTAAGAGTCACCAGTTTTAATACCTGTGTCGATACTATTATAAAACAAGTGGTTATAAGGCCGCACCCCCCGGTAAATTTTAAATATACGGCAACCTGCCTGAACGACTTGATTCATTTCAGCCCGGACTCAGCTTTTACCAATGTCGGAGCCATTAAAACCTGGCGATGGGATTTTGGTGATGGCGGCCTATATTCATATAGCCCGGTTTCATCGCATTTATACACCTCTCCGGGAATTTATACGGTTATTTTAACAGTAACCGATACAATGGGATGCATGAATGACACTTCGCAGATTATTACCATTCATGCCTTACCGGTGCCCAATTTTAATGCCGGGTTAAATAATTGTGCCGGTTCTTATGTAGCTTTCGATGATAATTCGACAACTGATTTCGGATACATTGTGCGATGGGAATGGAATTTTGGAGATGGAAATACACTAATCGTAAATGATCCTGGCAATCCCGATATTACTCATTTATTTACCATAGCTGGTACGTATTATGTTACACTCACAGTAAAAGCATCCGACAGCTGCTCGAATTCCCAAACACAGGAAATTGTTATATATCCTAACCCGGTATCAAATTTCAGGTTTTCGCTGGCCTGTTTCGGCTCACCGGTTATTTTTACTGACCAGTCGCAGCTTAATGGAGCAGGTTCTATAGTTCAGTGGCAATGGAACTTCGGCGATGGTACTTCGGGTACAGAAAATTTTTCCGGTTTACCAAACCCCAGCCATACTTTTACTATTGATGGTATTTTTACGGTGCAACTGGTTGTAACTACAAGTAACGGCTGTACTGATACTCTCTCCCAACTGGTTCGCGTGAGGCCGCAACCCCCGGTTGATTTTAATACAGATTTTAATTGTCAGAACAGGGCAGTACAATTTACTCCCGATGCGGTTATTATGAATATTCCCACTATTCCTACCTGGTCGTGGCAATTTGGTGACGGGGGAACTTCTACGTCGCAGAATCCAACGCATTTATTCACTTCTCCGGGTAATTACCCAGTAATTCTTACAATTACAGATACCGCGGGTTGCACCAATACTATAACGAAACTGATAACAATTATTCCTGAGCCAGTCGCTAATTTTACTTATTCGCAACCTGCCTGCAAACAGTCGGCAGTGGAATTCATTAATTTTTCTTTTGCGCCTCTCGGGTATATTGTAAAATGCGAATGGGTATTTGGTGATGGCGGAACGCTGACCACCACCAATCTGGACAATGTATTCCATACCTACGCAACTTATAACACCTTTAATGTAACACTTAAAGTTACAACCAACGACAGTTGTACAAGAGTGATTACTTTACCTGTGGTGATAGGAGCAAATCCATTGGCTGACTTCTCCTACCTTACTACCTGCATGGGCGCGCCGGTGCAGTTTAATGATCTTTCGCAACCGGGAGCAGGTGGTTTAGCCGGTTGGATATGGGATTTCGGTGATCCGCCGTCAGGCACCGGTAACGTTGCTTTTGTCAAGAATCCAATACATGTTTTTTCCTCTTCCGGTATTTACCCTGTTACCCTTATTGTAACCAATACGGCCGGTTGCCAGGATACTATCATTAAGCCGGTTACTGTGTATCCATTGCCTGTTGTTGATTTTGACCTGGCACCGGGTTGTGTAAACGATTCAACGCATTTTATCAGTTCTACCTATGTTTCTGTTGATGCAATAGACACATGGTTATGGGATTTTGGTGATGGGTTTACATCCATCGAAATGGATCCATACCATATTTATACTACTTCCGGTTCATTCCAGGTGAGGTTAACGATAACGGATACAGCTGGATGTATCAATACAAAAATGAAACTGATAGCCATTGTGCCACCACCACTTTCATTTTTTCAGATTTCGCAGCAAAATTGTACCCATGTACCGGTACTTTTCACGAATCTTTCCACGACTTTCGGAGGTACATTTACATCCTTTTTCTGGGATTTCGGTGATGGCCATGATACACTGATAAATGCCCCGGCAAATGGAAATATTTCGCATACCTACACCCAACCAGGAAACTTCACGGTAGTGCTGACAGTGAATACATCGTTGGGTTGCTCTGCAGAGTCAGCGCCGGTTACCATTACTATATCAGCCAGCCCGCTTGCCTTGTTCAGTTTTGGAACTACCTGTGCAGGTTCGGCAGTTACATTTACTGATCTTTCGCTGCTTAATGCAGGAACAACACTGGTAAACTGGTTCTGGGATTTTGGTGATCCCACTTCGGGGACGGCCAATACCTCCATTCTGCAAAATCCATCCCATATTTATGAAACGCCGGCGACTTACACAGTAAATTTACTTGTCGGAAATGCCTCCGGATGCCCGGATACGGTTTCACATACTTTGGTGATACTACCCAAGCCAACGCTCCAATTTAGCTATGTGAGCACCTGCCTGGGAACGGCAACCGCCTTTACCACCAATACCACCATAACCAATATAGGCGCGCTTGCCACTTTCGACTGGGATTTTGGCGATGGTACTGCACATAACACTACCCAAATGGATCCGGTACATACCTATTCCGTTGCGGGCAATTACCCTGTAACACTTTCAATTGTTGATACTTCCGGTTGCGTGAACTCAATTTCACACCTTGTGAGTATATTACCTAAGCCTACTGCCCAATTTAGTTATACCAGCGCGTGCCTTGGGGCACCCACTTCTTTTGCCGATCAGTCTTATACATCTAACGGCGGGGCTATTTCTATATGGCATTGGGATTTTGGAGTTACTGCCGCCACGAATGACACATCCAATCAACCAAATCCTTCGTGGGTTTATACAACATTAGGCGTTTATAACGTGAACCTGATAGTTACCTCGGAGAATGGATGTCAGGATACGGTAACAACTTCTTTACAGGTATTCGGAAATCCTACTGCTAACTTTAACTACACGGCAGCCCCTTGTAAAAATGGAGCCGTTTATTTCCAGGATTCATCGTATAATCAACAGGCTGCTATCATTGGCCTGAACTGGGAATTTGAACCGAATCAATACTCAACCCTGCAGAATCCTGTTTATTTATTTTACTATTCCGACTCTTGTTACAATGTCAGGTTGATTGCCACTGATATGAGGGGATGCGTTGATACAATAGTGAAAGTGGTATGTGTGCCTGCTTCCTTCGACTTTACGTTCACAAATACCGTTACCTGTTTCCGCGACAGTACCTATTTTACACCGCAACTTCTTGCACCAAATACTGACTCGCTGGTTTTCTTTAACTGGAATTTCGGTGAACTGAATTCAGGGATCAACAATACTTCAACCCGAAAAAATCCATCACATTATTATTCTGAACCAGGCACATACCAGGTAAGTTTAGAATCTCTGGATAAACATAACTGTTCGAAGAAAGTTTATCGTTCGGTTGTTGTACTGCCATTGCCGGTGCCGGTTTTCAGTTTTACTGGCGGAGTTTGCGATAGTACCATCTACTTTAATGAGTCATCCTCCGGGAGTGGTAGTCCTATCAGCCAATGGATATGGAATTATGGAGATGGAACAATAGATACTGTATTTGCGCCCAATTCGCCTGATTTACCACACCTGTATGCTTCAGCCGGGCTATATTCGGTTGGTCTTACCGTAACGAATGTCAACGGATGTACGAATGCTATTACCGATACCAACGTACTCGTTAAGCCATGTATAAATGCTGAGTTTTCGATTGTTGATACATTGATTTGTCAGAATAACCTGCTTTCGTTTGCCGACAGCAGTTACAGCGGCCTTCCCACCACCGAGTGGTACTGGAATTTCGGCGACGGCACCGATACGACCTACTATTCGTATGTCAATCCGTTGAATCATTCATTCACAACGCCAGGCACTTTCACAATCAGGATGAGGATATCGACGAGCATTGCGGGCCGGAAAATCAGCGATTCCACCCAGTTGATCGTTTTGGTGAACCCAACCCCGATTCCTGATTTTATTTTTGGTGTAGTGTGTTATAAACAAACTGCTGAATTTACGAATATGACTTCAGGTAACGGTTCACTTATCAGTAATTACAACTGGAATTTTGGTGAACCGGTTTCTGTCCCTAACGATACTTCAACCCTGAAGAATCCTACCCATGATTATAAAGTTCCCGGCACCTTTAACGTAAAACTTGTAACAATAAATACCATCGGCTGTTCTGATTCCATTGAGAAACCGATGAACATTTATGCATTGCCTGATGCAAAATATAAATATTCATTGTCCTGCGCAGGCGATAATACTGCCTTTACTGATGCATCAGTCGAAGCAGTTTCACCACTTGTAATTTGGGGATGGACATTTTCGGACAGCAAAGGCATGTTGGGAACAAGAGATGTGCAAAACCCCGATTTTACATTCAATTTCCCCGGAGATTATTTCATAAATCTTTTAGTAACTGATTCTATCGGGTGCTCCGATACGATTACTGATACCATTACCACTTGGCCTATTCCGACAAGCAGTTATTCTTATACCGATAATTTTAACGAAGTGCAGGGACAACTGCAGTTTACCAATTTATCGCTTAACGGCATAAAATATTACTGGACTTTTGGGAACGGGGACGATTCATATGGTAAGGACCCTGTTGTATTTTATAAAAATGACGGTACTTACGACATCTCACTGGTTACCTGGAACGATAAAGACTGCACGGATACCCTTACTATGCAGTATAAATTTATGGTGAAAGGATTGTATATACCCAATGCTTTCTCGCCGAATAACCCTAATAAATCTGTACAACTTTTAAAACCCGTTGGTGTCAATCTTAAAGAGTACCGTTTTGAGGTATACGACAGGTGGGGAAATATGTTATGGTTTTCGGAAAAACTGGATTCTTATGGCCGGCCAACTGAAGGTTGGGACGGTACATACAACGGTGTGCTTTTGCAGGAAGGCGCCTATGTCTGGAAAGCGATGGGTATATTTAAAGACGGTTCGATCTGGGATGATGACAGTATAGGAAATCATGATAATTTACCGAAGACGAAAGCCGGAACAGCCACTATGATTAAGTAAGAAAAGGATAAGCCGTTTGAATGGTAATTCAACGGATAGAGTATTAAAAAGCCCGCCTGCAATTTTTTTGCAGGCGGGCTTTTACTCAATAGGCGATCTTTTAAAAAGCTTGTGGCCTTTTTGGAGGGTGGTTTAGAGGTAGCTGATAGTAGCAGGAAACTCTCTTTGTCACCTATTTCATGAAATTAAGTTATTAATAATCAAGGAGTTCTTTTGATGCAACATAAATCCGCTCCTGGTCGGGAAGAATGGCTTTTTCAAGAATACGGTTAAACCCAACCGGTGTAAATGTGGAGCCTACACGGCGCACAGGTGCATCGAGGTACTGGAAAGCTTCGTCGGAGATCATGGCAGCAATTTCACCTCCAAAACCACCGAAAACTTTATCTTCGTGAACAACCAATACGCGTCCTGTTTTCATTATACTGGCCAGGATTGCCTCTTTATCGAGTGGTATTAAAGAACGTATGTCAATTACTTCGATGCTTTTCCCGGTTTCTTCGGCAATGCGGTTGGCAACAGCAATGCTCATATGGGTAGTGTTCCCATAGGTAATAATGCTCATATCAGTGCCTTCACGCCGGGTACGGGCTTTTCCGAAAGGAACTTCAAATCCCTCAGGAACAATAGTTTCAGCTATTGGATCATTATAGAGTGCTTTAGGTTCGAGGAATAGGGTCGGGCCTTCGGACCGCATGGAGGTACGCAACAAACCGGCAGCATCATCTGCAAACGAAGGATAAACAATCCGCACACCTGGAATGGCTGCCAGCGAACCTTCGATGTTCTGTGAATGGTACAAGCCTCCACCTATATAACCGCCCGAAGCAAGCCTCACCGTGAGATTGGGTGCGAATGCCCCGTTGCTGCGCCAGTAGTCGTGCGACAATTCGATGTATTGTTCCATAGCCGGCCAGAAATAGTCGGCAAATTCAGCACCTTCCACCACAATCCGGATTTTTTTGTTGTAACGGCTCATGCCATTTGCGGTACCAAGTATAAAATCTTCGGCAATAGGGCCATTGAAAACCCTTTCGCTTCCAAATTCTTGTTGTAGTCCTTTGGTAACATTAAAAATGCCACCCTTTTCTTTGTTTGCAACATCCTGTCCCCAGATAAATGTATCCGGGTTTAAACGGAATTCTTCCTTAAGTGTCTCATTTAAAGCCTGGATTAGTTTTAAGGACCGGCCTGTCTTTTCATCGTGAACCCCGCCAGGAAATTTTACCGGAATATATGAAGGTGCAGTAACAAAATTGAATATGGATGCAGGGTCGGGATTGGGTGCTGCCAGGGCTTTGCGGTGGGCCGCCATCATTTCTTTTTGTGCCTGATCGTCAATTACTGTCAACTCTTCCTCGGTGAACTTCCCCGAATGTAGTAAAATGATACGAAACCTGTCGAGAGGATCGCTCGCTTTGGCGCAATGAATTTCGTTTTCATCGCGGTAAAGTTCATGTTTATCAGAGTTCGAATGAGAATGGATACGGACACAACTGGCGTGAACAATGACTGGTTCCTGCTTTTCGATGGCATGGCGTTTTGCCATTTCCATGGCATTCATTGATGCGAAAATGTTTTTGCCGTCGCAATGGATGATCCTTAGGTTTTTAAACCCTTTGAAGTTATCGGCTGCAAAGGCATTTGCAGTCTGATCGCGCTGAGGGACAGATATTCCGTAACGGTTATCCTGAATCACAAAAATTACCGGTAGTTTTTCGTTACTGGCTCCGTTAATCGCTTCATATACATAGCCTTCGGATGTTGATGATTCGCCCTGCGAACTGATGGCAACCCCTTTTCCTCCGTATTTTTTTATTGCCCTGGCCACACCCACTGCATGAAGAGTGTGATTTCCGGTTGCAGATGAAACGTTATGAATATTCCATTCGGGTTTGGCAAAATGGTTGGACATATGCCGGCCACCACTTGCCAGGTCGGTTGCTTTGGAAATACCATTCAGTATAATCTCCTCGGCTGTTAGCCCGGCAGAAATCGCGGTAAGCATATCGCGGTAGTAAGGAAACAAATGATCGGTTTCCTTGTCAAACGTTTGTCCTATAGCTAGTTGTATCCCGTCGTGACCTGCATAGGGTGCATGATACGACCAACCCAGAGCCTGTTTGAGGTAATTGGGTGCACGTTCGTCGAGTTTACGGCCAAGTGTCATAAGGTAATACCATTTTTGCAGGGTTTCCTTATCGACAGTATCTAACTTGTATTCTTTACGCTTTTCCATTCGTGTTGAGTAATAATATCTTAAAGTTAAACAAGAATAACGGCTTAAATTCAATTTTGTTCGCAAATAGCCATCTTCTAGCCATAAAAGTTTTGAACAATGGTAATATCAGCCCCTTATTATGGTGTATAAACCGTCCTCCCTGAGCCTGATTATGGTTGATGGCTTCGACCTGGTGTAATAATCCTGTTTGTAGGTAACAATATAGTCGACTGCGTTTTTGATTTCGGCTGCAATGTAGCTGAAAATAGCCGGCGATTCAGTTCCTGAAATATTGGCTGAGGTTGAAACAATCGGTTTACCATACCGTCGGATGAGTTCGGTGCAAAATTCATCTTTCACTACACGAATGGCAATAGTTCCGTCGGAAGCAATTACATTAGGGGCCAGACGGCGTGCATTCGAATAAATTATGGTTACAGGGTTCGAAATGCTTGCTAAAAGATCGGCCGTTATATCGGGTACTTTCTCTACATAGATCGAAAGTTTATCAATACTGTCAATCAAGACAATCAGGCTTTTCGCCTCTGACCGGCTTTTGATTCTATAGATTTTTTCGACAGCCAGAGTGTTTGTGGCATCACAACCAATTCCCCAGATAGTATCGGTAGGATATAATATGGTTCCTCCCGATTCGAGTATTTTTATTGATTTTTCTATGTCAGCACTGAAATCCATGGCTTTTCAGAATTTAATTTGCGTCGTTAGTCCAAAAATTATTGTAGTAAATTCATATACACGCCCATCAGGTTAGCTGCTACTTTTTCTTCATCGAATTTGCTGGCATGTAAAAATCCTTTTTCTATCATCGATTTCCTGGTATCCTCACTATTTAAAACATCGGTGATACATTTTCCCATTTCGCCGATATTGGCGGGATCGCAATACAGTGCCGCATCACCACCTGTTTCGTGAAAACAACTACCCGTACTAGTAATAACCGGAACCCCGGAATAAAGCGCTTCAAGTATGGGTATTCCAAATCCTTCGAAAATGGATGGATACACAAAGACCTGCGCTGCTTGGTAGATTGACGGTATATCGCGGGATTCAACGTTGTGCCGGAACAGTATGTTGTCCTTACGGTCGTTTTTTTTTAAATAATCTTTAATCTCGGTCAGGAAAGCAGTGGGTTTCCCCACTATTAGCAGGGGAATATCGATTTTCTGGTCCAGGTATGCTTTTATAAGATTCAGCGCATTTTTCCGTTTTTCAATAGTTCCCAGGTAAAGGATGAAGTTGTCAGGAAGGCTGTATTTTGTCCTGGTTTCAGCTTTTTTTTCTGAGGTTACTTTCGTTCGGAAAACAGGATCGCAGGTCTGGTAAACAACGTCGATTCTATCAGGGCTGATGCCGAAAAATGAGATTATGTCCTGTTTTGTAGCTTCGCTGACGGCAATTATTTTATCCGCAATCCGGCATGCATGGCGAAATTTATAAAAATAGATTTGCCTGTCGATAAACGGGTAATATTCAGGAAATCGCAAGAAAATTAAGTCATGGATGGTAACGACCGATTTCGCTCCTGTTTTTTTAATACTAAGCGGAAGTTCGTTGCTCAGTCCATGGTATATATCCAGTTTACTATTTTTTATGTCATTATATATTCCCCACGAACGCCAAATTGAAGGAAACGAGGATGAAATTCCAGGGCCTGGTTCAATAATAAATTGATTTTCAGAATGCTGAATCAGGCTTTGTTTTTCTTTTTTTGAAAATAAAAAGTACTTGTTGTCGGGATAAAAATCGGATAACAAACGTACAGTACTGCGGCTGTAATTGCCGAGACCACTGCGGTTTGAAAAAGCGCGTTTTGCGTCGAATCCGATGTTCATAAAGGCTGTTAGGTTGTTAGGTTGTTAGGCTGTTAGGTTGTTAGGTTGTTAGGCTGTTAGGTTATTAGGTTGTTAGGTTGTTAGGTTGTTAGACTGTTAGGTTGTTAGGTTGTTAGACTGTTAGGTTGTTAGACTGTTAGGTTGTTAGACTGTTAGGTTGTTAGACTGTTTGGTTGTTAGACTGTTTGGCGGTCAGGTGGTTATGGGTCGTCAGGTGTTAGAAATTCGGGGTTATTCCAGTCTCTTGTTTGCTTTTTTATAATTCTAACTACATCACAGTTCAAACACCCTAATTCCCAATCCTCAACCCCTAATCCCTAAAAAGAAATATCGTACTCCCGCAAAGCATCGTTTAACGAGGTTTTCAGGTCGGTGGAAGGTTTGCGCAAACCAATTATCAAAGCACAACTCACCTGATAATCGCCGGCCGGATATTTTTTGGTGTACGAACCCGGTATTACAACCGAGCGCGGAGGTACGAAGCCTCTATATTCAACCGGATGACTGCCTGTAACATCAATGATGCGTGTGCTTTGTGTTATAACCACGTTGGCTCCAAGCACGGCTTCGGCAGCGATTCGGGCGCCTTCGACGACAATACAGCGTGAGCCAATAAAACAGTTGTCTTCAATAATTACCGGGGCGGCCTGTACGGGTTCGAGAACGCCACCAATACCGACGCCTCCACTCAGGTGCACATTTGAACCAATCTGTGCGCAACTGCCGACAGTGGCCCATGTATCCACCATGGTGCCTGCACCAACCCATGCACCTATGTTTACATAGGAAGGCATCAAAATTACTCCCGGTGAAAGGTAGGAGCCATAACGGGCAACAGCATGTGGCACAACCCTCACTCCAAGCTCTTTATAATTTCGTTTCAACGGAATTTTATCGTGGAACTCCATGGGGCCGGCCTCCATAACTTCCATTTGTCGAAGCGGGAAGTACATGATAACGGCTTTTTTAATCCACTCATTCACTTTCCACTCACTTTCGGTAGGTTCAGCAACGCGTATTATTCCTTTATCTAACAGTTCAACTATTTGATAAACAGCATTTTTTGTTTCTTCGTCACCTAATAGTGACCGATCGTTCCAGGCATTTTCAATAAGAGCTTTTAAATGATCCATGCACTTAGTTTTTCTCGGGTAAAATTAACCCTTTTAGAGGGATATTTATGCAGTGATTCAATTAATTGGGTCAAAGATTCAATAAAAGCCTCGTTGAAAGCCTTTTTCGAAATTATTTCTTCGTAATTTTGCAGCAAATTAAATGGATTTGGGCAGAATTGTAGCGATTGATTATGGTCAGAAAAGGGTAGGAATTGCAGTTACGGATGAACTCAGGATGATTGCTGTTGCGCTCACGACAGTGCATTCAAAAGATGTGATCGTTTTCCTGAAAGACTATGTTTCGCGCGAAAACGTTGATTGTTTTGTAGTCGGGTACCCGCTGACCCTTCAAAATAACCTTTCGGAATCAGCTCGTTTTACCGAACCCTTTGTAAAGCACCTCCAGCGGACTTTTCCTCAAATTCCGGTTGACAGAATGGACGAGAGGTTTACTTCAAAAATGGCTACGGCTGCGATCCTAGAATCAGGTGCTAAAAAGAAAGTCAGGCAGGATAAAGCTTTAGTGGATAAAGTTAGTGCGGTTCTGATTTTACAATCGTATCTTGAAATGAAAGCCATGCAGCATTGAACCATTGAGTGGGAAATGTGTTTGGTATAATATAAAATGTGATAATGTGATAATGCGATAATGCGATAATTTGATAATGCGATCACAAGGAAATGAGGTGACATGAACCCATGAGCCCCTCAACCTATAACCCATCAACCACTAATCCCCTCAACCTCTCAACCTCTCAGCCTCTCAGCCTCTCAACCTCTCAACCCATCAACCCAACCCATCAACCAACAAAATATGATTCTTCCAGTAGTAGCAATCGGTCATCCTAGTTTACGCAAAGTGGCGGTTGAAATAACTGCTGAGTATCCCGGTCTGCAACAACTTATTACTGATATGTGGGAAACCATGTATTTTTCGTCGGGCGTTGGTTTGGCGGCTCCTCAAATTAATAAACCAATCAGGCTTTTCGTGGTTGATGCTTCGCCTTACGAAAAGGAAAATCCGCAAATCAAAGACTTTAAAAAAGTATTTATCAACCCCAAAATTGTGGAGGAAAAAGGGGAGGAGTGGGCTTTCAGCGAAGGGTGCCTCAGTATCCCTGATATTCATGAGGATGTAACACGGAAACCAGATGTAAGGATAACTTATTTTGATGAGCAATTTAATTTTCGAGATGAGTGGTTTTCGGATATTTTAGCCAGGATCATACAGCATGAATACGATCATCTGGAGGGAATCCTTTTCGTCGATAAAATTCATCCTCTTCGCAAAATTATGGTGAAACGCAAAATTCAGGAAATTTCGAAAGGTGTTACCGACGCTAAATATAAAATGATATTTCCACCGAGGAAGCGATAGCTTCTTTCACCGCAACCGGGACTAACAGATAAATAAATTCCAAATTCCAGGTTTAGGATTGCAGCGAAAATACTAGGTTTTTGACTTTCCTGGATGCTCTCAATGCTTCGTTTCCTGAAACATGTTTCACAAGTGAAAGAAAATTTTGGTCTTGGAATTAAACAAAAACCCAAGGTGAATTCCCACGTAAAAATTGTGAGAACTTGCGTACTCTTCATGAAGATTACTGATTTGGTATGCCTTTCGGTTAATGTCAGTTAAGCCTATAGCTGTATTCAACGAGAGCGACCACATCACATTTCCATCCTTTATACTAGTTGCCTTTTTAGTCGATCCGGAAGTGAACTGATGAACTAATTCAAAAGCAAGCATCATGTCAATCGGATTAAAACGATTTATTATGTTAGAATTGCCCTGGTCGAGCATGTCAGGATTTGGGAGTTCCTTTCCACCTATGCGTTTGAACTCCTGCTCTGCCGAAAGCAGGATCATTACTTGCGGCCCGAATGAAAACCAAGTGCTCTGATTATTTCCTCCAAGTCTGACCATTCCCATAAATGGCATCTGTAAATATTGAAGTTCTATACTGCGTTGAGTTTCAATATCTGCCATTTCACCCATGTAATTCTGACCCATATTTCTATAACCAAGGCCGAATGAATACCCATATTTATTCGTGAATTTACGGTGAGAGGCCACGCATGAAAAACCAAGTTTTTGAGTGTAAGCCATCTCCGGGTTTCCGTAAATATTCTGATTCAAAATCCATGTGTTGCTCACTCCGAAATCCAGGGAGTAAATGGAGGAATTGCCTTTTTGTCCAATCGAAATTTCAGGCACTACAAGTAGTGCGATAAGTAGTGCATATATGTTCAGATGTTTCATTTTAGGCTCTATTAAGTCCCTATAGTTAACATATTGATGATCATTTTGTGGCTGCTTTCCTTGCTATCGTTAAGAGTTCGGAAGTTGTGTTCAGGGAATGCTGTATTTCAAACAAAGAAATTATGTAGTTGCTAATCTTAAATCAGCAGATCAGGGGCTACATTTTTATGAGTCGGACAGAAAGGCATGCCAAACATAGCCTGGTAAATTTCTTCAAATCTTTTACCAATGCACTATCTGTGTAACTTTAAAGCTTTGGTGCTTGCTAGTTTCAACATATACAAGAAATTTCTTTTGGCCAGGCTTGGAAGAGGGGAGTGCTGTTGCCATGCGCTGTAACTTTCGACCATCCATTCGATGCTTTTACTGCGGGCAACCTGGGTTTCCATGCTGATTTCTTCTAATTTTAACGAGTTTGTTTTCATAGCGTTAATGAGATGAGTGAGTTAATGAAATTCCATTTAGGTTAATACTGATAGGGATGAACGTGAATTTACCCGATTTGGTATCAATATTTTCTTTATTGTTAATTAATGAGTTTTTAAAATGTAATACAAATTAATTTGATTTTATAAAACTCAAGTAAGCAAACGAATCATTTTTAATCGCAAACAGGAAGTTAATTGTCAAGTATTCAGATTGATAGATTAGCTTGCATGGAAATATTGCACTTTTTCTGTCTGTGTGAAGGTGTAAAAAAAACAGCTTAATCAGACCGGACAGTAAATAATGTTTACATCAGCCGGAAACAACCGAATAATCCTTTAATTGAATTTTAATCTTCCTGGTTCGGATTTGCAATACACTCCTCTTAACAAGTTCCGCAGTTATTCAATTGATACTCTATCTGACATGCCTTTGTATACTGGCTTTTTATCTAAAAATGGTTGCCGGTAAAGAAAGTCGGCAAATCTGTCATTTTACCATATCTTTTGAACTTCATGCAAAATCGGGTTTCTATAAACTTCAGATAACAGATATCCGTTTTACAGCGAGTCTTCTTGTTGTCAGTTTTTAAACGTTGCTTTTTCAACCATTTGTGAATTTCGGCTAAAAATGTCTTAATTTTACTAAATGCATGTATTGCTGTTACATTTTTCTAATTCGTGAAATATACTACAGTGAAAGCTTATTACGAAAAAATTTGTAAGGAGTATAATTCGGGAGACGATCTGATGAAAGCAATCGTGTTAAATAGAACTGTGATTTATTATATCCTGACCCAGGTACTGGTTTTAGGAAATAATTCATACCGAAATGTCGGGCTCAAAGTAGGGGCAGATGTTGCAGATCAATTACTTGCCGATACTCTTACGATTTTTCGCAGGCAGGTAAAAAATGAAAAAGCCTTACTGCGGATACAAGGTGAGAAAGTGTTTGTAAATAAGGAAAACCTTGAATTGTTCGATTATCTTGCCAGGCTGTTTTCGTTGGTAATCGAAACCAGTCGGTGCAATACTTTGTATGAAAAGAGCATTGAATTTGAGCAGAAATTACTTAACGGACAGGGATTCAATAAAGTATACGAATTAAAAGGAACCATCCTCGGTGCTCTTCACAATTTTGGGTGTAAGGAATCTGACGATAAAGAAGAAATATTCGACGAAAGTCTGCTTGTATTCTGGAAGAAGTTGCAACAGGGCGAAGTTGGAATTTACTTTACGGCCAACTATCCCAAACTGGAAAACTGCAGGGTTTTTAACCGGAAATATTATCAAAACAGCAAACTGAGCACTTTTTTGAGTGGCATTGCTAAAAATATCTTTCTTAACAGGACTAGAACTTCGGAGTTCCAGGTTTCGAGGAACAGCACCGTTGAAATTACGGATCAGGATGAGGCGATAACCGGAAATTCCGAATCGGAAACGCCGGCATTATTTCTGTTTCTGTATTACCGTAATATGGTTGAAGAACGAAAACTGAGAACGGTAATATCGCTGCTGCAATACGATTGTAACCTCGAAGACAAGGAAGTTCGCCAGCTTATTGGTATTGCCAATACACGCATACATAGCAGCCGCCTACGATCCCGCTTTTTCGAGTGGTACCAGGATAACCTGCATCAAATACCTGAATTATTGGATGCTGCACATGATTACCTGGCAAAAAGGGAATTGAAAAAAGAAAACCTGAATGCCAAAATCAGAACGATCGATTTGTACAGGCGTGCATCGTTAAGTTACCTCGACCTGAATATTTTTAGGGAAGAATTCCGCACCATTCCTGAATTTCGTCAATACTACCGGATTTTCAAATACATTTATTATTTCATTTCGGCTGGCAAACCAAGTGCCCTTGCCGGGCTGCCTGATGAAAAAACAATGCGGGCTTTACTGGAAATTTACAAAATTGGGATTTTTGATTTACCCAAAAACCGGGCACTTTTACTTTTACTGTTTTATGGGTCGGACGAACCGGTTGAAATAATTATCAACCTGCTGAAAAGCCTTGAACAGGAATTGTTGCAACTCGATCCGGATTCCGAATTCTTCGGTGATGCCGATTGCCTGGATAAATATATTATTCCCGATGATGAAACTACCCTGAAAAACGAAATTTATAATACAAACAAAGTGCTTTTCAGCTTCTTTGATGCTGGAAAAACCTTTACTAACCTGATATACGAAAATGAAACCGTATAATGCACTTTTCGAAAAATACAGGAAAGGAAACCTTTCTGAAAGCGGGACCGATGAGTTAAATCAAATCCTGGTCGAGAGTTATTTTCTCTCTCCTTCCGATCTGAACCTTGACGAACTGGAATATGCAGAGGATTTGGTTATTGAATTATATGGCCGGGGGAAACTGGAAGAAAAATTTGCCATTCAATTTAAAGATGCACTGAATACCAATAAATTGCTTTCGGGAAAATTTCATTTACTGAGGAATCTGAGTGAAGCAAATGAATATGCACGGATGAGCCAGATGTCCAGGCTGCTTGCTTCCGAAAACAACGAATCGGAGCAGGAAGAAGAAGCTCAATTAGCTAAAATTCTGCAGGAAGTGATTGCAAAAGTGCATACAGAGGAAGAAACTGCACGGGTAAAATCAAAAATTCAGATTGCTATTTCAAAAATTAAAAATTTTATAATCGATTCGATTCCATCTGTTATTCCTGACCAGCCACGATTAAGAACTGCTTTGGCGTTTGCTTCAATTATTATTATAGCAGGCGTTGTTTGGGTTTCAATCAGACCTGGAGACAATCAATTGATTAGCCGTAATTCCGGTAATGACTCAATCCGAAAATATCCTTTGGTTCAAACGGATTCAAATCAACTGATAGAAACCGAAGTAAAACATGAAATCAATAAACCTGCATATGCCTACACCGATTCGGCCAGGAACAAGCGGCTGCCCAAAAACCTGCTTGCACAGCAACAAAAGATGGATGTTACCAGGGACAGTGTTGCTATGGAATTGGATATGGCACTTCTCGCTTACGCCGACGAAATTCCTTCCGGAATTGAATATATTGAGTTGCGGTCAGAATCTTCATCTGCGAACGACTTATTTATCATTGCGGCCGAAAAATACAACAATAAGGATTATGATGGTTGTGCATTGATTTTGAATGGTTTACTCAAAAGCAACGAGTTCAAATCGATTGATACCCTCAGTGAGATTAACTATTACCTCGGTATTATTTCAATGAAAAACGGGTTTGCTCCGACAAATCGAAAATCACTTAAACAGGCAATCCGATTCTATGCAAAAGTTGATAAAAGTTCACCATACTTTAACGATTCGCAGTGGTACAGCGCATTGTCGGAAATTAAGCTGGGTAATAAAACCAAAGGAATTCAGATCCTCAATTCCCTTCCGGAAAATAATTCTCAGAGAGCCGACGATGTTAAATTGGTAAAGGGAAAACTGGCAGCCGTAATTCATTCAAAGTGAGGGATTCGGATAATTTTGAAAACATCATATCTGTTTTCTTGATTTCTTTGTATATTTGTATTAATGCTCCATTCTGGGAAACCTGCCATTTCTATTCTACGACAATTTAAGGTTACACAAATTAATTTCTTCACTTAAATTCAAGAGGTATGAAAAAAACTTTTCTTTTCATGGCATTCCTTTTTCTGGTTATTGCCATTTTGATTTCATCATGTAAGTATGATGGTGTTTTAGTTTCTGAGAGCACAGGTGAACATGGCAAAATAATACCGGATTCAACCAATAATTTAGGTCTTATTGTCCAGCAAGATCAGATCAATAAATTTAGAATTGTTGGAACTGATGGCGCAGGGGAGACCAAGACAATCACAATCCAGATTACTGGCTCAGCAGAGAAAATAGATATGCTGACAGAGGCTGCTAAAGGCAAGTACGAAATCAGGTACGTATTAAAAAGAAGGCCGATTCAGGAGCTAAAATAAGAGTTGAATAAATAAATCTCCAGAAGAGTTATTTGATAGAAGAGATTAACCTATCTTCTCTCGCTTTTGTCATGGAATCATGCGATATAATTCATGTTTAATTCTTTGCACCTGGGAGGGATTAGTTATTGGCTAAGCTGCTGCTGGAAATTATTGATGATTGACCGAAGATAACATGTCCTGTGATCAAATTTAGTCTGAGTAAGTAGCGAATTGCGTGAGAATCCTGAATTTCTAGACTTACAAAAACCAATGATATGAAAAGAACATTTTTTTCTCTGGCTTTTGCCGCATTATGGTTATGCCTGTTAGTAGATTCCTGCACTATAAATCCTTCCGCTGATAAAAACAGCAAGCAGGCAGCTGACAGTCTGGCGGAAAAATCTGATTCCGTGCCCCCATCAGCCACATCTGATGGTAAAGTAGTAGTATCCGAAGGGGATATGGAACAGGCCTCAAGCGACAGTGTTGATAAATAGTAATACTATGGAGGGTATTAGCAGACCATGATTTTTTTCTTGATTTCTTTCTGTTTGCCAGATTAGTAGAAAAGGAGAAATAAAGAAGTGAAATCACTCTTTAAGTATTTAAAGAGAAATTCTTGCATGGATGTCTGATTCGTGCAAAAGGGCAATATTAAATTAGTTTGAAAAATGAAAAAGCCATTTACCCTTTATTTTTTTGGACTATTTATTATTATTGCCGGCAGTGCTTCAGCCCAGAATGGAAAAGTTAATCTCAAAGAGGCGGGCGAATATTACAACAAGGGCTATTTTGCCAAGGCTTCGTCAGTGTACGATACCTTGCTCCCTGAAATAGAAGCTGCACAAGTTGTTTATGATACTGCATATCTTCATCTACTTGAATTATCCGGTAACTGTTACCGTTCATCAGGACAGTTCGAAAAGGCTTTACACCTGTTTGGTAAACTACAATCGATCCATTTGGCTGAAAAAGAACCAGACAGTGTAAAGTATGCTTCCGATGTAAATGATGTCGCCAAATGTTATTATTTTTTGGGCAAGTACGATACAGCATTATCTTTATTTCAGGAATCCGGGAAAATCAGGCTGCGTCATTTGGGTTCCCAAAGCCCCGGCTATGCTGAGTCCTTAGACGATATTGGTGTATTGTATTGTGATATTGGAAAATACACTGAATCCTTGCCATTGTTGAAGGAAGCAAAACAGATCAGGTTTGAAGTACTGGGTGCTGAACACCTTGATTATGCTAAATCTCTCGACAATCTCGGATCTTATTATTTTGTGGTTGGTGATTACAAGACAGCTTTACCTTTATTCGAGCAGGCAGTGAATATTAAGTTAATAACTGTTGGATCAGGTCATCCTTCTTATGCCCGATCGCTGAACAACCTGGCTGCTCTGTATTATGCTACAGGTAGTTATAAGCAGGCTTTGCCATTGTATTTAACAGTTTCGGCTATCGACAAGGAAAAACTTGGCGACCGGAACCTTGATTATGGAGTTGACCTGAACAACCTGGCAATGCTGTATAAAAAAACAGGTAATTATAAAGCCGCCTTGCCTTTACTCAAAGAGTTTTCGTCAATATGCAAAGAAAAAGTTGGTATCCACCATACTTATTATGCATCCTCGCTAATGAATTTAGGTGCAATGTATACAGCCCTGTATATTTATGATACAGCACTGCTGTATTACCAGCAGGCAAAACAAATCCGTCAGGAGCAGCTTGGCACCAATCATGCTGATTATGCGAGGGTTTTAAACAATCTGGCCATGGTATATAAAAATTTATGCAATTATGAAGTTGCATTGGGTTATTATAAGGAAGCACTAAACATTTACCAGAAAGTATTTGATAACAAACATATAGAATATGCCCGTACACTGAATAACCTTGCCCTCTTGTATGTGAAACTTGGAAATTATGATGAGGCCCTGCCTCTTTATGAGGAGGCAATAGCTATAAGCAAACCGGATACGGTCTCAGGGAAGCATGATTATTCACTTGCTTTAAACAACCTGGGTTTGCTTTACAGCGACATGGGCAATTATGAGGAAGCAATCCGCCTGTCGGCAAAAGCAGCCAGTATAGACAGCTTATCCTTCGGAGCAGATCATCCAGATTATGCAACAGATTTAATTAACCTTGCCAATAATTATTCTGCCATTGGTAAAAACCAGGAGGCCATGACAAGGCAAGAGGAAGCAGCAGCCATTTATCGCGAAAAATTTGGTGAAAAGAATCAGATGTATGCCCTTTTGCTTAGTAGCCAGGGTCGCCTGTACAAATCGATGGGGAAATACGATGCCGCTTTGCCTTTATTTTTGCAGGCATCTGCAATCTACAAACAAGTTTTGGGCGTATCACATGCTGACTTTGCTATGTCGTTAAGGAACCTGGCTTTAAACTACAAGAAAATGGGGGATTACCAGGCTGCCTTACCCCTGTTGGAAGAAGCTTCGTCAATTTACAAAGAGTTATATGGAACCAACTATTCTGCTTATGACGATTGCAGATATAATCTGGCTGAAATTTACTTTGCCCGTGAGGATTATGATTCCGGGCTACCCCTGATGGAAGAGGTGAATGCTAATATTAAAAGCCGTATCCGGAACTATTTTTCCTTTTTACCTGAAAGTGAAAAAAAAATGTATATGGCGAAAGTGGGCGATTTTTACAATGACTACCTCTCCTGCATATTGAAAGTTTCAGCGAATTCTCCTGGGTTATGTGGCGAAATTTACAATAATGAGCTATTCCTGAAGGGTGTAATCCTTTCATCAGTGACTTCAATGCAACAATCTATTCTCGAAAGCGGCGACTCGGTCTTAATAGGTGAATATGAACATATGCGAATGCTGAAAAGGCAAATCAATTTGTGGCAGCAAAAACAGATTTCGGAAAGGCACGCAGATTTAACCAAAATAGAACTTCAATCGCAGCAACTGGAAAAGGATATTACGCGAAAATCGCAGATATTCAGCGAGATGCAGGCATCCTTTAGGATTAAATGGGAAGATGTGCAGAAACAACTTAAGGAGAATGAAGCTGCCATTGAATTTGTTAGTTTCAGGTATTCACATAACGATAGAGTCACTGACAGCATATTCTATTGTGCCCTCGTTCTGCGAAAGGATGATACAATTCCTCAGCTGAAATACCTTTGCGAGGAGTCACAACTTAAGAGAGTGATTCCCCAAATCGGGAGCGTTTATCGCGAAATTAACTCGTTTTACAACGGACAGGATATTTACAACCTGGTGTGGCAGCCTATAAATAGTTTGCTAAATGGGGTAAAGACCGTTTACTTCGCGCCTTCAGGCTTGTTGAACAGAATTTCGATGGCAGCTATTTCGTGCCCCGACAGTGTTGAATTGTTGGGGAAGCTCAAACTTATTCAACTCAGTTCAACCCGGTCACTTGCCCTTAAAGGAAACCAGGAGGCAATAAAAACCGCAGTTGTGTTTGGTGGAATAGCCTATGATACTGATTCGCTTACAATGCTTTCAAAAGCAGCAAAATATGCGAAAAATGACGATAATTCACTTACACAAAACCGCACAGCTAACGGCGATACCAGGAGTGGTTTCAGGTATTTGCCCGGTACATTGAAAGAAGCAGAAATGATTGCCCGTAAACTGGAGGGAAATGGTATTGCCACAAGAACTATCTCAGGATCTGATGCTATCGAAGAATCGTTTATTGCTTTATCAGGAAAGGAATCTCCATCCATTATCCATCTTTCCACTCATGGTTTTTATTTTCCCGAACTCATCCGAAGTAATTGCATTAACCAAAACACTCCTTCAAAAACAGGAGAAATGCGTTTCCGCACTTCCTCCGATCCTTTGTTGCGTTCAGGATTGCTGATGGCAGGGGCTAATCGTTCGTGGAAGGGTTTTTCGGCCTCACAGGACATTGAAGATGGGATTCTGACTGCTAAGGAAGTTTCGAATATGAACCTTATGAATACCCAACTTGTGGTTTTAAGTGCCTGCCAAACCGGCCAGGGGGATGTTAAAGGGAATGAAGGGGTCGAAGGCTTGCAGAGAGGATTCAAAATGGCTGGTGCCAGGTATATTATGATGAGTCTTTGGGAAGTGCCCGACCGGGAAACTACCGAGTTTATGGATATATTTTATGACAATTTGCTTGGTGGAAACGATATTCACATTGCATTCCGCGATACTCAACTTACCATGAGCAATAAATATAAAAGCGACCCTTTTAAATGGGCCGCTTTCGTTCTGGTTGAGTAACTGAAGGAAGATTATTTTTCTTTTTCTGACTATTTCTTAGCACTTATATTTGCCAGACCCGTATTGTCCTGATTGACAATCATTTCAACCAGGTTATTGCAATAGCCTGTATACCGGTGAATGTCCGTTTCAGGGTCAACAATCATGGTATAAGGTACATCCGGAATATTCATAGCCCGTTTCAAGTCGTTGTTCCTGTCGATATAGATTTCGAAATCTATTTCTAATCCACTGACGAGAGGACGAATGCTTTGCAAGGTGCCGGAATAATTGGTACATATGCCGACCACTTTTACCTTTTCACCCTGAATAGTACTTCCATACTCATCATTGAGCATTCTCAACTGCTGCAGGCTTTTGCCATCATCCGGATTCCAGAAGACAAAAACCATCATACGGTCATCAATACCTACTGAACCGGCACTGATGGTTGATCCTTCCAAGGTATAAATTTTGATATCAGGAAGAATCGGATTTTGAGATACAACAGGCAATGCTGCGGATACCAGGGCAAAAATCAAGAGAAATCTGAAGGTTTTCATACTATTTTTATTTAAAAGGTTAAACATCTTTCAAATCTATGTGTGCTTATGTAATAATGTAACAGTCGCGGGTTAAAAAAAATCAAATTCATTCATTTCTGCTTTGGATCGGAAATTTTGCACATTTATTCATACCCTTCTTTTAATCCCCTGCCAAAATTGAAAGGAAGAAAGCGGAATGTATGCCGGTTCCTGCAATTTGAAATTAAGGGTCTTTTTTTAGCGACATTTCTTTCTCCTATTACATATAAATGATAATCAGTTGTTTGAAAATTATTTTATAAAAAACAAGAACAACTGTTACAAAAATAAAATGCCTTACATAAACTATCAAACAACATCATGCATTGCGGATAACGAGGTTTTGACAGGCACTGTAATTTGTAATCCCGCCCCGCAAGATGATCATAGCCAAAAAACCAAGAACCACTTAAAACCTGATCGCCATGGAAACAAACACCAATTACCTGAAAGATCAAACTGCAGCTACGTTGATGGCCTTAGTTTACTTCGCCATCCTGACATTCCTTTCGTTACTGACAATTTAATTTTTTCAAAAAAAATTGATTGACTGTTACACATTCAAAAACCACTACATTAAAAGTAAAACAAAAGATAATGAAAACTAACTTAAGATCAAAGTCCAGGGCAAGTCCTAACGATAGCTCTCTGCCAGACCCAAAACAGGAATCAGTTTTTGGTGATTATTAAGGCGGCAAAAGTCGAAATTTAAACAACTAAAAATTCTAATACCCTGATAATTAAATAAATAAAAAACAATTAAATTCCCAAAACCATGAAAACAATTAATTTCCTTTGCGTGTCACTTTTGACCAGTTTTGTTCTGCTCTCTGCATGTCAAAAAGATGAGCTCGACGTTGTTCCAACTGCCAGCCAGAATGAAGCTGGTTATAAAGCAGAATTGCCCGGTCCGCCAGCATCGTTAAATGGTAACTGGCAGGACGATTTTACTTCGGCCAGCTCGCTTGCTTCGAACTGGAATCTTTATGGTAAGTCTCTGCCAACATTTGTTCCTTTTGCAGGAAACAGGTACGGCCTGTTCGATAACAATGGTAAGCTACCCGATGGGAGTTATGCCGTTTCAAAAAGAAAAATCGGCTACGGTAGCGGTTATACAATCGAATCGGAAGTGTTTATAGAGGTAAATCATCCTTCACCGGGTACTGTAATCTGCCCTGAAATAGGAGTTACACGGAATATCATTCAGACACCTGGATCTGGTACTGTTGACGCCGGCATATCAATGAAACTGATGTATATTGGGCAGGGTACGCCCGACGTGGCTACTGCTTACCACAATCGCACCATTGTTTTGATGGCAGTTCTTCTAAGGAGTGGAAATATTATTTCCTCCGGTGAACCTAGTAATGAACCAATTGCCTCATTCGATAATTACGCACTCCCGCTTCTGACAGCTACAAACGGCTGGCATAAAATGAAAATAGTGGTAAATGCCCTGGGACGTGTTTCATTCTACCTTGACAACAGTTTCGTGTGGTCTCCCGAAATGCCGGTTCACTCCTCACTCATGACAGGCAGAAACGTATTCCTTGGATTCGCTTCACCAGGCAATGGGGGGAAAGCATACCATGACTATGTAAAAGTTATCTATCCGAAAAACAACGATTCGCAATACATCGACGGTGAAAGGGAAGATATAAATTAAGTTTTCGCTGGACGGTTGCCGATTCCAACACTGAAAATGACCTGCTTCAATTCCCAAAGAAGCAGGTCATCTTTTTTATAACGAAATCAATAGTTGTGCTTGCATTCATATGGCATTTCAGTTGTAATTCTCCCGTTGAGGTTTTTAACTGAACGGAGAAATTTGCATGTATCAAAACTGTACTTTTGCAACGGTTACCATTAAAATCTACTTCAATGCCTGCCTTAAGACTCTTTAATTAAAGTAATTCACATAAAGTAATTCACAGAATCAATTAAAAAAATAGCTCATGAAAATTGTCTTTGTTGAAATAACATTCATTTTAGCCCTGACCTTCCTCTCCTGTTCTCCTTCGCGTGATGAAATGATCGGTAAGATATCAAAAATGGAAAAAGATTTTAATTCGCTTCAAAAACCTGATTCTAATGCTGTTACAGAATTGCTGAGTGCATACCATAATTTCGCTTCAAAATATGAGACAGACAGCCTTGCTCCTGAATACCTCTACAAAGCAGCCGGTCTGGCAGTTGGGTTTAACCGCGGGGTTCAGGCTGTTGAATTGTATGAATCCATCATTACAACGTATCCCCAGTACCATAGGGTACCTGAATGTTACTTTATGGAAGCTTTTGCATACGAGAATGTCATACATAATATCGGCAAGGCCAACGAATATTATAACAAGTTTTTAGTCAAATATCCTGATCATGCCTTAGCTAAAGACGCCGAGGCTGCCATCAAGTATCTTGGTAAAACTCCCGAAGAAATGATTCGCGATTTTGAACGTATGAATGTCGATTCAGCTCAGGTTAGTGGGAAATAGCAGATGGTTGATAGAAAATAGTTAATAGAAAATAGTTAATCGAAAATAGTTAATCGAAAATAGTTAATCGAAAATAGTTAATCGAAAATTGTTAATCTTCCATTGTCAACTGTCCATTGTCCATTATCCATTGTAAATTATCGCTTTTCCGAAAAATCCTCAGTCAGCATTGTTTTCAACCCGGATGCTTTGATGTCGGGTGAAAGTTCGCCATTACGGCAGTAAGAGATTCGCCCGGTTTGCTCCGAAACGATGATGGCAATTGAGTCGTTTCTTTCGGTTATTCCAATAGCGGCGCGGTGGCGCAGTCCAAACTCTGAAGGCAGATCCATTTTCCCTGAAACAGGCAGGATACAGCGTGCAGTTTTGATTTTATTGTCGCTGATAATTACTGCCCCATCGTGCATAGGGTTGTTTTTAAAAAAAATACTTTCAATAAGTTGATCTGAAATTATAGCATCAACTGCAAGCCCGGTTTCTTTAAACTCAGAAAGATCATTTTTGCGGGCTATTACAATCAGGGCACCGGTCAGAGAATGCGACATGCGGTGGCAAGCCTGCACAACAGGATCAATGTCAGCCAGGCTGCTGTTTTCGAGTTGCATTTTTGAAAATAACGATTTGAACCTGCTGCGTGTAATGAAACCCGGAGAACCAACTGCCAGGAGGAATTTTCGAATTTCCGGCTGAAAAACAACGATAAAAGCGATAAAACCTACCGATGTGAATGCTCCCAGCAAATCGCTGAGCAAATCCATCTGCAGCCATTTTACCAATCGCCAGATGACAAATATAGCCAATATCCCTAGGAAAATATTCACTGCTGCAGTACCCTTAAGTAGTTGGTAAAGAGAAAATAACAGCAAGGCAACCAGGAATACATCAATTACATCGAGTATCTTGATATGCAGGAATAGTGGTATGAAAGTGGCGATCATTTATGTGTGATTGAGTAAGGTGCAAATATACTCAGAGCCTGCTGAAAAATCTAAACTTTATTCAATTTTCGAAATTTGGGTGAACTATTGGAGCCTTTTTAGAGCACAAAATGGATTCTCATACGAATCACATCTCTCATAATTTATAACTCATAACTCATAACTCATCTCTCATAACTCAAATACGCCTCCGCCATTCTGATGACCTGAACTGCCTCTTTCACATCGTGAACCCTCAGTATATCGGTTCCGTTTAAGATGGCTATTATGTTTAATGCAGAAGTGGAAGATAATGATTCTTCGGGGGTGATTTCCAGTAATTTATAAATCATTGATTTTCTTGATATTCCTGCCAATACAGGGAAACCTGGCTTTTTGAATTCCGAAATCCTGCGCAACATAGCGAAGTTGTGTTCAATGGTTTTTCCGAATCCAAAACCCGGATCAAGTATCACTTGCCGTATTTCTGCTTCTTTTAAAGCTGTTAATTTTTGATCGAAAAACTGATTTATCTCTGCAACAATATCTTCGTAAACAGGGCTTTTCTGCATGGTAGCCGGAATTCCCTGCATATGCATCAATATATAAGGTAACCCGGTTTTGGCAACAGTTTCAAATAAGTTGTCATCCATATTTCCTCCGGAAATATCATTAATTAGTCCGGCTCCAGCATCTGCTGCAAGTTTTGCCACTTTGGCACGAAATGTATCAACAGAGAAGACCGTTTCAGGGAACCTCTGAGTAAGTTGTTCAACAACCGGCAGCAAACGCGAAATCTCTTCTTCTTCACCTACTTCTCGTGACCCGGGGCGGGTAGAAACTGCACCCAAATCAATGATGGATGCACCTTCGTAAATCATTTTTTCAGCCTGTGAGAGCCAGGCTTCTTTGCCTGTATAACGACCACCATCGAAAAATGAATCAGGAGTCAGATTTAATATGCCCATAACCAAAGGCTTACCGAAATTGAGCACATTATTGCCGCAATGCAGGGAAGTATTTCCGGAAAAAGGTGTAATTTTATCCCTCCAAAAATTCATGGTTTCTGTGTTGAAATCGTCCGCAAAGTTATTGATAATATGCCTGGAAAAACATTCGAACAATACGATACAGCAATTGGCTCATGCCGAAAAGTGTTTATGGCAAAAATGCACGATTACGGAACTGCATGGCGCATACTCAGAACTACTTCCATCACGGACCAGATATACATAAAAGCCAAAAGAATAAGGAGTATAGAGGAAAAAGGCGAAAGCAAGGTAGATGAAGGTATTCGTCCTGAATTTATGGGAATGATCAATTATGCGTTAATGGCTCTTATTCAACTTGAGTATGGAGCGGCTGAAGATCCTCATATGGATAAGGATATTGTAGGCGCAAAGTATGACGAATATGTCCTTATGGCCAGGAATCTTTTGGCTGATAAAAACCACGACTACAGCGAAGCATGGCGGCAGATGCGTATCAGTTCGCTTACCGATATCATTTTAATGAAGCTTTTGCGCATAAAACAGATCGAAAACATCAAAGGATTGACTATAGCGAGTGAAGGCCTCGATGCCAATTACCTCGATATTATTAATTATTCAGCCTTCGCGCTGATCATGTTGGATCAACATAATTAATTAAATATGAAATGGATAGCTAATATCAGCCGGATTCTGACAGGATTGGTTTTTATATTTTCGAGTTTTGTAAAAGGCGTTGACCCACTGGGAACTGCCTATCGGCTCGAAGATTATTTCATTGCTTTTCATTGTGGCTTTTTTATTCCTTTCGCCCTCTTTTTCTCAATACTGCTTTGTACCCTCGAATTTGCCGCAGGGATAATGTTGCTGTTAAATCTCAGGATGAAAATTGCCTCCTGGCTTTTACTTTTGATGATGGTGTTCTTCACATTACTTACATTGAACGACGCTATTTTCAATCCGGTGCCCGATTGCGGCTGTTTTGGTGATGCCATCAAACTTACCAACTGGCAAACATTTTATAAAAACCTTGTATTGTTGCCATTAACAGGTTTTGTGTTTATTTACCGGAAACAATTCAAACCATTTACAAACGACGGTAAGCAGACTCTCCTGGCAGGACTTTTTATTGCCATTTTTGCTGGTTTCTCCTATTACTGTTACAGTCACTTGCCTGTTTTGGATTTCACTGAGTGGAAAACAGGTAATAAATTGTATCCCGATAATCCGAAACCGGTAAAATTCTTTCTTTCGTATAAAAATAAGACGACAGGTGAAGTAAAGGAATATATTTCTCCCAACTACCCTTTCAACGATAGCATATGGATGTCGCAATGGGAGTTTGTTTCCCAACGAGTGGAAGATCCAAATTTTTATTATGGTAAATCGCTGATAATCAGCGATACATCCGGCAATGTGGTTACTGAAAATATTATACGAAATCCTGATTATCAGTTGATTGTCAATTCGTATGATTTATCAAAGGCGGATCGGGAAGCTTTTGTAAAACTCAATGATTTTTGCGCGAAAGCCTATGCCGATAATGTAGCTACTGCTGTATTGGTTAGTGCAGAACCTTCGGCCATTGCTCGTTTTGCAGCCGAAAACAAACTACAACTTGATTTTTATACCACCGATGATATTGTGCTTAAATCAATTGTTCGCTCCAATCCCGGTTTATTATTGCTGAAAGATGGCGTGATCCTGAAAAAATGGCACCGAAACGATTTTCCTGAGTATGGTGAGTTCAAAAAAATGATTGGTAAGCCATAGAACAACCCCATTTCCAGTCTCTTGTACATCTAACTTTTCACATCCGAAATCAAAAATCGTTAATGGTAATTCGTTAATCGTTAATAGCAAATCCGAAATCCACATCTAACATCCCATATCCCACATCCCATATCCAATATCCCACATTACCCATGCTCCGCTACGCCCTTATTCGATTGATGTATGGAATACTGGTACTTTTTGGAGTAGTCACTTTGATATTTTTCCTGTTCAACGTTTTACCCGGCGATCCTGCCCGTATGATGCTTGGGCAAAGAGCCGATATTGCTTCGGTTGAAGCTATAAACCGCGATCTGGGTCGCGATAAACCGATGATAGTGCAATATTTTAGTTTTGTGAATGATGTGTCGCCACTCTCGTTTCATAATACCAACGAGAAAAGCAGCGCATTTTATTTCGATTCATCCCGGTATCCTTCTTCTATAAAGTTATTAACTATTGGGAACTCGACAGTTGTAATGAAAAAACCCTACCTGAGAAGATCATACCAAAGCAAACGTTCGGTTTCGGAGATACTTTCCGAAGCTTTTGTGCCAACCATGGTTCTGGCAACCGTGGCAATGATAGCAGCCACTATAATAGGTTTGATACTGGGAATTGTGAGTGCTCTGAATAAGGACGGGTGGTTCGATCGTATTTCACTTATAGTGAGTATTTTAGGAATGTCATTGCCTTCTTTTTTTGCCGCCATTCTTATAGCATGGTTTTTTGCCTATGTTTTAGCCGATTATACTGGGTTAAGCATGTTCGGAAGCCTATATACCGTTGATGATTTTGGCCGGGGCGAATACATTGATCTGAAAAACCTGATACTGCCTGCGCTTACACTGGCAATCAGACCTCTAGCAATTATTACGGAGCTTACACGCAGTTCCATGCTCGATGTTATGACGCAGGACTATATCCGCACGGCAAGAGCAAAAGGGCTAAGTTTGTATCATATAATCATCAGGCATGCGCTTAAAAATGCACTGAACCCGGTGGTTACGGCGGTGTCGGGCTGGTTTGCCTCACTCATGGCAGGAGCGGTATTTGTTGAGTATATTTTCGACTGGAAAGGAGTTGGGGTAGTAATCGTGGATGCGCTCGAGAAATATGATTTCCCCGTTGTAATGGGTGCGGTATTGTTTATATCGGTTTTACTCATTATTATTAATATTTTTGCAGATCTTATTTATGGAATCCTCGACCCACGGATACGATATGCCTGATTTCAAGAAATTAATCCAAAGTAATATTTAATAACTAAGAAAATGAGAAAGAAAATTGTTGCCGGAAACTGGAAAATGAATAAGAATTTTCAGGATGCCGAAGATCTAATGTTCGAAATTGTATACGAACTCACCGAAAAAGGTGCTGGTGAAACCGAAGTAATCGTTTGTACCCCTGCTGTTTACCTCGAAATGAGCTCCGACATTGCTGCTGAGAATGGTTTTATGGTCGGTGCGCAAAATCTGAGTCAATGGGAATCAGGTGCTTACACTGGTGAAATATCCGCTGCCATGCTTCACTCCATGGGTATTACGCATTCCATCTTGGGGCATTCCGAACGCAGAACCTATTTTGGTGAAACAGACAAAATCATCTCAGCTAAAGTTGACCTTGCCTTGAAGTACAGCATCACGCCTATTTATTGCTGCGGCGAAGTTCTGGCCGAACGCCAGGCTGAAAAACATTTTGATGTGGTCAGGAGTCAGGTGAGCGAAGCATTGTTCCATCTTGGAAAAGAAGCCATTACCGAAGTCGTTATCGCTTACGAACCGGTTTGGGCCATCGGAACCGGCGTTACTGCATCTTCGGCCCAGGCTCAGGAAATGCATGCTTTTATCCGCAGCCTGCTTACCGAAAAATATGGAGCTGATGTAAGTGCTGAAATATCAATACTATACGGCGGTAGCTGCAATGCAAAAAATGCAGCCGAACTGTTTGCAAATCCGGATGTTGATGGAGGGCTTATTGGAGGCGCTTCCTTAATTGCAGCTGATTTTGTTACTATCGTGAATTCGTTCAGCTAAGATGGAATATGTTGAATTAATTTGCCACCCTTCCAAAGGTGTGCATGCTTCCGAATTGCTTATGTCACTTCTTGCCGATGCCGGTTTTGAAAGTTTCGTGGAAAACGAAAACGGAACCTTGTCAGCTTATATTCAGTCCTCGTTGTATACAACTGAACTGACTTCCAGGTTGGGTTCGGAAGAGTTTTCGGAATTCCTGGATGCTTTTCAGGTCGAAAAAATTGCAGATCAAAACTGGAACGCTGTCTGGGAAAGTGAGTACGAACCTGTACTGATTGACGGTTGCATGGTTCGGGCTCCCTTTCACCAAGCTGTTGCAGGTGTGGAGTTCGATATTGTGATCATGCCAAAAATGTCGTTCGGCACCGCCCACCATGAGACTACCAAGCAGATGATTCAATATGTGCTTAGTACCCAACTCAGCGGTAAATCGTTGCTCGACATGGGGTCAGGAACGGCTGTATTAGCTATTCTTGCGCGGATGAAAGGGGCATTTCCGGTATCGGCAATCGATAACGACGAGTGGGCCTATAACAATGCACTGGAAAATGTCCAAAGCAATAATTTTGCCGATATCGAAGTTCTGTTAGGCGACAAAGCTCTTTTAGCGGGAAGAAAATTTGATATTATTCTGGCCAACATCAACCGGAATATACTGCTCAACGATATTCCTGCCTATCGCGAAAGCCTCAATCCGGGAGGGAAACTTTTTATGAGTGGTTTTTACAGCGAGGATCTTCCACTTATCGAAGCTAAAGCGAATGAATCCGGCCTGATGCTCTTATCTCAACGTGTTGAAAATAATTGGACTGCAGCATGTTTTACTTTGTAAGACCTGAATTATTCACATACTGAATTTACAATTGAAATGCTGAGAAAACGGATTGCTCTTTTTGCCTTTTTCTGCTTGCTGGTTTCGGCCACCCAGTTAAAAGCCCAGGAGCAATCCGCTGCTTTTTCGGCCGATACGTCAAAATTTATCGCAGAACTTACTGCCCAGTTTAATAAAGTGGGTGAATCGGATGCAGCTGAGGCTAAACTTGTTTTGTCAACATTTACTTACCATTGGACATCAAACCTGCTTTCGGCTGCACAAAAAAAACAGGCTCAATCAGTCTGTTTTGCATTTAACGAACGAAAACTTCAGGTTGCTCCGTATTACTTATTATATTTCAATATACTAGCCGATTTGGTAAAGCAAAATGCTGTGCCAGGAACCTTTGATCTGTTGCATAAAAGTATCAGATTTTGCCTTGATTCTAAATATCCTTCTATAGCTGCACTTAAGTATCTTACTCAAACTGAGTTGCTGGTCAGGAGTAATGCCCTCATGCATACCAACACTGAGGCCTGGTATGTGCGGAACGGGAAATACAGGTTTGCATTCGATACTGTTCCGTATTTTGTTTTCTCGGTGGGTTCGCTCGCTTGCGTGGTGCGAAACGACAGTGCGTGTATTTATGAAACCAAAGGCAGTTTTTATCCTTTATCGCAACTTTGGGTTGGTCATGGCGGAAAAGTGAACTGGGAACGTGCAGGTCTTGGAAAAGATGTTGTATTTGCAAATCTGTTTGAATATAAGATAGATACACGAAGAACAACTTATACTGCCGATTCGGTTTCATTTTACCACGGGGGATACTTCAAGAAATTTTTACCCGGGAAATTTGAGGATAAAGCCATGGTTGATGTCACGGCCGAAAGTGCAACCTACCCCAGGTTCACTGTAAATAAGGGTACCCATATCTATATAAATCTGTTTAAAGACATTGAATTTTTTGGAGGTTTTAGTCTTCAGGGATCCCGGGTATTGGGAACACCAGCTGATGACGGATTTGCCAGGATAGAGATTAAACACAATAACAAACCTTTACTTACTTTAAAATCTGCCGAATTTGCCATACGACCCGATAGGTTTGCATCGATGCGTGCCTCAGTATTGATTTATCTCGAAAATGATTCTATATTTCATCCCAGTATTCAGGTCCGGTATAATCTGGCAAGCAACGAACTGGTTTTAAGCAGGGGTGAAACGGGCCTTGGTCAAAGTCCATTCTTTAACACCTATCATCGTTTGGATATGTACAACGAGGCCATATACTGGAAACTGAATGAAGATGTTATGAGCCTGGAAGATATCAAGGGAATCCGTGAGAAAAGTGAAGCCTTATTTGAGTCATCCGATTATTTTTCGATTTTACGTTACGATAAAATGCAGGGTATTGATGATGTAAATCCTGCTATGCTGGTATCAGCCTATGTTCGCCGGAATAATACGGACAGGTTTTATGCCGAAGACTATGCCCGCTGGGTGAAAATGCCATTGGAGCAGATAAAGGTTCAACTCATCAGGCTTGCAAATGCCGGCTTATTAAATTACGATATTGTCGAAAGTTTTGCAGTGATTCAGCCCAGGCTGAATGAATACCTTGCTGCAAAATCGGGGGCAAAGGATAGCGATATTATTCAGTTTCAGTCGTATGTTGAGAAAGGTGCGAATGCGCAGCTCGACCTCAAAAATCTCAGACTTTCAATAGCTGGGGTAAAGCAGGTTATGCTCAGCGATTCGCAATATGTTTATATCGTGCCTCGCGATGGGAAAGTAATAGTGAATAAAAATCGTGATTTTTCTTTCAAAGGACGCGTTCATGCCGGTCTTTTCGATTTTTTAGCCAATGAGTGTACCTTTCAGTACGATAAATTTTCGATGAATATTCCCCAGATTGATTCGGCTTTGATGATTGTTCCTTCCTGGAATGCCGATGATTATGGCAACAGGCCTTTTGTCAGGGTTAAAAACGTATTGGCCGATATGAATGGAGAATTGTTCATCGATTCACCCGACAGTAAATCGGGACGGAAGATGCTGCACAATTATCCGCTCCTGATAAGTAAGGATACCAGTTTTGTGTATTTCGACCGTAAGGATATCGTAAACGGAGTCTATAACCGAAAAAATTTCTATTTCATGGTTAATCCGTTCACGATGGATAGTATCAATTCGCTTCCTCCCGGCGATTTAAAATTTGACGGGAAATTAGTATCAGCAGGTATTTTTCCTGATTTAAATGAAATCATCAGGGTTCAGAAAGATTATTCCCTGGGGTTTAACCAGGTGATTCAGGAACCCGGGCTTCCTGTTTACGGTGGAAAAGGAACTTTCTCTGATACATTACGATTGAGTAACAGGGGTTTGCGTGGTTCGGGGCGATTAAAATACTTAAGTTCAGTATCTGAATCATCTGATTTCCTGTTTGCTCCCGATTCTACTTCGGCACATATCAAAAACTATGAACTTGCCAGGGTAACCGGCGAATATGAGTTTCCGGATGCTAAAGTGAAGGACGCCGTTATTAAATGGACTCCGTCGAAGGACATGATGAGTGTGCAGAATTTGAAGAAAGATTCAATCAGTATGTTTAACAACAAGGCCAAATTAAATGGAACGCTTTTCGTTTCTCCTTCGGGTCTGAAGGGCAAGGGTCTTTTCTCTTTCGAAAATGCGGAAGTTACATCCATGATGTATCATTTTAAAAATGAATCATTTACGTCCGATACATCTGATTTTAAACTCTTAACTGACGATAGAAAACGAGAAGCGCTCCGCGTTCATGTATTCAAAGCTGCGATTGATTTTGCAAGCAGGCAAGGCCATTTTATTGCTACCGGCAAAGGTGCACTTATGGAATTTCCAGTTATTCAATATAGTTGTGTAGTAAATGAATTTGACTGGCTGATGGACAAAAAGCAACTCCAACTGGTGAACAAAACAAACTTCTCGCGCGAAAAATACTACCAGATGAAGCAGGAAGAACTGATAGCATTTAATCCAGGCCGTGAGATTTATACTTCAACCGACCCAAAACAGGATTCGCTGAGTTTCTTCGCTTTGCGTGCCCTTTACGACCTGGATTCCAATTTCCTGGAGGTAGAAGATGCCCGTATTATTAAAGTTGCTGATGCCGCAATATTTCCATCAAATGGAAAGCTTTCCATTGGGAAAAACGGGTTAATAAAAGAGCTGAAACAAGCTGAAATCGTTGCCAACAGGAACAATTTCTATCACAGGTTTTACAATTCAAGCGTGAATATTATTTCACGTAAGCAATACACTGCCAAAGGATTATACGATTATACCCCTTCGGATGGCGATGTGACAACCCTGGCAATCAATAACATTGCCGTGAATGGCAAAGGAGAAACATATGCGGGTACCAGGATCAGTGATTCGATGAATTTCATGCTTAACAAGTACTTCCGGTTTAAAGGCAGAATGGAAGTAAACGCATCGAGCAAACTTATTTATTTTGAAGGCGGCTTTGGCTTTGTTCACGACTGTTCAACTCTGGATCACGAATGGGTTGAGGTGCAATCGAACCTTGATCCTAAAAATATCATGATTCCGGTTCCTGATAAACCCGAGAATACAGGGAATGGTAAATTACGTGTTTCCGTTTATTACTCCTTAACGGAGACCACCATTAAACCAGGATTTTTCTCAAAAGCTGAAAATGTAACTGATCCTGATATCGTAAAAGCAGGAGGTTTTGTGACGTATTTGCCACAATGGTCTGAATACCGGATAGCAGATAGCAGTAAGCTCAGGAACCCGCAACTGACCGGCAATATGCTCAGCTTCAATACAACACGGTGCATGCTAACCGGTGAAGGGCAGGTGACGCTTGCCAATAATCTGGGACAACTTGTCATGAAATCAGCCGGTAAAATAAATTATTATTCCCTGGTCGATTCCACGTCCCTCAATGTAATGAATGCATTGGATTTTTTCTTCCCGGATGAAGCTATGAAAGTTTTTGCCGATGCTGTAAATGGTTCCGAAGCAAGCGGGATCGATGTTTCGGGGTTTAATTATTCCCGTTCGCTCCGCGAATTTGTCGGTACGCAGGAGGCAGATAAGATACTGACTGAACTGAGCCTTTACGGGCAGTTTCGTAAATTTCCCGACGTACTCGATCACACTTTGGTGCTTACCGAACTGCAGATGAACTGGAATAAAGACCTGCGTTCATTCATAAGTTCAGGCCCTATAGGCATCAGTAATATGGGCAAAATATCGGTAAACAGGAAGGTAAAGGGTTACCTGGAAATTGGCAAACGGCGATCCGGTGATATTATTAACCTGTACGTCGAACCCGACGAAAACCAATGGTATTTTTTCACATACGCAAACGGGACCATGCAGGTAATCTCGTCGAACAAATCTTTTAACGAGAAACTTTCCGGTCTGAAGGAAAGTCAGCGAGTTATTAAAGGCGGAAAGGGAATACAGAACTACCAGTTTATCATAGGAACCCCCGACAAGAAAGCCGTTTTCCTCCGGAAGATGAAGCAGGCTGCAGGCGATGAATAAAATCTCGTGAAGTTAAACCGGTAAATTGGGCTCCGATACAGAGAATTAGTCCCGTATTTAGACTCCTTTTCCCGGGAAAATTCCAACAAAAGCTTCTTAATTTAATAATTCTTTTACCTTTGATCCATTAAAAACATACACATAATTGAATAGAGTAGATATATGAATGGGAATTTGCTTCTGATCGTTGGATGTGTTGTTGCTTACCTTATGGGTTCATTCTCGTCGGCTGTCTGGATTGGGAAGTGGTTTTACAGCACGGATGTTCGTACCCAGGGAAGCGGAAATGCCGGTGCTACCAACACATTCAGGGTTTTGGGAACCAAAGCCGCTATTGTTGTAATGATAATTGATATTGTGAAATCGTGGGCTGCTGTTATGCTTGCGCATCCTTTCGCAGGAGATAGTTTAAGCCAGGCACGGTTGGTTGATTACCAGATTGTACTTGGTGCCCTGGCAGTACTTGGCCATGTTTTTCCTGTTTTTACCGGTTTTAAAGGCGGTAAAGGTGTGGCCTCCTTGGTGGGTGTAATCATTGCATTGTATTCGCCATATATTTTTCTGCTTGTGCTCGCATGGTTTGCCTTGGTTTTTATCGTAACACGCTATGTATCCCTGGCTTCCATTACGGCCTCGGTGCTGTTTGCCATCCTGGCAATTTTCGTTTTTCACGAGCAAAACGCCTACCTCATAATATTGGCTGCACTGATTGCCGTGTTTATTCCGATTACCCATCGTAAGAATATAGCGCGATTGATAAAAGGGGAGGAGAGCAAACTCTCTCTCAAGAAAAAATAAAAATAATCGGATTAGTCCGCTTAATGTTAATATCTTAGTGCCATCGAATTTTTAATTTCGATTTAAGTTTCATAATTTTGGCAAATGAATTTATTTTCTGTAAACAATTGAAATACATAGTACTATGAAATTTATTATCAATAGCCTGGCCTTGCTGAAGAAACTTCAGTTACTCAATGGAGTCATCAATGCGAACAACACATTGCCCATATTGGATGATTTTCTGTTTGAGCTCGACGACACCATATTGAAAATCACTGCAACCGACCTTGAAACTACGCTGGTGATGACACTTGAGCCTTCCATGGCCGACGAATCGGGCAAAGTTACCATACCTGCCAAATTGCTTCTTGATTTTTTAAAGTATCTTCCGGATGCTCCCATCACTTTCAATATCGATGCCAATACACTTGCTATCGAAATCCTTTCGAGCGAAGGGAAATATAAGCTTACCGGTCACAATGCCGAAGATTATCCTGAACTTCCCTTGTTAGACGAAACCACAACCTTCGAACTTGCATCGTCCATACTCTCCGCCGGAATTACAAAAACTGTTTTTGCCACGGGTAATGATGAACTCCGTCCGGCAATGGGAGGCGTTTATTTTGATATTATGCCCGATTATATGATTTTTGTAGCTACTGATGCGCATAAACTGGTGCGTTACCGTCGCAACGATGCCAAATCGGGGATTTCAACTTCCTTCATCATTCCGCGCAAGCCGCTTAATGTGCTCAAGAGTTTGCTACAGGTGGAAGATGTAAACGTAACGGTTGAATACAATGTGACCAATGCTGCATTTGCCTACGAAGGGGTTAAATTGTTCTCAAGGCTTATCGAAGGTCGTTACCCGGCTTATGATGCGGTTATCCCGAAAGATAATCCGAACAAATTAACCGTTGATCGTAGCTTGTTTATCAACTCGGTAAAACGTCTTTCGCCCTTTGCCAACCAATCCACGCACCAGGTGAGGCTGCGCATAAGCGGCCAGGAACTGCTTATGAATGCCGAAGATATCGATTACTCCAACGAAGGAGTCGAGCGCCTGGCCTGCACCTATTCGGGCGACGATATGGAAATTGGATTTAACTCCCGTTTTCTACTCGAAATGGTAAACAACCTCGAATCTACCGAAATATTATTCCAGCTATCGGGGCCAACCCGCGCAGGTATTATTGTTCCAGCCAACCATAACAATGCCGATGAAGACATACTGATGCTAGTAATGCCTGTCATGTTAGGTCAGAACTAAACCAACCACTGATTTTTTAGTTTTTTGAAAGCCCTGTTAGTTATGACGGGGCTTTTACTTTTATGCAGGATTTTTTTTGAATCTAAAATAACAAAAGCAGGTTCAAAATTTAATTCATGAGCATTTTCCAATCGCCGTGATAACTTGGACTTTATGTAGTTCATCTTTAGTCAAACTGAGATGGTATTCATATAATATAAATATGTAAAACGCATAATATCAATATTATGACTATTTTCGTGCCTACCATGATACAGTTTTCTATAGCTTTAAATTAGCCATTATTGTAAAATTCTCCTTTTTTTCGTACCTTTAGGCTCATAGTTCATTTTTTATTTATAAGAGCCATGAAAACAATGATTTGTACTAAAAAAGAAGCTTTTAACAGGCTTGGTTTTTTGTTCGTTTCGATCATGATCTTATCTTTATGCACCACATGCAATAAGGATATTAACAACATCTCTGTAAATTATAAGTCCTTTACCACAACCTATGATTTTGTTTTTCTGGATGCAAAAAGCAGAGACCTGATAGGAGAGGCCTCAAGCCTTTCCGTATCGGTTGAATTTAAAGGGCTCGATGCCGGGCTGATCCGGGATATAAGTGGCGCAAACAGCACAAATTATAAATCAGATAAGGGATTTTTGTCGATTGGTATCAAAACGGATACAAAATTACCATCTCCCACTAATCCGCTCCAATTTGTAATGGTAGCAAATGTAAACGGTTATATTTCTACAAGTTTGCCTGTAACAATATGTGATACTGTCCATGGTTCGATGGAAATCCAGATGGTAAACCTTTCCGATCCACCTACAGGTATTTCTGTCGTTGAGTCGAATAGTCTTGTCATCAATAATGGAGTCGTAAGCAGCACTGTCAATTTGTCCACACCCTTAGTAAATAAACTGACCACAAACGCCACCCTGGTCGTCCCGCAAGGTGCAGTATTAAAAGATAAGGATGGGGCTTTGCTAAGTGGTACTGCAAATATCAGGCTGTTGTATGGTGATGGCTCCAATACTTCGGATGGAGTGTTTCCCGGAGGAGGCTTAACAACAAAAGTCAGTATCGACAATGTTACCAGCGATGGGATGTTTTATTCGGCAGGTTTTATTGACCTGGAAATAACGGATCAGTCCGGTAAAAAAGCGACATTTATTGAGAGTAAACCTTTAAATGTTCTGATAGAAATTCCTGCAAATACCTATAACCCGGAAACAGAAACCTCAGTTAAAGCAGGTGATATTATCCCCATTTGGAGTTATAATATGGATGAAGGCAACTGGATTTTTGAGTTCAACGATACGGCGAAGGTTGTTGATGAGAAACTAATAATTGAAAGCCAGCTTTCGCACCTCACTATCTATAATTGGGATTTTAGCACTTGGACCTGTAATCCAGGTGGCTCTCGCCCAGTAATACATTTTAAAAGCACTTATTATACGACAGCTAATACAGTATCATTTTACTTAACAGCTCGTCGTCAATCTGATCTGATGGAAATTGCCAAAACCGGAAATTTCACGATAAATATTTTCGATGGTACAGTTGGCGTTTTACTCACATATGGTTATAACCAACCGGTTTTGTTTGGTGCAGTTGAGGCATATTCAAACGAGGTTTTAGGTAGTCAGATGATTTACAATACCTGTATTCCTGGTAGTTATAATTTATTTCTCTCGCCAGGCACCGGGCCAATACTTGATGCTACAACTTTGTTGCACATCACAGTTACAGGAAAGTGCGGTTCAGTTTCAGTAAACCCTTCGGGAGGCTTTTATTATAAACGCTTAACGCCAACCCCAAGTGATTGGATTAATGGTTATTTGTATAATGGGGTTGCAGAAGTTAGTGTTTTCCCAAACTCAACTTACAGAATCAGTGGATACTTTAATGGACTAACCAGGCAGTACGACATCCAAATTGGGGAACCTAATCATACTTATTATCAGGTTATTGACGTTAATTTACCAGCGGAATATTGTAATTAAGTGCTCTGCAGAACGCTTACAAATAATCCACCTTTTCACCTCCCATATTTAGAAATGGTTTTATAGCCCTGTCGTAAATTCCATGTACGTAGGCGATGGCCATTCCGTAGTTGGTTACCGGGATGCCTGCGTCAATAGCTGGTTTCAGGCGATTTACCAACTGACGTCGGGTTATCATGCATCCACCGCATTGCACCAGCAACGCATAATCATGAATATCGCGCGGAACCTGGTTCAGACCTGCAACTACATCATATTCAAGCTTTTTGCCTGTGAAATTGCTCAGCCAGCGCGGAATCTTTACGCGTCCGATATCGTCGCACGAAACATGATGGCTGCACGATTCAAGAATCAGAATCCGGTCGCCATCTTTCAGTTCACCGATTTTTGGAGTGCCCTTGATATAATGCTGAAAATCACCTTTCTGGCGGGCAAGGACTATGCTGAAACTGGTTAAAGGAATTTCATCTGGAATGGATGCATCTGCTTTCAGAAAAACCTGGCTGTCGGTAATAACAAGTTTTGGCTTTGGCTCCATTTTTTTGAAATAAGCATCCACTTCCCGCTCTTTGCAGATGGCAACTATCCCATCATGATCGAGCACATCACGTATCACCTGCACCTGTGGGAGGATAAGGCGTCCTTCGGGAGCTTCAATATCTATAGGTGTTATTAACAGTACTGTATCACCATACGAAATCAGATCGCCAACCAATGTGCCAGGTTTCCAGGCTGTTTCGGGCAGGAAATTCCGCATCTGTTCCACCAGTGGTTCAACGCTTGTCAATTGTAAAACGCTGAATTCCAATACTATGGTGTGAAGTTCGTTTTTAATTTTTAAGATAGTACCAGGCAACAAAGGTTGCAGATCCGATTTGTTATGTACAATAAAATAGGGGACATCCAGTTTGTTAAACTCGTCGATCAGGCCGATTTCGAATTCACCAATTACATTATTAATGATCAGGAGTATTGCCAGGTCGATAGTTTTTATCACTTCGCGACTGCGGGTGATTCGTTTTTCGCCCAGCATTCCTTCATCGTCAATGCCTGCTGTATCTATAAGTACCACGGCACCAAGGCCACTGATTTCCATGTTTTTCGAAACCGGGTCGGTTGTTGTTCCCGCTACACTCGATACAATGGACACTTCCTGCCCGGCCAGAATATTGATTAATGAACTTTTACCGCTGTTCCGCCGACCAAATATTCCTATATGCGGACGGATTTCTTTTCCCTTTTTCATTTACAGTCTCAATTAAATTCCGGATAAAAATTTAGTAACTAATTAGTCTGATCAAAATGCATTTTTGCCACAGATTACACAGATTTAAAACTGCCTTTAGCAGTTTTTCAATTAATTTCAATTAAAACTGTTGAATAATTTTCTGTGAAATCTGTGTAATCTGTGGCATGTATTTGTTTTTCATTACTTTAGGCAAACTGATTAGCTACAAAATTTACAATAAATCACTTAAAGTAAATCCTGTTTTCAATAAATTCTCCGGTTTTAACACGCTTTGAAGTTTCTCCTGGTCTATCAGGTTTAACTTTTTGTTTGCTTCAAACACATCACATCCAGTGGCTTTCATTTCTTTAGATAACAGAACTGCTTTCCGGTAGCCAATCAACGGACTTAAAGCAGTAGTAATAGCAGGGCTTTTAAACAGCCGGGCAGCACCACTTCCTGCCGAAATGCTTAATCCGTTCACCAGGTTGTCACACACTGTTTTATCAGCAGCAATCAGAAGTTTCAGACTTTCGAGCAAAGCATGACCGATTACGGGAATATATGCATTCAGATCAAGGCATCCTTGTGCACACAACGAGCTGATCAACATGTCGTTACTGTATACTTTGTGGGAAACGCTAATAACAAATTCAGCAATGACCGGATTTACCTTTCCGGGCATAATGGAACTGCCCACCTGCCTTTGTGGGATAGTAACTTCGTGCATACCAGCCACATCCGAAGCAAGCAAACGGATATCCGAAACCATTTTTTCGAGATTCACGGCATGTGCCTTTAAGATCGCATGAACTTCAACGAAAGAATCCAGGTTATTGGTAGCATCTGAAAGGTTTTCGTTACGAGTAACAGGCAGCCCGGTAAGTTTCTGTAAAGCCGGTACCACTTCCATAATAAAAAACTTTGGAACGGCGAGACCTGTTCCAACGGCACTTCCACCCAGGTTTACAATCTTTATCCTTTCGAAACATTTTGAAACCCGCCACCAGTCGCGTGATAAAGCTTCGCTATACGTGCTGAATAACATACCGTACGAGGATGGTACAGCCTCCTGCATCTGAGTGTAGGCAATACGAAGTTCATTGCGGTATTTCCCTTCAGTAAGTTCAATCTGCTGGCGCAAAGTATTTATGGATGATTCAAGATTGCCAAGCATGTTCATAATGGCAACTTTGAGAGCCGTTGGGACTACATCGTTGGTTGATTGATAGATATTTGCAGCCTCTATCGGATCAATAGTATCATAGGATCCGGGTTCAAAACCAAGTTTTTGAAGCGCTACGTTAGCGATAATTTCATTCACGTTCATGTTGATGCTTGTTCCGGCACCTCCGCTTATCGCGGGAACAATAAAGGATGAGAAAAAATTTCCTTCCGAAACCTCGGTGGCTGCTGTTTCGAGTGCATTTACAACCTGTTCGTCTAACAGAGTGAACGGGAGATCTGCACTGTTTTTTCTATCCTTTATTGCATTGCTGAAACTCCGGTATGCCTGGTAACATGCCAGTTTAACCAGGCCCATGGCTTTATACCATTCGAGGTGAAAAGGTGTTTGATCCGGGAAATTTTCCTTTGCCCGTAACGAGTGTATGCCAAAAAGAACATTCGCCGGAACCTGCATAGGTCCCAGCGAATCATTTTCGGTACGAAAGGTGTTTAATAACATGGTCAGGTTTTTTCAAAACCCAAACTTACTGCTTTTTCCTTTTTGCAGCACTATTTTGTCGATTATTCAAAGGTTCGTAGGCAAGCAAACGTTCATTCAGTTGTTTGTTATCGGTTGCCATGATGGTTAACCGCCCTGATGGCTCAACATGAACGGAGATCAGATAATCCTGGTTTGTATTTCCCAGGCTGTAATTCAGATAACTGATACTTGACCCTGGTTTGAAGTTTTCCTTGCTTGCCGGGCTGCCCTTTGCCTTAAAAATTCTACCGGCAGAAAGTTTTGCACTCGCCGCAATCTTTGCAGCTTGCTCAATTGCATTTTCGTATGATCCGGTATACACGAGTGAAACTGAATTGAACCCTTCGGAAGGGTCATCGATTGATGTGTAGTTTGAAAAAATCGGGTCAAATTTCATTTCGTCGGGTTCGGTGATCCCAAGTTTGGTAACCCATCCGGGCATTTTATCCGGATTGTGACTTTCATCCTGCAGTAAATAACGACGTTCCATTTTAATATGCAGCAGCGCCGACAGGCTGTCATATTCATGCTTTGTAATGGTTCCTTTATCCAGGTCGTCTTCCAGTATTTGAAGACTTTTTTCAAAATTAAATTCAGTCTTAGGAACTGATGTAGGCAAGCCTGCCTGTAGAATAAAATTCCCGCCTAATCCGACGAAAAATGCAACAATTAATCCAATAAAAGAAATAACTAAAATTTTTCCAATTTTTACCTTTAGCATACATTTATTTTAGGTTAATACTAGGACAGCAATAAATGTGCCCGGGATGCTCATTTCAACAAACGGCAAAAATACACAATTATTGTATATCAACAACATAACGAGTATATATGGTTTGGTGATGTAAGTCAAACTGCCATGAATATATGATAATAATCATTTATTTTAACATATAATTGTTTATTTTTAGCTTGCTATACGCACCAGAACTGGCTTGAAATGTTGTTCTGGTATTGGAGTTAATTCAGTGAGTCAAATTAAATGACGGAAGACAGAAGACAGAAGTCAGAAGGTTGCACGTAAACTATTTTAATCAAATTAAGTATCACATTGTAAGGGTATTAACATTAGTTAACTCGTTTTTCATTTATTGAATGTAAGTTAAGTTTAACATCTGCTTCGGTCTCCTGACTTCGGTCTTCTGACCGAGGAAAAGTCCAATTCCACTCAATTTAGAATTCTTTTTTTGCGCAAAATTTTCCCCATTTAATCTTTATCATCATATTAGAGGGGAAATAGTTTGATACAGTAGTATTACTAAAATTGAAATGCTTAATTTTGTGTAACAGTTGCTGACAGAAACTTATACTTTAGAATCAATTATTGTTCTTTTCTGAAAATTTCTAGTTGGTATTTCTTAAACTTCTGCGAGAATATTGGACTAACCTGAGTAATTAAATAATCATGAAAATTAATCTACCTTCATTGTTTAAAAGAAGTGAACAGGTAATTCTGTTGTGTGCACTTGTTTTTATTGGTCAATCTTTTTTTAGTCCATCTGCCAGGGCGCAAATCTATGCGCCCGAAGGTATAAATATGCCAGGTTCCTGGAACACGTGGCAGAATCCACCTACCAATCTGGCATTGGCCAGCAGCACCCAGGTAACGGGAGGTCGTGTGGTTAAAATCACAACCGGGACTCCCCGCTGGCAGACTATTTTCAGCGTGGGTGCCACTGCTTCCGATCTGGTTGGCGGAACTTACGAATGGTTGTTCACCAGCGGCCCTGCTACAAATTATTTCGCAAACAAATGGAAAGGCGTAAAGGTGACAATGAATACTTTGCAAACATATACTTATGATGTATCTGCCAGTTTGCCTCCAAATCCTCCTTCACATGGACAAAACACAAATATTTATCAAAGCTCTGGAAATGATAGCGTTACTCTTGTAAACGGGAATTGGTACTCTGTGAATTGGGAGGACCTCGGTTACGTTAACAGCCGGGCTATCTTTATGAAAACCAGTGCCCAGCCAGTAAACTTTGCCTCTGTTTCATTGCCTGGAGTAGTCATCCCAAATGCAGCCGCATCGGTAACTGTTACTACCACAGTGCCTAAAAGTCCTGAAGAAATTGTTTATTTACGGTACACTACCGATGCCTGGGCAACATCTACGGCTCTGACTGTAACCATGAGCGGCACCACCGGCTCAGTTTCAATACCCGGTCAGGTACTGGGAACCACCGTTTCATATTATGCATTTTCGTCAACTATTGCCAATCTGACAACTAACTTTGATCTGTGTACCATTAAATTTATCAATAATGCGGGTCTTAATTATTCCTATACAGTAACACCTCCACCTGTTATTACCTGGGCTAATCTGCAGTTCCCTGCCAGTGGTGTAGTGCAAACGGGACAATTATTCGAAGTTTTCGGCAGGGCACATATTCCTGGAATTACAGGCCAAGCTACGGTTGCTCCAGGGCTTCAGGCTTGGGTAGGATACAGCACCACTAATACAAACCCCAACACATGGACCAACTGGGTTGCTGCTCCGTTTAGTGGTCCGGTTGGGAATAACGATGAGTTTAAAGCCAATCTGGGCGCGGCTATTACAACAGCAGGCAGTTATTACTATGCTATGCGTTATAAATTAAATTCTGATGCTTACGTTTACGGCGGATACAACGGCGGTTTCTGGGATGGGACTACCAATGTAAGCGGAACTCTTACCGTTTCGGATCCAATACCAAACCCGGATTTTGACTGGGTAAACCTCCAATATCCAGGTGCAGGTAATATTGTACCATTACAGGAATATGTAGTTTATGCCCAGGCATACATTCAGGGAGTTACCGGGCAGGCAACTCCCGCTGCCGGCGTGCAGGTTTGGATTGGTTACAGTACATCCAATTCCAATCCCAATACCTGGACAAACTGGATCCCCGCACCATATAGCAGTGCCGTTGGTAACAATGATGAATTTAAAACAAATCTGGGGGCACAGATGGCTGCTGCCGGTACGTATTATTATGCAAGCCGCTTCCGCTTGAATACCGGTGAGTATTTTTATGGAGGTTACTCTGCATCCGGCGGCGGTTTTTGGAACGGTACTACAAACATTTCAGGAGTGCTGCAAGTGGAGACTCCGGGTTCGGGAATTAACTGGGCAAACCTGCAATTCCCGGGAAGTGATACTATTTATGCCCAGCAGAATTTGAACGTATATGCCCAGGTTTATATTACAGGAGCGACTGGGCATCCTACTCCAACGCCTGGTTTGCAGTCCTGGATTGGTTACAGCACCACTAATACCAATCCTTCGACATGGACAAACTGGGTCCCGGCAACTTACAATATGGCTGCGGGTAACAATGACGAGTTCGTAGCCAATATCGGCACGGTAATTACCCAAACGGGTACATACTATTATGCAAGCCGTTTCAAATATAATACAGGCACCTATGCATATGGAGGTTACAGTTCCACCGGAGGTGGTTTCTGGGACGGAACTGCCAATGTATCGGGTTTATTGACGGTTTTACCCACTCCGTCGACTTATCCTGTGCTTTTTACGATTATTGATTGGACACAATCCAATTCCCATATAAAATTCAAAGGTTCGATGACCAACTGGGATACGGTTAGCATGGTAAACAACAATCATGTGTGGACTCTTACGCTCGATCTTGCGCCCGGAACATACGAATGGGGTGCCATAGAAGATAATGGCCTTCCTAACGGTTTATGGCTGATAGCTGGCGGAAACCTCAGTATGAGTTTGGATAATTTTGGTGGCATTACTGGAACTGTAACATACACCACGCTGATCACATGGATTGACGAACCTGAAGCAGATTTTAATGTTTATCCAAATCCGACAAATGGAATATTATATATGGAAATACCTCACATAGCATTGTTGAACTTCACTGATATTAATGGTAAATTGCTTCTGCAGCAAAATGTTGAAAGTGGTAATCATCAGATTGATTTAAGCAGCTTTAAACCAGGTGTATATAATCTCGAAATCCTTTCTGGTGCTACTGTCAAGCGTTTGAAAATAGTGAGGAAATAGTAATGGGTTTAACGCTTGCGACAGTAACTATTCGTATCACTAATCTAACTTTTCAAGAATACGCCATGGCATATTTCAAAAAGCCTTCTGTTATATCGGGAAGCATCCTGATCCGAAATCTAATCCTGTTCATTCTTCTTTTCACAGGGTGGAATTTAAAAATATCGGCCCAGGTATACGAGCCCGATGGCTTACGCATGCCCGGCGACTGGAACGCCTGGACGAATACTACCGCGATGGGAGGTGATTTCGATATGCACCGTTCCACAGAAGGGACCATCCGCTGGGCCACCACTTTTCATTATACCGCTGCAACAGGGAGCAATGCGTTTAAATTTGTCAGTACATCGTTTGCTGATCCCTGGGGAAACCAATGGGCTGCAAATACCTCTGTTTCACTTAATGCTTTGAGCACTTTTACTTACGGAACGCCTTCAAATCCCGATAACAAAATTAACCTGACAACAGCCAAATGGTACACCGTTGTTTTTGAGGATAAAGGATATTCGAATACCAGGGCAATGTTTTCGGAAACGTCCCAACAGCCTGTTAGTATTACTAATATTGTTCAGTCACCTGCCCTGGTTTCGGCTATGGTGGCCGTACAGGTAAATGCAACTCTTTCGTCGACTGCCTCACCCGAAGAAAAGTTTTATTTGCGTTATAGCACCAACAATTGGCAATCGGCTTTGCTTGTACCCATGACTATTACCGGAACTACAATAACAGCTTCAATTCCCGGCCAGGTGGCACAAACTAAGGTCGATTATTATATTTTTAGCAGCGTAATCGCAAATCCAACTGCTGATTTCGACCTGATAACATTGCAGAAAAACAATAATTCGGGCAGCAATTTTTCATTCACTGTCGACCAGGTTATTGAGTGCGGCCGTCAGTTGAGCCTTATGACCAGCGATCCGGCATTTCCGATTGAAGATACACCTGTTACCTTATATTTCAATGCAGCTTTCGGAAACGGGGGGCTTTTTAATTATACCGGTGACGTATATGCGCATTTAGGTGTGATCACCAACCTGAGTGCTAATTCAACCGATTGGAAATATGTAAAAACAGCCTGGGGCGTAAATACTCCCGAAACAAAGCTTACCCGTATCGATGCCAATTTGTACAGCATTACAATACCAAATATCCGTACTTACTTTGGAGTGCCTGTAGCCGAGCAGATTCAGAAAATAGCCTTTGTTTTCCGCAGTGCTCAGCAGGTGGCAGGGAAATACCTGGAGCATAAAAATGCCGATGGCTCCGATATTTTAGTCGTAGTCTACCCCCTGGCACTTAATGTTAAAATACTCAACCCTTCTCGTAAAGAGCCACTGGTTAGCCCGAATGCGGTGATGCCGGTTTGCGTGGAAGCATTGAAAAATACAGCCATAAAACTGTATATCGACAACCTTTTACTAACCGAAACAAGTACTTCGTCCATTACTTATCCCCTTGTTGCCCAAGCGCTTAGTCCTGGGTCACATTGGATTAAAGCCATTGCTACAGGCGGAGGCGGACAGGTGCGCGATTCGGTGCAGATATACCTTCGCGGTCCGGTGGTGGTCGCCGATCTTCCGCCTGGTGTTAAAAATGGTATCAATTACATTGATAAAAATACCGTAACACTGGTTCTTAATGATGCAGCCAGTCTTAAAAACTTTGCTTTCGCGATAGGCGAATTCAGTAACTGGTTACCCAACGATCAGAATTACATGAAAAGAACTCCCGATGGGAAGTATTATTGGGTCACACTGAGCGGGTTACAGTCAGGGAAAGAATATGCCTATCAATATTATATTGACGGTACTTTGAAAATTGCCGATGCGTATTGCGACAAAATTCTTGATCCATGGAACGACCGCTGGATACCAACAAGTACGTATCAGGATTTAAAACCCTATCCTTTCGATCAGACTATTGGAATAGTAAGCGTTTTTCAAACCAGCAAACCCGCTTACGTTTGGGAAGTAGAGCATTTTACACCACCCGCCCTCGGTGGTACTCAAACGGATCTGTTTATTTACGAATTGCTGGTACGCGATTTCGTGACCACACGCAGCATCAACGAGGTACGAACCAAGCTCGATTACCTGAAAGATTTGGGCGTAAACGCAGTGCAACTGATGCCAATTATTGAGTTCGATGGCAACGAAAGTTGGGGTTACGCTCCTGATTTTTATTTCGCTCCCGATAAGTTTTACGGCACTCAAACTGCCTATAAGCAGTTTATCGACGAATGTCACAAACGCAATATGGCAGTGATTTTGGATATTGTGCCTAACCATGCTTTCGGGCAATGCCCCATGGTGCAAATGTATTTCGACCCGAATGCAGGTTCAAGCGGACAGCCGTTGGCGAGCAATCCCTGGTTTAATCAGCAGGCAACTCATCCGTTCAGCGTAGGATACGATTTTAACCACGAAAGCCCTGCTACACGGCAGTTTTTTAAGGACGTGTTCACTTATTGGCTTACCGAATTTAGGGTGGATGGTTTTCGTATCGACCTTTCCAAAGGCTTAACGCAGAAAAATACAGGTAGCGATATAGGTGCATGGAGTGCTTTCGACCAAAGCCGCATAAATATTCTGACTGATTATTATAACTACATCAAATCAGTGGATGCCAATGCGTATATGATACTTGAGCATTTAGCCCAGAATGACGAGGAAAAAGTACTCGCCAATACTGGCATGTTGCTTTGGAGTGCCATGCAATCGCAATACAAGCAGGTTTCGATCGGTTGGCCTGATAATTCAGATGTATCGTGGGCGTATTATGGCAGCCGTGGGTTCAATTATCCCAACCTGGTCGATTATATGGACAACCACGACGAGGAGCGACTCATGTTCGAAAACCTGAAGAACGGCAATTCGTCGGGCGGGTATAACATTAAAGATACACTTACCGCATTGAAACGCATGGAGATGGCTGCAGTGCAGTTTATGGGTATACCCGGACCTAAAATGATGTTCGAGTTTACTGAAACAGGCTACGACTACAGCATTATGTATAACGGCGACCGTGTTGCCAACAAGCCTCCACGCTGGGATTATATGAACCAGCCTGCACGCGGACACCTTAACCGCGTGGTAGGTGCCATGGCAAAACTCCGCAAAAGCGATGCGTTCCGTTACGGTAGTTTTACCAAAGATTTCAGCGGATTCGGGAAACGCATGGTGCTCAGGCACAGCAGCATGGATGTGGTGATGGCTTTGAACATGGGAGTTAACACCTTCGATATGGTAGCTGGTTTTACCAAAAACGGTACCTGGTACGACTATTTTACCGGCTTACCCTTCGAAGTTACCAACGCAGCATCCCAAACTCTAATGTTTGCACCCGGCGAATACAGGGTGTTTACCTCGGTGCCGTTGCCAAAACCATTCCACACGCTCAATGTGAAAGTAATCGACGATAAAACCAACACGGCTCTTGCTGCCGCTACAGTTACGCTAACCGATGCCGGTAACAGGCTCACGGATGTATCCGGCAATGCCTCTTTCCTGGCTGTGCCCCAACAGGTAAGCGTCACAGCTTCAAAATTCGGGTGGGTTGCCAAAACTCAGACAGCAAACGTTAGCGGCAACCTCGACCTTACGTTCCGATTGGTAAAAGATGAAAGCGCCATAATCGAAATGGCAGCCGATAGCCTGCTAAAAGTGTATCCTAACCCTTCGCATGGGCAGCTTACCCTCGAAACCCTGCAACCAGGATATATAACCATGTACAGCCCCGAAGGAAAGCAATTGCTTGCACGCGATCTGCAAAACCGAACCGAGTTATTGGATATTTCGAAGTTTGGCAAAGGCGTATTTATACTCAGGTACGATGCAGAAGGGAAGGGCTGTTATAGGAAAGTGGTGGTGCAGTAGATGATATTTAGATGGGGCGCGACTTTGAGTTGCACTCCGACTAAAAGTAAAGCAATCCCTCTCGAAGCGTCACCCTCTCCTTTTTTCAAGGAGAGGGCAGGGGTGAGGTTTTTTAATCAAGCAACACCCCGGCTGTTAGCAAAAAAAAAATATTTGCAATATTTATATACTTAGGGTAAATTTGCAGGGACAATGATTGATCTAATAATTAATAAATCATAACATTATGAAAAAGTTTCTACTCCTTTTATTGATTCCTATTATTTCAAGTCTAACCTTGAATGCTGCTACTGGATGGTTTCAGGATTATTTAAAGTTAAATCCAAATAATACAGGAGAAGGATTTTACTGGATTGGTGCAAATCCGAGTTTCGGTACTCAACTGCAAGGGCTTAATTTTGGAAATGTAAGCAGCCTCGTTATTACAGGTTGTGATATGAAATATTGGGGTGATGGTGCAGATCGAACTGGCGGAGCTTTTTATTATAAAATTATGAGTTCCGATGGTGCAACACAAATAGTAGCCCCTGTCGAAACAATTTGGACACAAACCTCTATCGGAGGAAATGATTTTCAAGGATTAAAAGTTGTAGGTATAAATCTTTTAAATGGTTTAACCTTAAATACACAGTACCAATTACATATATGGGCGAAAAGTTGGGGTTCATCGCAAGGAGATAGTTGGCTAACAAATTCGGGTGCAAATTATGTAGCGACTTTTACATATACATCCACCACTTTTACAGGTACTGCTCTTTGGACTGTATCTGGTAATTGGAGTGCTGGAGTGCCGGCAATAACTTCAAATGCAGTGATTGCGGGAACTGCAACAATCACAACTGATGTTACTGTGAATGATTTGACGATTAACAATGGAGGGATTCTAAATATCAACTCAGGTAAATCACTCACCGTTTCCGGCACTCTCACCAATAATGCCGCCGAAGGCATTGTCCTTAAATCGCCTGACAACAGTGGCGCTCCCGGCTCGCTTATTACCAATGGCACAGTTGGCGGTACAGGTACACTAAAAGCCGAACGCTATATTACTGCTTATACCAGCGATGCCAACGGATGGCACTTCTTAAGTTCACCTATTAATACGCCAAACATTGCAAGCAACACAAATCTGACACCCGGTGCAACTACAGATGACTTTTTTGCCTGGGATGAAGTTCACTACCAATGGCTTGATCAAAAAGTTGGTACCAATAATATTACTACAATGGTTAATGGTAATGGCTACCTGGTTGCTTATCAAACCGCTGCAACAAAATATATGATTGGTGCGCCTAATAATACAGATATGACTTTTACTAATCTCACAAAAACTACCGGTAAAGGCGAAGGTTGGCATCTATTAGGAAATCCATTCACAAGTGCTATTAAATGGAATAATGGAAGTTACGCGATTAGCGGTATTGGTTTGGTTGCTAAGTTGATGGGCAATATGGGCGGTTATACTGACATTGGTGAAAATAATATCATTCCTGCCATGCAAGGATTCTTTGTACAGGCTGCCTCCGCTGTAAATGCCATTACAATACCTCTTAATGCCAGGACACATAGTACAACGAACTGGACAAAATCAGCAGGTAACAGCCATATTTTATTAACTGCTAACGACCTGGAGTCTCAGATGGTACAGGAAAGCTGGGTCCGTGTTAATGACCAGGCTACTTCAGGGTATGATTACCAGTACGATTCGCATTTTATGCCATTGTATGCACCGCAATTCTACTCACTGGCCGGTGATGAGAAACTCTCAACCAATTGCCTTCCATCGCTCCCTGCTGAATCACTTATTCCTTTTGGTTTTGTAAAAAACGATGCTTCCAGCTTTTCAATCGAACTGAAAGAAAGTATTGATGGTTACCAGGTATTTTTGAAAGACCTGAAAATAAATACGGATCAAAACCTTACCGAAAACCCTGTCTACACCTTTACTTCCGAAGCTAACGATGATACAAACCGTTTCCTTCTTCATTTCCTGAGTACTGTCGGCACTTCAAATCCAGTTCTACCAACCACTTCCCGCATTTATATCAGCAACCGCAATATCTATATCGAAGGCCTGGATGCAAAAGCCGAAATCCTGGTTCGCAATATGTTAGGCCAGGTAGTTGCAAGCAGAAATGCAAACGGGACGGGAGCGCAGGTGATAAACACCGCGAACTTAACTGCCGGCGTTTACGTGGTTAGTATAGTTACCGGAAATCAGGTTAGGAGCGAAAAAGTAGTTATTAAATAGCACAAAATTCATTGAAATTTTCCACCCGAAGCCTGCCAGATTTTTATATCCGGCAGGCTTTTGGCTTTTGTTGAAGCCATAATAGGGGGATAGATTCATTTTCAGGGAGCAAGGCCACAAAAAAAAGGCTGTCGCTTTATTTAACAGCCTTTCATCGGTATTCTGGCAAAGCAGACTAAATTCTTCGGGTTATATTTCTCATCCCAGGTTATTCTTCCGGTAACTCAATCTGTTCGACGGAACCCGGGTTATCGGAATTGTAATAGTTTATTACATCGAATTTAAGGTAGCCGAAATCTTGTGAAGTTTCAGTAGGCGTTGATTTATCATTCTTATTCAAGGTTTTAGTTTCTTCGGAGGGCAGTTCTCCAATTTCCGCAGCATTCCCGATGTAATCGTCTACTTCAAACCTGAGGTATCCAAATTCAGTTTCCAGCAACTCAGAGAAAGATGCATCAGTGGTAATGCTTTCGTTTACTGGTAATTCTATTTCCTCATCGGTTGATTCTGTAACATAATCGTCTGTATTGAATTTCAGGTAACTGAGATCTGTAACAATTTCTTCCGGCAACATATTGGCTTCATCCGGGCTAATGTTCTCTGCAGGCAAATAATCGCTTGCATTGAATTTCAGGTAGCTGAAATCTTCGGGAGAATCAAGCGGAAGACTAACCGCTGCTTCCCTTTTTCTGTCAGCAGAAATCACCACTCCGGGTAACATGGTCACCGTGTTTGCCGATGTGAATAAGATATTATTGGTTGAAGTAATATTCATCCTTTCTTCACTATGGTGACGAGGTGCTACTGCAAATGTTCCCAGGAGGCAGAGTGCAGCAATGCTCGATATTAAGATTGACGTTTTCATGGCTTCAGGATTTTAAATGATTAAACTGATCTTTAATTGTGATGTAAAATTACATAATGCGTTGAACGTAAAGCAAATGGAATCGATCAGCAGTCGATAAAAAACGTTATACCCATTACAGGTTAAAAATGCCGGTTAGGCGAAAAATTTAGGGATTTCACCGACAAGATCAGTTCCTGGAAATCGGGAAATATTATAGGTATAGAATTTCAGTCATCAGATATTGAATACATATCTATAGTAGGAATTCCTCTAAAGGTTTTGTATATTTGACACTATATTATGCTTACTCATATAACCAGGTTTAACTTGATCCCGCCACTTTGGGAAATGTTGTAAAAGACAAACACTCCAGTAATAGTGCTTTTAGGATGTATAAGAAAGCTGTTTTGATTTTATTTCTTCTGCTGCTTTGTTATACTGGCAGTGCACAGCAGTATTTTTTTTCGGGATATTCCATCAGCGATGGACTTTCACAGAGTGTTGTCAACTGTATTTTCGAAGACTCAAAGGGATTCATCTGGTTTGGAACTCAAAACGGGCTTAATAAATACAATGGATATAATTTCGAGGTTTTTACTTATAATCCCAGTGATTCCAATTCTATTACCAATAACTGGATTAATGGTATAGCAGAAGACAAGGATGCTGACCTGTGGATAGCCACGAAAGGCGGACTGGTTAAATATATTAGAAAAGAAAAACGATTCATTACAATTAAATACAGATCTCCTTTTGATGTTCTGGCAACCAGTTGTGTTTATGACGTCAAATGTGCGCGAAACGGGAAAATACTGATCAACATGCCCCCGGTTCTTTCGGTATGCGATCCGAAAACATTCAAATTCAATCACTATATCAGCAACTTAGCTTTTGACGGAAGCGCAAAAGACAACAATATTCCACTGCTCGAAGACGAAAAAGGCACCATTTGGGTAGCCTCCACCAAAGGCCTGGCTGCCTTTAACCCTGGAACATTATCCTTTAAGGTTTTCAATCATAACGCTGCCGATCCTGCCAGCTTATCTGACGATAATATTACGGCCCTTTTCCAGGATAAGAATGGCGGCTTATGGATAGGGACATCTTCGGGGCTTAATCACATGCAATCCGGTGGGAATGGGTTCGATCATTACTTTCATGATATACGAAACGAATTCTCGCTGAGCAATAATTTTATCAGGGCAATTCTTGCTGACAAATCGGGTAGTCTATGGATTGCAACGGAAGGCGGCGGACTGAACAGGATGAGTCGCGACAAGAATAATCGTGTGTTTTTCGAAAGGTTTTCGGCTGAAAAAAACGGGCTTAATCACAATATTAACCTTTCGTTGGCTATTGATAACTCCGATAACCTTTGGATAGGAACCTTATCGGGTTTAAATAAGACCAACCTTAAAAAACGAAATTTCAGGTTGTACCGTAAAAACGATTCCCCGTATTCTGTCGACCTGGCCGGAAATGTTATTGCTTCAATCTACGAAGATGAGAAGAAACTGATCTGGATCGGGAACTGGGGCCAGGGGCTGAATCTATACAGCCGGGAAACCGGCGAAGTCAAACATTATTCTGCAAAGATGACCGGCAAACAGCATATTCCCAATGATTACATACACTGTATATTTGAAGATAACACACACACAATCTGGCTTGGGACACGTGACGGTCTCCTGGTTTATGAGAGAAAGGAAAAAAGGTTTGCCCGACCTGTGGAACTTTTTAAAAATACGAGTCTTCCCGACTTTCCCGGCCTAAGGATCAACCGGATGATACAGGATCATCAGGGGGATTACTGGGTGGCAACCCATGACGGATTATACCATCTGAAACGGAATGGCTTATATCCTGATCATTTTTATGCCGGGGCAATTCCCCGGTTCCGTATCAGCTCAAACCTGGTATATGCTGTTCTCGAAGACCGCGATGGGGCAATTTGGGTTGGTACTATTAACGGATTGGATGTTATTGATACAAAGAATGGAAGTATTAAGCATTTCAGGAAAAGCGAAACAAAAGCAAATTCATTATCGGATAACTTTATTACTGCGTTATGTGAAGATCAGGACGGGGATATATGGATAGGAACAAACTCCTATGTAAACAGATTTTCGAAGAGAAGTGGAACATTCAGTTATTATTCCTCCTACCAGGGCTTTCCAAGTAACCTTGTTTACAGCATACAGGAAGACAAAAATCATTGTCTTTGGTTTGCAACCGGGAATGGCTTATGCCAGTACATGCCAGCCACGGGTAAATTCCGCACCTATACCGTTGAAGATGGTTTACAAAGCCCGGAATTCAACCTGGGGGCTTCTTTCAGGGGCGCCGGCGGGGAAATGTTCTTTGGAGGGATGAATGGTTTTAATTCGTTTTACCCTGATTCGTTAAGCGATAATCCGCATATACCTGTTATTGCATATACTGCTGCCTATAAACTGAGCAAGGGAGCCAGGGAATATCTTAATCTTGAAAAAGGAGACCCTGTAATACTTAAATACAACGAAAACACATTCACTGTCGAATTTGCCGCCCTGGAGTTTACAAATCCGGCCAAAAACCGCTACGCATATAAGCTGGAAGGCGTGGATGACGAATGGAACGACATAGGCGTACGGAATTTTGTAGCCTTCACCAACCTACCTCCCGCAGAATATACTTTGCGGGTGAAAGGCTGCAATAACGACGGTCGCTGGAATGAAACAGGGGTGAGCCTGAAAATAATTGTTTACCCACCCTGGTGGAAAAGCACTGCCGCTTATGTAACGTATTTTCTGATAGCCGTTCTGCTGTTATTTCTCTATATCAAAATCCGGGAGCGCAGCCACATGCGGGAACGCATGATACTGGAAGAAAAAGTTAAAGTGCGAACACAACTGATAGAAGAGCAGAAATCTGAGATATTAAACAAGAATTCAGCACTGAATGAGCTGAATGCAGCAAAGGACAAATTCTTTTCCATCATTGCGCATGACCTCAGGAATCCTTTCAATGCCATTATCGGGCTCACCGATATACTGCTTTTAAACCTGGATAACCTGGATATTCTAAAGCTGCAGAAGACACTGGAAAATATTAAAGGATCTTCGCAGCAGGCACACGAACTGCTTGAAAATCTGCTTCTATGGGCCCGTTCTCAAACCGGAACCATATCATACCGGCCTGAACCGATCGATCTGAAAGTTCAGGTTGAGGAAAGTTTAGAACTTATCGCCGTCCAAGCCACCCGGAAGAATATCAGCATAATTGCCGATTTTACTGCAGGTGGATTGATAAGTGGAGATATAAACATGATGAATACTATACTTCGGAACCTCCTGACCAATGCATTGAAATTTACTCCCAGGAATGGAGAGGTTCGTATAGGTATTTCGCAAAGTAATGGATTTTGTATTTTACATATAAAGGATAACGGTATTGGTATTTCGCCTGAAAAACTGGAGCACCTGTTCAGTATAGATACATCTCACAAAACCAGGGGCACTGACCAGGAACCGGGAACCGGACTTGGACTGATTTTGTGCAAAGAGTTTATTGAGAAACACGGTGGCCGCTTGGAAGTCAAAAGTGAAGTGGGGACAGGAAGCGAGTTCAGGGTAATAATTCCGGGAACCCGGAAGGAGTCATAAGCGAACTTATATGCAATTGCCTTTGCTGGATATTCTCAATTTTATCAATCGTAAGCATATGAAAATGAATTATAGTATGGTTTCAGCAGTAACTTCTAAAATGATTTCCCTACCCCGGCCTCCTTAAATAAAAGGAGGATAATTCTCTTCTGAATCCTGGTTAAACATTTGGCTAAATTCAGTATCCCCGGATTTTTTGGTTAGTAAAAACAAGCGGAAGGGTAAAAATTCAGAACACTGGTTTATGATTTTTCATTTCCAAAACGTATATACTGACATGCTTTTTTACGTTCACCCGATATTATTTTCTTCTGACAGATTCAACCATTTACTTTGCCGGGAAATAAGTACTATTCATCGATTAGATTTTGACTTACAGACCTGTTTTTCATTACTTTGCTTGACTTAAAGTATTGAAACTAACTCCTGAAAGCTAAACAGAATGAAACGGAAAAACATCATAGTCATCCATCTTCTCTTTTGGTTTTATATCATTAACCAGAGCCTTTTTCCACTTTACATTGGGAAACTTGATGATGCCATGTTAGTCGATCACAAATATCTGAAAGATGTTTGCATTTCAGCCATCCTGAATATGATCACGTTTTATGCGATTTATTTGTTGTTTCCACATCTGCTGAAATTCAGCAGCCGCTTTACTGCAATACTAACAGGGGTGTTAGTGATAGCTTTTATTACGGCATTTCGTGTACCGGCTGAAATTTATTCCTGGAAAATTTTAAGTTGCGAGCCTGGAAAAGAGGTGACATTTATGACTGTATATTTATGGAATAACCTGCGGATGGTTGTAATTATAGGGATTTATGCCATACTGATACGTTTTATGATCAGCTGGTTCGAATCGCAGAAACTCAGGGATGAACTTATCAACCAGCAGCAGGCAAGCGAACTTGCCCTGGTGCGGTCGCAGGTAAATCCCCATTTTCTTTTCAATACACTCAACAATATTTATTCACTGGTATACCGCAAATCGGACGAAGCTCCCGGGGCCGTCATGAAATTATCATCCATCATGAGGTACATGATGTACGATTCGTCATCTCAAAAGGTTCCGCTCGAAAAAGAGATCGAATACCTGAAAAGTTATATCGAACTGCAGAATCTCCGTACCAAATCTCCCGATTTTGTATCGCTTAAAATTGAAGGAAAGATAGAAGATCAAATGATTACACCCATGTTGCTGATTTCATTTGTTGAAAATGCGTTTAAGCATGGTAGCAAAAAAAACAGGCCGGGAATCTTTCTGCACTTGTCAACCTTAAACGGAAAGATTAATTTTGAAGTCATCAATTACCTCAAAAAGGCCATGTCAGCCGATGCCGACCCTATAGGCGGGATCGGATTGGATATGATCAGGAGAAGACTTGAATTGATTTATCCCGGTAAACATAAGTTGGCAATACGCCAGGACGAAGAAACATTCAGAATAAACCTTGAAATAAAGAACTGATATGAAAATAAATTGTATAGCCGTCGACGATGAGCCACTCGCTCTCGAAATTATAAAGGATTACTGTGCAAAGGTTCCTTTCCTGAACCTGATGCAGGCATTCGATAATGCCATCGAAACAATGGAATACCTCCGCAACAACCGGGTTGACCTCATCCTGCTTGATATACAGATGGAGGAACTTACCGGTATACAGTTGCTCAACGCGTTGAAGGTAAAACCGTATGTGATCCTGACTACAGCGTACGACAACTATGCCTTGCAGGGATTTGACCTGGATGTGACGGATTACCTGCTGAAACCTATTTCCTTTGAACGTTTCTTAAAGGCTTTGAACAAAGTTTACGACCGCATGCAGAATGAATCTATTGTTCCTGTGGAGAAGCAGGCAGAATCGTATTCACCTGACACAGCCGCGAAAGATTATTTTTTCGTGAAAACGGAAACACATATTGAAAAAGTCACGGCTTCGGAAGTTTTATATGTGGAAGGAATGGGCGATTATTGGCGCATCGTCACCCCAAAAAAGCGCATTATGACACTGATGAATGCCAGCGGAATAGAAGATGTTCTGCCTGAACACCAATTCTGCAGGGTTCACCGGTCCTATTTTGTGGCTATCAGTAAAATTGAATCTATTGAGCGGAAACATATTAAAATTGCTGATCAGCGCATCCCGATAGGCGATACGTACCAGAAGAAATTCTTCGATATTATTGAAAAGAAAAAGTAGTCTCTATGTTTTTTTGATTCTAATGCGAATTGAAAAGAATATAATTTTTTAAAGGTCAGAAGACCGAAGTCAGAAGACGGGAGTGTCTTTTACTACGACATTTCCTTCTTTTGATAAAAACCAGGTCGAATAGAGTTAGTTGTCATAAAATCAAATATTTGTTAGGGAAAATTGTTTTTTTAGGTTGCTTCCGGCTCCTGACTACTGGCTTCCGACAAACTATTTTCACCCATCAAATTTGCAATAGAACCAATTTTTGTATCAGGATCATTATTTCAAGTTAGTAATAGCCGGTAGTTAAATCTGGATTGCTTCTTTGTTTTATTTGAAATTGGGCTTTATTGTCAAAATCCTCTGACTTATCCGGGAATTGCCTGTTAATCAGGAATCGGGCCTTCCATGGCAGCGCTCATTAATTCGGCTATGGTAGTGATGGCAAGTCCGACTGATGTGTCAGCTGCTCCATAATAGACTTTAACTTCACTGCTTTCAATCGCGAAGCCTTCATTATCATACTCTTCAACAATCATACCGCTGGGGAAGGTAACATTGGGAACCTGGCCGGTGAGTTCCCATATTTCTCTTGGTTCCAGTATGTTACACCGGCAACGACCTAAGACTATGGATGGATCGTTCAAATCAAGTAATATGACGCCAGCCTGGTATATGTTTGAGCTTCCAAAATGGCTTGCAACGCCATGATAAATGTGCAACCAACCCTTGCGCGTTTTTACCGGGGGCGGACCTGATCCGATAAATTCATCCCAGTAATGAAACCGGCCATGAATGAGTGGTGCTGTTGGTTTCCAATCCAGAAGATTACCCGATTCGCTGAGCCAGATTGTGCTTCCCGAGGTAGGTCCGTCACTGTGCCTGGCTTTGTTTGGCCTGTCCATACGGTAATACTTTCCGTTAATTTTTTCTGGAAAAAGTACCCCGTTGCGGATATCTTCGTCGGAAGTTATTCCAAGAAATTCAAAGGATATAAAATCATCGGTCACCCCCAATCCCAACTGGCAACCATCCTGCATGTCCATTGCGAACATGATATAAAAACGTCCATCAAGACGTGTAATGCGGGCATCGTAAATATGAAATATTTTTTCCTTTATTTTTTCGATTCCTTTGAAATAAACAATCCTATTCTCGGCTTTAAATATCACACCATCAGCACTTTCGGCCATTACCAGGAAGGTTTCCCTCGACCTGCTTTGTACCCTGAGCATCAGCCTGTAAGTGCTGCCATCTTTTATTGCACCAGGATTAAAAACGCTGCTTACATTTACTAATTCAGGTGGAATAGGGGGGATGTGGTCCCTGGTCAGAATTGGATTTATCGGGTGACGTTGCATAATTAAAATTTACGATTTACGATTTACGATTTACGATTTAAGATTGCGGATTGCGGATTGAGGATTTTGGATTGCGGATTTTGGATTGAGGATTTTGGATTGAGGATTAACCATTTTTCAATACCGATTACCGATTACCGAATAACTATTAACGAATTACCAATCACCAATCACCAATCACCAATCACCAATTACCAATCACCAATTACCAATCACGATTTTTCATTTTTTCTCTCAACAAATCCATCATCATTATGATCCCTGATATTATGCTTCAAGGCATGTATCATCTCGAAAAGATTTTTCAAACCGCCAATGGTAAACCAAATAGTAACGATAATAGATGCAGCCAGGAAAAGATAGGTGTAAATCTGCCAGAAAGTCATCCACTGATCATTTGTAAAAGGCCGGACAAAGAAATAGAACAAAGTCCCGAGTACAAAAACAACAACCCATGCCGCAGTCCAACCTGTTGTAAACCAGTATATTGTTCTGTCACCCAAGGTAAACTCTTTGGTAGGGGCCAGCACTTTCCAGCCTTTCACCACTTCATCGCTGCCTTTAATTTTATCATCTTTCACAGCATATTCGCCCCGGTGTAAAAGATTATCAAGGTCGAATGCTTTTCCTGATGTGAGCAGCGATACTACAAAATATACCGCCGAAGCCAGTACCATGGCCATGAACCATCCCCATTGTCCGTTTATCGGATAACCGGGAATGTACTGTTTCAGAAGGATATTGATACCAGCCGTGAGTGCACCTGTTATCATGGCTGCCCATGCTGCAGGAGTTGTGCCTTTTTTCCAATAGAGCCCGCCGATTATAGCTGCACCCGAACCACCCACAAAAATAGCTCCCGAGATGTTCAGAAACAGGAATACCTTTTCCGTTTGCTGAAACACAATGCTTAAGATAAAAATGGTAATTCCAACTCCGAGAATCGAAAGTTTCAGGTATTTCAGGTGTTCTTTGGGTTGAAAAGGTTTTTTACGGATTGGCATCACAACATCCTGTATGAGAATACTTCCCCACGAATGCATATAGGTATTGTGACAGGTTATGGCAGCGGCAAGCATAATAGCGGCAAAGGCACCCTTAAGTCCAACCGGTAACAGGTAGTTTAATACCATGGGTATCCGTAACTGGCTTTGGTCAGCCGGGGCAAAACCGGCAAGCATAGTGTTAATGCTGTCGGCAATTACTTTATAGTTGTCGTGATGAAATATGGTGTATGCGATAATGGGCACGATCATAAGAAAAAGACCCCATTGCGGAACGAGTCGCCAGTTGGTAAGTACATCAGCCATTTTAGCCTCGTGGGCACTTTTGGCTGCAATATTGAAGGATGAGTTTCCCTGCCACGACAGTTTGGTATAAATCAAACCAAACATTCCGATAAAAAAGAACCAGGGGTTAAAATCCTGGACTTCACCGGAATCAAAAGGATTGATAAGAGAATGCCCGGCAGGCGCTGCCTTCATTGCTTCGCCAATATCGACCCAGCTAACCTGCACTAGCAACAATATCACTATCAAAACAAAGACTATATTTACGAATACTCCCTGTATAAAATCGGTAAACATGACGGCAATATGGCCGCCGGTGAATATGAAATAAAGGGGTACAAATACCATCACCGCACTCGTCAGGATATAGGTAAGCGAGTAGCTGCCAAGGTGACCAATTTCAGGAATACCGCAGAAATAAATAAAGAATTTGGCACTTACAGCCGGGAAAATGATCATATTCACCACGCCAGATAAAAATGCAAGAATTCCTGCGAAAATCCGGAAGGAGCGGCTGTAACGCATTTCGAAAAACTGGGCCATGGTAAGGGCTCTTGTTTGCCTGAAACGATAAACAACCCATCCTGTGACGCTGATGGTGACCAGGATAACGGCTGTAGGCATTTCCCACCAGCGCGAATTGAACCCGGCATTGTAATTCTGCTCCAGGGCACCGACAACCGTAATTGCCCCAAGTGCAGCCGTTCCATGGAACATGGAAATAATATATCTTCCCCCGGTGCGGCCGGTAGCCAGGAAGTCGCTCACACTCTTCATCAGGCTCTTGCTTAGAAAGACCATTCCAAGCATAAGCATGAAAAGTACGAGAATAATGCTCCAGTCAAGCCAGGATAAATTCATCGAAGTTCAGATTAGAGGTGTAATTTATTCAATCAATTGAATATTAATGAAATAACATTTTATTAAATGGATGATGTCTAGAGCTAAGTTAATATTTTTTTTGACATTTCTAATGGTTCGAGAATTTCCAGACCGTTTTTGAGTAAAACTGTTCACCTGGATGCAAAATAACATTTGGAAATTCAGGATGATTCATCGCATCCGGGAAATGTTGGGTTTCGAGGCAGAATGCGGAATGGTTGTTATGGGGTTTTCCACATTTTCCTGTTGATGATCCGTCAAACCAATTTGCAGTGTAGAGTTGAATACCAGGCTCAGTAGTATATACTTTCAAAATTCTTCCCGATTCCGGATCATAAACTTCTGCCGCTAATGCAAGCTCTCCGGTCTGATTTTTTAGGACAAAGTTGTTGTCATATCCTTTGTAAACCTGATCAATCCGTTCGCCGATCTGATGAAACCCGGTAAAATCGAATGGAGTTCCGGCAACATCCGTGTAATTCCCTGTTGGAATACTCTTGCTATCAGTAGCTGTAATTTGATCGGCACAAATCATAAGTTCGTGCGAATAAACAGTACCCGAACCTTCGCCACCCAGGTTAAAATAGGCATGATTCGTCAGGTTTACCGGTGTTGCTTTATCGGTAACAGCAAAAAACTCAAGACCGATTTCGTTATTATTATTGAATGAATAAATGGCTTTTACCTTCAGGTTTCCCGGAAATCCTTCTTCACCGTCAATACTTAAGTATTCTAACTCAATGCCTACGTTATCATCTGTTTCGAACAAAGTTGCATCCCATAATTTTTGATGGAATCCTTGGAATCCTCCGTGTAATTGAAATCCATCCTGGTTTTCGGATACTTTGTACTCAATGCCACCGATGTTGAACTTTGAACCTCCGATACGATTACATGTTCGTCCGATAATGCAGTTAAAATAGGGAGGGTTCTCAATCCATTCTTCCCAGTTTGGCAAGCCAAGAACTACATCTGCCATTACTCCGTTTTTGTCCGGAACTGATAATGAGATAATTGTCCCTCCATAATTGGAAATCTCAAGCGAAATTCCATTGTCGTTTTGTAAACTAAAAATTAGCGCTTCTCTTTTATCCGGGAGAATGCCAAAATGGCGACTTGATATTTTCATAAATTTGTTTTAATACTTTCATATTGCTGAAAATCAGGATAATGAAAGTTGTATTTTACGATTAGAAATACAGATCCCGTTCCCCGGCTTTTATTTTTCCGACCCGGTCGCGGATTTCAGCAACATTTACTTTTTCCGGTGCTTTTTCAAGTTCGTTCAGGTTTTCATCTATCACTTTGTAGCCTTTTAATTTTGTTTCAGATGGCGCGTAATCTTCAAGGTATTCGGCCAGGGTAAGAATTGCATTTGGCGAACAGAATCTCTTGATAAAACCCGGCACAGAGAATTCCATAAAATGCTCGCCGGTACGTCCAAGCCTGTAACATGCTGTGCAGAAGGATGGCAGGTAATCACTTGAAAGCAGTTCGTCGATTATTTCATTCAGTGAACGGGAGTCGTTGATGTGAAATTGCTCGCGGTTCAAATTCTGAGCTTCGTTCTTATTTTCTGCATAGCTGCCAATTTCAAGTTTGGTGCCGCCGTCAATCTGCGAAACGCCGAAACGCATCACTTCATCGCGCACAGCAGCATTTTCACGGGCCGTGAGAATTAAGCCTGTATAAGGAACTGCCAACCTGAGAATAGCCACAAGCCTCGTAAACTCTTCGTCTGAAACCTTGTATTTACCGTCAAAATTCATTGCGGAGGCTTCCTGTATGCGTGGAAAGGAAATCGTATGCGGGCCGACATTGTAGCAGGCTTCAAGGTGGTTGGTATGCCTTACAAGCGCCATTACTTCGAAACGCCAGTCGTACAATCCGAAAAGGGCGCCAATTCCTACGTCATCAATGCCTGCTTCCTGGGCACGATCGAGCGAAGTGAGCCGGTACTGGTAATCACGTTTTTTACCGCCCAGGTGATAATGTTTGTAAATATCGGGATGGTAAGTCTCCTGGAAAATCTGATAAGTGCCAATACCTGAGTCTTTTACAATTTTGAATTCTTCAATTTCGAGAGGTGCCGCATTCACATTTACACGGCGTATAACACCATTTCCCTTTTTAACACCATAAACCACATTTACGGTATGAGCGATATATTCAGGTCCGTAATCGGGGTGCTCGCCATATACGAGTATAAGCCTTTTCTGGCCGTTATCTTCCAGGGCCTCAACTTCATTAATTAATTCCTGGTCATCGAGCGTGCTGCGGATGGCATCTTTGTTTGATGAGCGGAATCCACAATACGAGCAGTTATTGGTGCATTTGTTGCCAATATACAAAGGTGCAAAGAGAACAATCCGGTTACCGTAAACCATTTCTTTCAACCGTCGTGCACCGTCCTTAATTTCTTCAATCAGATCCGGGGTATCTGCACTGATCAGGATAGCTGTTTCAGCAAGGGTAAGGCGCTGTTTGTCAAGCGATTTTGCAATAACAGTTCTGACTTCTTCGATAGTAGCTTTGGCACTGTTAAGATGTTCCCATATTTCTTCGGCATCAAGAAAAGGCTTCATCCGTTCATCAGGAATCCTGCATTGTTCAGGTTGGAATTTCATTTCAGTTATTTATATTTCATTTCAGTCTGCAAAATTACTAAATTCTTCAAGCTATTTAAGCATTACAATACTTAATTTTGTTAAACAAATAACAATCGGAATTTATTAAACAAAATGAAGCGTACAGGTTTTAAATTATTGATTATCAATACAATCAAACCTCAATTTGAAGCCCGTCGTAAGCCAGATGGACCCATTCAGGCAGCTTTGGTTCAACAATCTCATATTTTCCTAAAAAATGACTGATATGTGTCAGGTAAGCTTTATCAGGTTTAAGGTCCTGCAGTATTTCCAAAGCTTCGCCCAGCGAAAAATGCGAAATATGCCGTGAGTTACGCAATGCATTGATTACAATTACTTTAGATCCGCGAATTTTTTCCAGTTCCAAAGGTGAAATATAATTGGCATCAGTAATGTAGGTAAAGTCGCCAATGCGGTAACCGTACACTTCCATATCCTGGTGCATTACCTGTATTGGAATAAAACTGAATTCGCCAATATTGAAGGGTGCTTCTGTGATTGGAAACAGGTTCAGTTTTGGGGCACCCAGATACCGGCCCGGGACAAAAATATAAGGAAATTGCTCTTTTATAGCATCCAATGTAAGCTGCGAACCGTAAATATCGATCGACTTGTGAAGAATATAGTTGAAGGCCCTGATATCGTCGAGGCCGGCGATATGATCGCGATGTGCATGCGTAAAAAGAACCGCATCAATATCTTCGACCTTGTGTTTGAGCATTTGTATCCTGAAATCAGGACCACAATCAATGATGATGTTAGAACTGCCATGGCTGAGCATAACTGAAGTCCGGTATCTTTTATCGCGAGCATCGTCGCTGCTGCATACCTCGCAGTTGCACGCAACTACCGGAACACCTGTTGAAGTACCTGTTCCCAGAAAAGTGACTTTCATTATTTCATTTTTGTTTGACAATGGGAAAGGAATTATCTGTTTATTTGATTTACGATTTCGGATTGCGGATTTCGGATTTCGGATTTCGGATTTACGATTTCGGATTTCGGATTTCGGATTTCGGATTTCGGATTTACGATTTTCGATTAACGATTTTCGATTAACGATTAACGATTTACGATTAACGATTAACGATTTACGATTAACATTAACTATTCTAATAAATCAACTCCTCCACCAGCAATTTATCCTTATCAAGTTGAGCTTTCAGTTCGTCAATTCCTTTGAAATCAAGCTCTTGCCTTATGTATTTTGCAAAGTAAACGGTTGCATCTTTCCCGTTCAATGTTTCCTGCGTTTGAAAAGGGAAGAGCTCGATGAGTATTTCGTCCTTGCAGCGGTCGATGCCATAACGGCTGTTTTTAATATTCAGAATTCCTTTTACCGAGTTTTGCCCGATTTCGATCCGCACGGCATAAACTCCATCGGGTGGCACGAGTTTACATTCTTCTTCTATATCAATGCAGAGTGTATTCATATTTCTCATCTTCAGGTCGTTACTGCCTTCCGATAGCTTACCCATGATCATGTAATGATGATCGAGGTACGCATTGGCACGCTGTATCCGGCCTTCCTGCAACGATTTCCGGATGAGCGTGGAACTGACTGTTTCGTTATGGATATCCTGTTCAGGAATTTCTTCCACCTCAAAATTGTAGTAAGTTCCAAGATCGCGCAGGAAGTCGAAATTCCCTTCCCTGTTATAACCGAACTGGTGATTGAACCCGATAACTATCTTCCGGGCGTGCAACTTTGCTACCAGTATGTTCCGGATAAAATCGATGGATGAAATATGCGCAAACTCCGGGGTGAAAGTAACAATGATAAGGTTTTGAAGTCCGGCTTTACGGAGAAGCTCAATTTTTTCGCGCTGCGAGTTGATAAGAAATAAATCCTTTCCCGCAGTTTCCGGGAAAAGCACCTTACGCGGATGCGGATGAAAAGTGATGAGTACGCTTTCGCCCCGGATTTCGCGCGCAGTTTTATTGATGCGGTTAATGATAGCTTTATGACCCACATGCACACCATCAAAACTCCCGGTGGTTACTACCGGGTTTGGGATAGCCGCAAGATGATCGAAGTCGTAAAAAATTCGCATGGTAAATGCGCTGGAATACGTCAGCTTTAAAAAAGTTACATAGATTTAGCAACCGTTGAGTTGCCGAAATCTGTTAAGTTTATTTCAGATTAAACTTTTTTTACAAAGTAAGCCAGCTTTTCGAGCGATGTAATGATATCATACTCTTCGAGATACACATTCGATGGAACGTTAATAGGCTTGGGTGTAAAGTTAAGGATGCCTTTTATTCCGGCCATTACAAGCAAATCGGCAACAGCCGCAGCGTCATTGGCAGGTACGGTTAAAACGGCAATGGTGATATTTTCCTTTTTGATAATCTCCGACAGTTTATCGAAATGATAACACCATACGCCGGCATAAACGCGGTCAATTTTTTCGGGATTTACATCAAAACCAGCCACTACGGTGAGCTTGGTCCGTTTCCCGCTGAAATACCCGATAATGGCTCTGCCCAGGTTTCCTATCCCTATTACGGCTACTTTTTGGCCTTCTTTGGTATCAATAATTTTTCCGATTATTTCAATAAGTTCCTTCACGTCGTAGCCCTGCCGGAGGGTTCCCGAATAACCGATAAGCATAATGTCACGCCTCACTTGCACGGACGTGATATGTAGCATGGCAGCCAGTTCGTGCGAAAAAACGTGATGTTTCCCCGATGAGTTGGCAATTAATAATGTACGCCTGTATTGACTGAGGCGTTCAACAGTTTTATCCGGTAGTTTTTTTGCTGCCATCTTTATCGGTATTTTAGTTGCTTATTTAATATATTTTTAGTTGTAAAATTATGCTGCGGGTTCCACGAGGGTGATAATGAAAGTTGTCCCTTTGTCCGGTTCGCTTTGCACTTCGATTGTTCCGTGGTACATATCCACTATTTTTTTTACAATGGATAATCCTAATCCGCTGCCGGTTACTTCACGCGTCTGGCTGCTTTTTATACGGACAAAATCATTAAAAATCTTTTCCTTGTCTTCTTCTTTTAAACCTATTCCTGTATCGGAAACTGTAATTTTTATCAATTCTTCAGCTTTCTCGAGGAAAATATCTACCCGGCCACCGTTTCTGTTATACTTTACTGCATTCGAAATGAGGTTGTTCATGATAATCTCAATTTCGCCTGCATCTGCTTTCATTTCAATATTTTCGCGGGTATTTATATAAAGATCCACGTCTTTTTGAATGGCATACGGACGGACAGTATCAACCGCCATTTGAATGATTTTTCGCAAATTTACCGTTTCCAGCTTTTGGGTGGCTTTGCCGGTTTCAATTTTTGTCAGGTCAAGCAAATCGAGAATGAGCGTGCGCATACCTTTGATGCGTTCCATCGAGCGGTCGAGCATCTCTTCGTATGCATCCACATTATTGCCGAATTGCCTGTCCTTAATCATCTTTAGGTAACCATCTATCGCGTTGAGGGGCGCCTTAAGTTCGTGCGATAATACGGATAAAAACTGGAATCTGATTTGTTTTCCTGTATTATTCAGGGTTTGAGTCATTCGCTTCAGGAAAATCTGTTTTGTGATATTTTCGACCGAAGCCCTGATTTCCTGGGGTGTAAATGGCTTGGGTATAAAGTCATAGGCTCCGTCGCGGGTAGCTTTTACGGCGAGTTCGAGCGATGCGTACGAAGTTATCATTACCACAATAATATCGTAATGTTTGTTTTTTACATATTCCAGAACCTCAATACCCTGAATATCAGGTAATTTATTATCAAGTAATAATATTTCGGGCATTTCCCTGTCAATTATTTCAATTCCTGACTTACCGGTCCCGGCTTCCAATACCTGAAAATCGATTTGTTCGTCCATAAAAGGATAATCGACTTTGAAATTTTGCAAAATACGTTTTGTACCCTCACGAATTCCAGGTTCGTCGTCGATGATCAGTATCTTAAAAGTTGCCATGTATCAGATTTTCAGTAATTTTTTTATTTCGCGATGCAGTTGATCGGAGCGTATTCCTTTATCGAGAAACAAGTCAGCATTTATCCACTGCGTGTTTTCGTCGGCATGTACATCGAATGTCATTCCGGTTTCGGCAGTTACGGCGGTTGCAATAATGACCGGTACATCAGGATATTTCCGTTTGATTTTATAACTCAGGATAAAGCCACTGTCATCACTTTCCATCATCAGGTCGAGGATACAAAGATCGGGCTTGATTTCAAGGATGACTTTTTCTGCTTCAGCCTGGCTTTCAGCAGTAATGGTTTCGAAACCCATCTGTTCCACTTTCGTGCGCATCTGGAACAGGTAATCCATATCGTCGTCAACTATCAGTATTTTCTTTTTCATTGAGTTCAGTACTTAATTTTTGGTCAATTTCATCCGGCATTTATCTATTAATAACATTTTAGTTTCTAACAATCAACTCAATCCACTACTTTAAATCCGCTCATTATCCGTAACTTATATTTATGACTTATAATTATAACTCATAACTCATATCTTATAACTCATAACTCCTACATCCTCCTCCTTGGTATCGTAATGCTAAAAGTAGTTCCTGTAGGTCCTGACTGTGGATCAACATTTGATTTAACAGTAACATCTCCCTTGTGCATTTTTACTATTCCATAAATGATAGGCAATCCAAGCCCGGTTCCTTTTCCAATGCCTTTGGTAGTAAAGAATGGAGTAAAAAGCTTATCCATATTTTCGGGTTCAATTCCTGTTCCGTTATCCGTGATATTAAGTGTAAACTGGTCAGTGGAATCGGAAATGTCAAAAGAAATTTCACCTTTTTCGGGCATGGCTTCAACCGCATTCTTCAGCAGGTTTGTAATTACCTGCGTCATTTGGTCATAATCAAGGTTTGCCACCGGATCAGTGACTTTTGTGTTTAAGCGTACTGTAATTCCTTCGGGAATAATAACCGAATCAATGCTATGCCTGGCGAGTTTTATTACATCGGTTTCGCTGAGATTGAGCTGGTTTTTACGTGCAAAATTAAGCAACCCACCCACAATTTTGCGGCAACGGTCGGCTTGCTCTACAATCAGGTCGATGTCTTGTAACATGGGGCTATCGGCAGGCAATTCCTCCTTCAGGATATTGCTGTACATGGTAATTACACCCAACGGATTATTGAGTTCGTGCGCAATTCCGGCTGAAAGTTGACCCATACCGGCAAGCTTTTCCGAATGCCTTAGTGCTTCCTGCACATTGGCAAGTTTTTCTTTCGAAATATTTAGCTCCCGGATGTATTTATGTAGCTTTTCGATGGAGTAGGGGAGACACATCTCCGTTTCGGCTAAGCCATTTATGATAGCGATAGCATGTTCCTCGCACGAATCGTAGCCACAGGCACCGCAATTGAGATGATCCTGCTGGCTGTATTTCCCCATTTGATAAAGTACATCTTTAATGTGTTCATCTGGCGGGCGCAGCGATCGCATGTCGCGGGGATTAAATGAACGCGAAAAATCAAGTTTTGAAAATTCATCCAGGTAAGCTTGCCATTGGTCTTTGTCCAAATCAGCCATTTTCCTGTTTGCATAACTTATAATTTTTGCTTTCTTGGCAAAACGAAGGGCAGTAGGAGATGTGTTTGGGTAAGGTGACATGCCTGGTCCAAGGATACAGCCTTCGCAGCACAAGAGGTGCAGGTGGTGTCCCTCGAGGTTTCCCTGTTCGAATTCGCGTAAAGCATCCTGAAAATTTGCCCTTCCACCGGCAACCAGCACATTTTCGCTCAGGATATCTTCGTTTACTTCCATGGTTTGAAGTAAACCATGGCTTAGTGGAAAAATTGCACCGCGACCGCCCAATGGAGGGTCGAATTCTGCCGGAGTTATTTTAGAATAGTTAATACGTTCATTTTGAATCATTTCACGCAACTCGCGAAATGTAAGGGCAGCATCTATTTCGTCCGATTCCGCTTTTTTGGCCAGGCACGGACCGATGAAAACTAATTTTGCGTCTTCTCCATAATGTTTACGCACAACCCTTGCCATTGCCACCATGGGTGAAACCACATTTGCAAGTTTTTTTGTAAGATCGGGGGCATATCTCTCGATGTAGGCAACAATGGCCGGACAATCGGACGATATAGCCGGCATTGCAAGGCTGAGTTGTTCTTTATAGTATCGGGCTACCAGGTCGGCACCAAACGAAACTTCCGTTACATGGCTGAATCCGAACGATTTAATAATGCCAACCAGTATTTTATGATCCTCTATTTCATAAAATTCAGCCGGAAAACTCGGAGCTACCAAGGCAATTACTTTCGGGTAAGTTGAAATAAGTCGTTTAACCTGGTCAATTTCTTTATAGAAAACCTTGGCATTCTGGCTGCAGACTTTAATGCAATTTCCGCACGCAATGCACCTTGCTGTAATAACTTCGGCCTGACCGCCGGCAATGCTGATTGCTTTCGCCGGGCACTCCCGCACACAGGTATAGCAAACCCTGCACCTTTCCTTGATGGTAAAGACGAGTTTTTTATCAGTTTCCTGATTTAACGGGGTTGTAATGCCGGGCTTCATGATTAGATAGGTGTTAGGATTTAGGGGTTAGGGGTTGGGGCGTTTCAGGATTTCAGGTTTCAGCGTTTATATACATTCGTAATTCTTTCATAATCTGTATTTTATATTCCAGATAAGCATGGGAAACCATTTTTCAACAGTGTCTTTATATCCCATGCCTGGAATGAAGTTTCTGTATCCGTATAAGTCTTCATAGTTTTTGTTTGGAAATGAAATTTGAAAATCAATATTCGATTTCATCTTCTTGAAAAATGAAAATTCATAACCTCCAGAAAGGCCGAGACCCGTGATAAAAATTGTATGGCTTATTGGTTGATTAACCGTTTCGTTCTGATTGAGAGAATCATATACTCCACTTTCGTGAACTAGGGAATTAGTAAGAAAAACACCTAAATGAAAGAAATTCTGTTTTTCTATAGATTTTCTCAAATTAAAGTATGTTCCAAATTTCAGGTATCCGCCTGTTCGTTTCTCAATTTTGTAACCATCTTCACAATCACAATGAGGTGTCAATAAGTTTCCTATAAAGTCAAAACTTTTCTCGTAATTAAAGGCATAACCTAGATCAACTATTGGAGTCAGAATGGGCTTTGATTCAATTGAGTAGTTCGCATTTATTGTCAAGGCTGGTAGTTGTAGTAAATTTATCCCGATAAATTGATTTCGTGAAGTCTGTGCAGAAGACCAGAAAGCAATTAATAAACAAAGTGTTATAAGGATACTTTTTCTCATTTTATTTCGGTTTTTATTATGCTCGCTGATATTTCATCTCAACTTTGGATTTCACTTTCACTTTTCTCTACCTCATCACTTCCCTCTCTTCGTACGAAGTGAATAGATGGTTCAGGCTGATTTCGCTACCCGGATTCTGTAAAAAAGATTTGTAAACTTCCTGCAGAGATGCATTTTGGTGTGCGAACCTGTTCGACTCCTTTTCATCAAGTTCATAAATTGATTTGGCGCGGGCTCTCACATTGTCATTCTCGGGATGTATGGGTTGTCCGCCTCCACCCACACAGCCGCCTTCGCAGGCCATTACCTCAATGTAATGAATATCGTTGCGGCCTTTTTTTATTTCGGTGAGAAGCGCTTCGATATTTCCAATGCCATTTACTACGGCAAATCCCAGTTTAAATGCTCCAATTTTAACAAAATATTCTTTACGATCTTTGTTAGATCTAAGTTCCTGAATTTTAAGCTGATTCGTGTCCTTTCCGGTAATCAGGTGATGCAGGGTGCGTATCATTGCTTCGGTAAGCCCGCCACTGACTGCCAGCATTTTACCTGCTGAGCTTCGCGACTGGTAGGGCTGATCAGACAATTCAGGTTCAACCTGCTCAATATCAATTCCATTCAGGCGGATTAACCTTGCCAGTTCGCGGGTGGTAAGCACGAGGTCAACATCGGTTATCCCTTTTTGCGTCATTTGTTCCCTTTGCGACTCGAATTTTTTAGCAATACAAGGCATAGCCGATACCGAGTAAATATCGTCAACGGCAATCCCTTCCTGTGGTGCAAAGTGGTGGGTTATCAATGCTCCCAGCATCTGTTGAGGCGATTTGCAGGCTGATACATTGCAAAGCAGATCGGGATAGCTTTGTTCGATATATTTTATCCAGGCTGGGCAGCAACTGGAGAACATGGGCAGGTTTTTGCCTGTCTTCAGGCGATCGTAAAATTCAGAGGCCTGCTCTGTAATGAGTAAATCAGCGGCAAATGAGGTATCGAATACATAATCGAAACCAAGTTTACGCAAAGCGGCATACATTACACCTTCTAAATCTTTTCCGGCACGCAGGCCAAATTCTTCGGCTAGAGTTACTGAAAGTGTTGGCGAACATTGGATTACAGTTTTTACAACAGGATTATGAAGAGCATCCTGCAACTTTGCCGGGTACTGTTTTTCGGCTAAAGCACCGGTGGGACAAACCATAACACACTGTCCGCAATTTATGCAACTTGAAAGGTTCATCCCCTTGTTGAAAGCCGGACCAACCTGTGTTTTATTGCCCCGACCTATAAAATCGAGAGCCGTTATTTTTTGGATTTCTTCGCAAACCCTAATACACCGGCCACACAAAATGCATTTGGCCGGATCGCGCAATAAACTTGCACTCGAGGGGTCGGTTTTATACTTGTTTTTCTTGCCGTAAAAACGGCGTTCGCGAACATTCAGGTCTTCGGCCAACTTCTGTAATTCGCAATTGCCATTACGCTCGCAGTAGAGACAGTCGTCGGGATGATTGCTGAGCAATAATTCGGTGTTGGTTTTCCGTGCTTTTATAACCCGGGGTGAGTGAGTATGTACTTTCATCCATTCTTCAACCGGATGCGAGCAAGCCGGAATGAGTCCCTGGCGTCCTTCCACTTCAACTACGCACATGCGACAGGCACCCGATGGAAGCAGATCCTTGATATGGCAAAGCGTAGGAACTTTTATTCCATTCCGCTGTAAAGCCATGAGCAAGGTGTCGCCCCGCTTAGCTTTGATGGTTTTACCGTTTACTTCTATCTCGAATAACATTTTTCAAGTTGATTGTTGGTGTCGTAATGTGCTAATTCTTTAATGTGCTAATTAATAGAATATTGTATTTTCAATTATCGCATTATCACATTCCTGAATTTTTAGTTCCCCAATTCCCAGTTCCCAAATTCCTGCATTATCACATTATCGCATTATCACATTATCGCATTATCGAATTATTTTAATTTTACAGCCACGAACTTGCATACATCAAAGCATATTCCGCATCCGATGCACTTTTCCTCGATGATGAAATGAGGTTGCCTGGGTTGGCCTACGATGGCATTTACCGGACATTTTCGCAAGCAGGCTACGCACCCTATACATTTATCCACATCAATATAGAACAGGCGCAATTCTTTACAAACTCCGGCCCGGCATTTACGGTCAAAAACATGCTCTTCAAACTCTTCCCTGAACCATTTCATGGCACTCATTAGCGGGTTAGGTGCTGTTTGCCCTAATCCACAAAGAGATGTATCCCTGATAACTTCAGCCAAATCAGTTAACTGCATAATTCCTTTAAACCTTTCGAGGACTTCAAATCCTGATTCGCCGGTCGGTCTACGGGTAATGCTTTCGAGAATTTCGTGAATACGCCTGGTGCCTTCACGGCAGGGAATGCATTTGCCGCAGCTTTCCTTTTGAAGAAAATTCATGAAAAACTTCGCAATGTCAACCATGCAGGTGTTTTCGTCCATCACGATCATACCTCCTGAACCAATAATGGCTCCTTCATTCCATAATGATTCGTATCCTACCGGTAAATCAAGTTGGGAAACAGGAAGGCAACTTCCTGAGGGGCCACCGATCTGAACAGCTTTAAAATCCTTTCCATCCTTAACGCCGCCGGCTATCCTGAAAATAATATCCTTGATCTTTGTGCCCATGGGAACTTCTACCAGCCCGGTAATCATGGCCTTACCCGAGATGGCAAACACTTTTGTGCCCCTTGCTTCAGGAATTCCGATCTCATTAAAACGCTGAGGACCATGACGCAGAACGAAGGGAATATTCGCCAATGTCTCTACATTGTTGATCACGGTAGGCTTGCCAAAAAGTCCCTGTATGGCAGGAAACGGCGGTTTTGGCCTGGGCATTCCGCGCTTTCCTTCGATACTGTTAATTAATGCAGTTTCCTCGCCGCAAACAAAAGCACCCGGCCCTCTTACCAAAGTTATTTTAAAATCAACACCGCTGTCAAAAATGTTATACCCAACAAAACCGTACTCTTTTAATTGAGTAATTGCCTGGTTCAGCATAAAGTAAGCCTGGCTGTACTCGTCCATCACATAGATATAAGCTGTGGTAGCACCAATGGCATAGGCAGCAATAGCAATTCCTTCGAGCAATAAATGAGGATCCCCTTCAATTACAGCTCTGTCCATAAACGCACCGGGATCACTTTCGGCAGCGTTACAAATCAAATACTTCTGATCGCTTACCGAATTATGCGCCACCATCCATTTCTGACCTGTCGGATAACCGCCCCCGCCTCTTCCCCGTAAGCCGCTCTGATCAACTATGTTGCATATTTTCTCGCCGGTGTAGTTTCGTATGCATTTCAGGTAGGTTTGGTAGCCGCCCCTGGCAATGTAGTCGGATACCGAATCGGGATTGCTGATGCCGCAGTTGGCTAACACAAGGCGGTGCTGAAGTTTGAAAAACGGCAACTCATTCAACATAGGTACATTTTCCCACCGGTTATGCCGTTTGTTGCTGAACTGGCCTAAGACTTGTTCGTATGGAACTTCGCTGTTAAAAATATCATCAAATAAAGGCTCAACAAGATCTTGTGTTATGTTCCGGAATGAAATCCTTGCCTTTCCGGGAAGTTGTATGTCAACCAAAGGCTCATAGGTACATAAGCCAATACACCCTACCTGGACAATCTCGCTTAAAATATTTTTTTCGTTTAGATACCTGTTAATTGCCTGCAAAGTTTCATTTGCTCCGGCAACTTTTCCACAGGTACCTGATCCTATATATATTATTGGGATATTTACTGTGTCATGTCGTATAAGTGACATGTAATCAGCTACTTCCTGTGTATTTAGATCCGCTTTTGCTGCGAGTACTTTTTCAATCAAAAATTGTTTCTCATCCATAGAATAAGTCCGGAGTTAGATTGTATTTCTATAGAAATCGATGATTTGAGCTATGTCGGGAATGGTAACGGTCGTTTTGAAATCGCCATTCACATTCAGTACCGGTGCCGATCCACAAGCTCCCATACAACTCACGGCTTCGAGGCTGAATCTGCCATCGCGGGTGGTTTGTCCTTCTTTAAGGTGAAGTACTCTCTCCACTTCCTTTAAAAGACTTAAGGATCCGTGCATGTGGCACGAAGTACCCCGACATACTTTAATATGAAACTTTCCCTTTTGAACAAACCTGAACTGATCGTAAAAAGTAGCAATACCATATACCTTGCTCGAGGGCAGTTTGATGTGCTTTCCAACTTTAAGAATGGCTTCTTCATTCAGGTAACCATACTCTATTTGTATGTCCTGAAGCAATGGCAGCAAGGATTCGCGCGAACCTGCCTTATACCTGTTTATGATCTCATCGAGGGCGACCTGCATATGCTGGTTGATATTTGTAGTCATATTGCTGACTACAAAAATAATGCATTGGTTTTTATAAACTATTATTATTGTGAAAAAAATAACAATGTTATTTGGTTAACAGTATTCAGGTATACAATTTTTTCTATATTTGTTTCCTGAACGTAATTTTTTTCGAATCTGATTCTTCAATCTGAGGACACCGAACAATGGAAATAATAAAAAAAGAAGTGGTTATATGTCTTGGGAGTTCTTGTTTTGCCAGGGGCAATAAGCAATTGGTAAAAATTGTAAACGATTATTTACGCGACCGGAATCTGCTGAATGAGGTGCGTTTTCATGGTCAACGATGTTTTGGTCATTGCGCTGTAGGACCTTCCTTAAAACTTGATGGTAAATTGTTGGAAAAACAGGACGAAGATACTGTAATTGCCCTGTTAGATGAGTTTTTTGAAAATGTATGACAATTGACAATGGATAATTGACAATGGATAATGGTCCGACTATTTTTCTTTAAATTTAATAAGTTTTTCCGAGATATACTTCCCAAACCAAAAGTTGTTCCTTTCCGAACGACTTCCGATTTTTTATGACACAAAATTCGAGTGTTGACAATTTAACATGACTTTCTTCAACCCTTTGACTATTATAGAAAACGTATTGTGGACGAAATGACAATTTACCCGAATAAGTTGAATCATTGGTCCATATTAAAGGTTCTGCAACCTCAATTTGCATTGGTTGAATCCAGTATGCAGAACCTTCTGAAAGGCTTTTTTCCAGCAATCGATCGAGTGAAAATTCATCGGTTTTGGATGATTCATCACCCCATTTTCTGAAATTTATTTCTTTCGACAGGAATAGTTTTCCTGCCATTTCGGCGGCTTGATGTCTGAAAAGTACGTTTATGGAGGTATCTGCTGCAATTTTCAGGTAGTCGGCAAAATCAACAAGTTTCTGGCAAGCTTTTGTTTCGTAGGATTTTAAAAGTTCATCGTTGGGTTTGTCAATCTCAAATGCTTGCTTGATGCTGTCTTTTGTATAGGAAAGAAGTTTTTTGTTATTTTCATCTTCCCTGCTGTGGCCATCATTACAACTTCTGGCTCCACAAATGAAGTAGATGATAACCAGGACTAAAATTTGGATAGCCTTCTTCATTTCAGGTTGCTGTTAATTTTAAAACGAAGAACAGCAATCTTGCCATCATCGTATTGCGCATCAAGTATTTCGATTTGTCGCAGGCTTGAGGCAGGCATGGTCAGTTTATCAATAAACTCCCATTTGTTAAAAAGTTCCATGGCTGTGCTTTCCTTTGGTCCTGGCAACTGATAAATCAGAACTTCCTCGCTCAGCATTTTGTCGAGTTGATCGCGCCTTTTTTGCCAAGCTTGCACATCAGTTTGTGAAAAATAGCGGATCATAAGAGCATTGGCATCTGCACGAAGCCTCACTTTTTCGGAGCGGTTAAACTTTTTCAACATCCGTTCAACTGTATCCGTAATGTAATAAGGTGACCTGACTGCCATTTTTATTATACTTTGGTCGGTGCGAAGCACCAAATTTCCCATTGAATCGCAAAAATAGTTCACTGGCGATTCGCCATTCAGAAGTAAATCAACCTGGATATTTTCGTTCACAATTGGCTCGCCTGTGTCAGCATCCACAAAAGTGAAACAATAATTTTGGGTATCCATAAGTTTGTAAACCATAAACAGAAGTACCGTTACAGCGATCAAAATCAGCGGGATTGTTAAAAAGACTTTGTTACTGCTCTGTAATTTATTCTGCTTAAATGTTTCCTTTATTCTATCCTCATCCGAAACTCTCTCTGTATTTTTAAACCTGAAATCGTCCCAATTGGCATAACCAGCATATTTACTGAGCATATTCAGCACATCAATGCGTGGAAGCGACGAACCTGATGCCTTCAGATGGGTATAAAACCATTTTTCGCTCAGCCGGCCATTAACTTTTGTTAGCAGTTCTTCCTGGAAATCGGTAATTTCCTGACCTTTCCATTGTGATATCTCAGGATTCATGCCGGGATAGGACAACTTCATGGAAGCTGCTATTTCTTTTTTCAGAAGTGTAAATAGTATTTTATCTTCCGGCTGCAAAGTTGGTAATGAATTAGAAATTGTGGTTGTTTAACTCTCGTAAAATATTTTACAGCTAATTTACAAAAGTATTTCAAATCAAAACTACGAATAAGGCCGTAACTTTACATTCAAATTTCGACATATGTGTGGTATAAATATACATTAAAAGCAAAAACCAAATTAAACTTTAAACCACTTAACAATAACCTATAAACTGATAAGAATATGAAAAACAATGTTTTACAATGGATTCCACGCATCCTGGCCATACTGGCCATCCTGTTTGTGATGTTGTTTTCCCTGGATGTTTTCGGCGGAAATGAGCCCGTATATATGCAGTTGGTTGGGTTTCTCATACACAATATACCTGCGTTTGTACTGATGGTTTCGTTAGCAATAGCATGGAAACGGGAATATCTTGGTGGCCTGATATTTATTGGATTAGGTACTGCACTTTCTATATTTGTTTTTATACTAAATTATAACAGGAACCATTCTGTATTAATTAGTCTTGGAATTATTCTGATGATTGCTTTCCCATTTGTGGTTGCAGGGATTCTGTTTATTATCAGTCATAACCTTACGAAAAAAAGGTTGCAAAAAATTCAGTCAGATAATTGAAAATCATTTTTATTACCCGTATTGGCTGATTACCAGCTAATTTTGTAGAACTTAAAATTAATTTTGTCATACCTCATTTTTTAATACAAACACTTAAAACCAACGCCATGATCGAACACATTCACAAACACATCACTTCCGAATTGCAGCAGAACACTCGCACAGATACCATTTTTATTCTTAGTGCTATACTGCTAAACCTTTTAACCCTGGCCATTAATTCAGGGATGGCCGAAAAATCACGAACCGATAATTCGCTGCTTATTGTAATGTTCCTTTTTGTAATAATGACGGTATTGGTAAATATTGTTGTTATTTTTGGATTAATGAAAGGCAAACAAACACGTACTAAATTAGTTGAAGGCCTTATGAAAATGTATAAAGATCAGGAGGTTGACAAATACTATGATGAGTCGCTCCTGGGTAATTATAACATACGTTATAATCTCTTTATAATGGTAGTTTGTTTTACAGGATTTATTGCCATCGCAGTACCCTTCGTGGTACGGTAAAATATAATGATGTAAAATATCATATACGTCAAATAGTCAGATAGTTAGCAAAATGTATGATGTGTCTGCTCTGAATAAAACCCTGATAACTCGTTTTCACTCTGTATCTTTGCAGCTTTTAAGCCTGCATTATGAAATTCGAACAATACTCCTTCGCTCCTGAAATACAACGAAATATCGCGGATTCGGGTTTCCGGCGACCCACCGACATTCAATACAAAAGCATTGGCCCGATAATGCATGGCGATGATGTGCTTGCTATTGCTCAAACCGGTACCGGCAAAACCGCTGCTTTTGCCATTCCGGTTATTAATATGCTTCACGAAAAGAAATTTTCGAGCCGAACCGATGGTATACGATGTATCGTGATGGTTCCCACGCGAGAACTGGCATTGCAGATAACCGAGGTTTTTCAGGCAATTGGTGAGCATACACGGGTTAAAACTTTCTGCCTGATGGGCGGCGTTGAACAAGATCCACAGATTGCGCGCCTCGAACAAGGAGTTGATATACTAGTTTCAACACCCGGCCGCATGTTCGACCTGGTAAGTCAGGGACATCTTGATTTAAGTAAGATTGAAATTCTAATCTTAGACGAAGCCGATCATATGCTTGACCTGGGTTTTATCAACGATATTCAACAATTAGTTAAAAAATTACCGCGCAAACGGCAAACACTTTTTTTCTCCGCTACCATCAATCCATATATAAAGAAAGTTGCTTATTCACTGGTAACTAACCCTATACGGATTCAGATTTCGCCCAAAGACCCGGTTGCCCGAAATATCGAACACTCTGTGGCATTCATAGAGATGGACGATAAAAGGTTTTTCCTGGAGCGTATGGTGAACGAAAATCCGGAAAGTAAAATCGTGGTTTTCGTCCGTACCAAAGTTCGTGCTGAAAGAGTGAGCCTCGCAATGGAAAAGCTGGAGATAAAATGCGAAACCATTCACGGTGACAAGGAACAGACTGACAGGCTTCAGGTTATGAAAAGATTTAAGAACGGTGAGTTTAAAATACTGATTGCCACTGATGTAAGTGCCCGGGGAATTGACATTCCTAATGTTGACTTTGTAGTAAATTACGACCTTCCGGAAAAACCCGAAAATTATGTGCATCGCGTTGGCCGGACCGGACGAGCAGACAAAAAAGGCATTGCAGTTTCGTTTTGCAGCAACGACGAAAAACCTTTGCTCGAAGAAATAGAAGAATACATCGGAAAACCTGTTGAAGTAATGAACATCAATAAGCAGGACTATACGGAAACCCTTGCCTTTACCGCCGAGACCAAATCGGATTGGAAAACCCTGCTTCGCGATGCCCAAGAAGACGAGAAGACCAGGAAGAAGAAGAAAAAAAAGTGAGCAGGAAAAGCCACTATTCTTTTATTTTCAAAAATATTTCTGAATCCCTGAAACCTTCATTGTTGATGAATTTTTTAAATTCCTGCTTTGTTGGCGAAAACACATAAGGCATAGTATCCTGCGTGGTTTCAGTCAGGGTTTTAAGTTGAGCTATATCTTCTGTTTTATTAATTCCACTTAAGGCCAGTATCCCCCTTGATAATTCGATTTTCTGCACTTGCCAGGTTTCGGGAGGAATGAGGTTGTTGATAAAATAATAACCTTTGAATTTTTTCAACACATTGAGCGCATTTATAGTAAAAATTGTGTCCGATGCCTTGATATGCTGCACGAGTAAATCACCTTCCATTATTACAGCCATACCTTTATTCGTATTCAAATCAAAAAGAGTATCACCAATAAGTTGTTGATTACTATCGAGTTGGGAGATATGAATTTTCTGGTTGTAATCATAAATCCTGACTAATGAATTTGGAGTGATTTTCAGTACTGAACTATCTCTTGAACTCAGGTATTTTCCTTGAATTCTTTTTGGAAAACCATTAAGAGCTTTCGCATCAGCAGGTTGCGGTTTATCGAATGTTACCGGTGGCTGACATGAAGCAAGAACCACTAAAATTATCATCAGCGAAACTACAATCCGTTTTTTCATGGGAAACAGGGTTTTGAAAGGTAACGCAGAATAAATTGTCAAAAGTATAAAAGTGAATAATTTTCCTTTAATCGCCATAGAAGCGGAGGTTGATTTATCCCCAAAAAGCAAAATCAATTACTCATTGACCCTCCCAATCTGCTTCAAATTCCTTACTTTTGCACAATATTTCTGCCAACCTATACGTATTATTTCACCATGCAATTTATAAATCCCTTATATCTTTTTGGTTTACTTGCTGTTGCGATTCCGATAATTATCCATTTGTTTAATTTCAGACGGTTTCGCAAAGTTTACTTCACCAACGTCAGGTTTTTAAAGGAAATTAAGCAGCAAACCCAGAAACAGTCGCAGTTGCGTCACTTGCTTATTCTTGCAATTCGTATTCTTGCTATTTCTGCTTTGGTTTTGGCATTTGCACAACCTTACATTCCTTTTTCCGACAGGCAATCGAAACTGGCATCACGCAATGCAGTCAGTATTTTCGTTGACAATTCGTTCAGTATGGAAGCCGTTGGAAGTAATGGAAGCCTCATGGATGAGTCGAAACAGAAAGCCCGTGAGATTGTATCTGCCTATAAATCAACGGATTTATTCCAGTTGCTTACTGGTGATTTCGAAGGCAGGCACCAAAGGTTAGTAACCCGCGACGAGTTTCTTACCATGCTCGAAGAGGTAAAAGTTTCACCATCGGTTCATTCCATTTCCGAAATCGTGAACCGGCAAAACGACCTGTTGAAAAGTGAAACAACATCCCGCCGTACTTCCTACATTGTTTCTGACTTTCAGAAATCTTCATACAGCAATTTCGATTTTCGGCAGGATACAGCTATAAGCACCTTCCTGGTTCCTCTCAAATCGTCAGTAGCGGCCAATGTGTATATCGATACCTGCTGGTTTTCGCAACCTACACAACAACCTGGTAAAACATCACTGCTTACGGCAAGGGTGTGGAATAAATCGGAAAATGACCTGGAGAAAATTCCGTTAAAACTGCTTATCAATAACCAACAAAAGTCAGTAGCCAGTATTGACATAAAAGCTGGAATGTCAACTTTGGTCGAACTGCCTTTTACCGTTTACCAGCCAGGCCCTCAGCATGGATTGTTGCAGGTTACCGATTACCCGGTGACGTACGACGACAAATTCTATTTTTCGTTCGATGTACTTTCATCCATTAATGTTCTTGCCATAAACGGGGGCAGCGAAAACCGGTTCCTCAATGCGCTTTTTGCCCAGGATTCGTCAGTAAGGATGACTAATATGGGAGAGAAATCGCTTGATTACGGGCGACTGGCCAGCTTCGACTTAATCATAATGAATGAAATACCAGCAATTTCTTCGGGTCTGGCAGAGGAGTTGAAACGTTTCGTTGTAAATGGAGGTACTTTACTTATACTTCCTGCGACAAATGCTGTTCTTAATACATACGACAGTTTTTTGACATCCCTGAATGCCCCTTTATACCAGGCTCTTGATACTGCTGATTCAAAGGTAGTTAAGCTCAGCGAAGAGAGTTATTTGTTCCGTGATGTTTTCGAAAAACAGCAGGGAAAACAAACATTGGCTGCAAATACGGATATGCCCGATGTAAAAAAACATTATCCCATTGTTTTTACATCCGCCATGCTTACGGTTCCGCTTATGAGCATGCTCAACGGGAGGGAATTCCTGACTTTGACCAGCAGCGGCCTGGGACAAGTGTTGCAATTTACAAGCCCAATGGATCCGGCATTTACTAATTTTCCCCAGCAGGCTCTTTTTGTTCCGGTGCTTTATAACACGGCACTCATCAGTCACCCTTCGCACAGTTTGTATAGTATCATTAACGATAATAAAGTAATCCGGGTTGGTACGGAATTGCCTTCCGGCGACAAGGTAAACAAAATAAAATCGTTGCAGGGTGATTTCGAAATGATTCCACAAATAAGCAATGCCGGGAATATGGTAAATATTTTTGTTGGAAATCAGATTCCCATGGCCGGTAATTTTGAGCTGTTAAATGAAAAGAATGTTATAACGGCACTTGCTTTCAATTACAACCGGGGGGAGAGCGATCTGGCATGCAATACGGTGAGTGACCTTGAATCACTGCTCGACAAAACACACCTGAATTCATTCACCGTGCTGAAAACCGGGCAGAAACCTTTAAACGAAGTGATAGCTCAGATAAACAGCGGAACACAACTTTGGCGTTATTTTATATGGCTTGCACTGCTGCTGCTATTAACAGAAATATTGTTGATAAGATTCCTTAAAAAATAGATTGACAGATTTTATAAATTACATTCAAAGAGTAAATTTGCAGGTTATTTGGCGGTGGGAAATTGGTACATCAAGGAATTGTTAATTGTCCATTGTCAATTATTAATTATGTAGCCCGGTAAAAGCAGAAAAATATTGAATACTATAAATGGACGAGAACGACGAATTGGAAGAAGGAATCTTTAATGATGAATTACCCGGCGAGAATATATCCGCCGAAGGTCCTGATGTTGTTTTGCCTGAAAGTGAAGTGTTAAGTGATGCCGACGATTTGCACCATACAACCTACCTGCCGGGAATGTACCAGAACTGGTTTCTCGATTATGCTTCTTATGTAATTCTTGACAGGGCCGTGCCTGAAGTCCTCGACGGGCTGAAACCGGTTCAGCGGCGCATCCTGCACAGCATGTGGGAACTCGAGGATGGCCGCTATAACAAAGTTGCCAACGTTATTGGCAACACCATGAAATACCATCCGCACGGTGATGCTTCCATCGGTGATGCCATGGTTCAGATAGGCCAAAAGGATCTGCTTATTGATACACAAGGAAACTGGGGAAATATTCTTACCGGCGATCGGGCGGCAGCACCACGGTATATTGAAGCCAGGCTTTCGAAATTTGCGCTTGATGTGGCCTTCAACCCGAAAACTACCAAGTGGAAACTTTCGTATGATGGCCGCAACAAAGAACCGGTGAACCTTCCAATGAAATTCCCTGTGCTACTGCAAATGGGTGTTGAGGGAATTGCGGTTGGATTGGCATCTAAAACATTGCCACATAATTTTGTTGAACTTATTAATGCCTCGATCGCCGTACTCCGCGATGAGGACTTTACTCTTGTACCCGACTTTCCAACCGGCGGTTTAGCCGATGTAATAAAATACAACGACGGGCTCAGGGGCGGTAAAATCCGGATTCGTGCCCGAATCAATCAACTTGACCGGAAAACCCTTGTTATTACTGAGATTCCCTGGGGCACCACTACCGGCGACCTGATCGATACCATTATTGCTGCAAGTGAAAAAGGTAAGATCAAAATCCGCAAGATTGATGACAATACCGCTCAAAACGTTGAAATACTTATTCACCTGCAACCGGGCGTTTCGCCAGACCAAACCATTGATGCCCTATATGCCTTTACCGATTGTGAGCGTTCCGAATCACCCAATTCGTGCGTTATCCATAAAGGCAAACCATACTTTATCGGAGTAAGAGAAATACTGCGAATATCGGTTCAACGATCAATCGACCTCATAAAACTGGAACTTTTAATCCGGCAGCAGGAATTAATGGAATCCTTACTTTTTGCGTCGTTGGAACGGATTTTCATTGAAAACCGGATTTACCGCGATATAGAAGAGTGCAAAACCTGGGAAGAGGTAATTATCGCTATCGATAAAGGTCTCGATCCATATAAACCTGATTTTTACCGGCTTATAACCGAAGAGGATATTGTAAGGCTTACCGAAATACGTATCAAACGTATCTCGAGATTTAATTCTTTCAAGGCCGATGAGCATATTAAAAACTTAAACGATGAGTTGGCCGAAGTAAAACATAACCTCGAACACCTGATTGATTATGTAATCGCGTTCTACGAAAAAATACGAACGAAATATGCTGCTGGCCGGGAACGGAAAACCGAACTGCGCAATTTCGAAAGCATTGAAGCCGCTGCAGTTGCCGCTGCTACACAAAAGCTTTATGTCAACCGTGTCGAAGGTTTTGCCGGTTTCGGACTGAAAAAAGATGAATTTGTTTGCGATTGCTCGGATATTGACGATATCATTGTTTTTCGCGAGGACGGTACTTTTGCCGTTACCCGCGTCGTAGAGAAAGCTTTTGTAGGCAAAAATGTGATTCATATTGATGTCTTTAAAAAGAATGACGACCGGACAGTGTATCATGTTGTATATCAGGATGGCCGGATGGGGGCGGTGTATGTGAAGAGGTTTGCCGTTACAGGTGTGGTACGCGATAAGGATTATGTTCTGACAAAAGGAACTGCCGGCTCGAAAGTGCTTTATTTTACGGTAAATCCAAACGGTGAATCTGAAATAATTAAAGTGAGCCTGAAACCGAAACCGCGGTTAAAGAAACTCCATTTCGATTTCGATTTTTCGGAATTGGCTATCAAAGGCCGCAGTTCGCAAGGCAATGTGCTGAGCAAAAATGCCGTAAAAAAGATTGTACAAGCCGAAAGAGGATTTTCGACCCTTGGTGCACGCGACATCTGGTACGACGATTCCGTAATGCGACTTAATACAGATCAGCGCGGACTTTATCTTGGGGCTTTTAAAGAAGCCGACAGGATACTAACACTCACACGATCAGGATTTTATCGCCTGATGAGTTTCGACTTATCGAATCATTTTGAGGAAGATATGTCACTCATCGAGAAATTTAATCCGGGCAAAGCACTTACGGTTATTTATTACAGCGATCTGAAAAAGGCTCATTTTATCAAACGCTTTATACCAGAATTTTCGGATAAAAAAGCCTGCATGTTCCCCGAAGAAGATGGAAATAAATTTGTGGCAACTTCAGCTGATAAGAGGCCTCAGATCTATGTTGAGTATGATAATGAAGGAGTTAAAAAGCCGGTGGAGCCGGAAGAAATAATTCTGGATGAGTTTGTGGAAGTGATGGGGCCAAAAGCCAAAGGGAAAAAACTTGGCAGTAACCCTGTTAAATCCATTACCTGGCTTGAACCTATTCCTGTTGAGGAAGTTGAAGAAGTTGAGATCGAAACCGGGGTAGATATTTCGAATGAAACTGAGATAATGGAAGATGAGCTTGAATCGGACGAAAATGATACACTTGATGAGGATTTGTTCGAGGAAGTCGAAGAAATAATCAGTCTCCCGGAACCTAAATTAACGAAAGTGCCAAAAGTGCCAAAGGAGCCAAAGCAACCAAAAGCGCCAAAGGAAACCAGGGAACCAAAACCTCCTGTAAATCCGCCCGATTTCCCCGAAGACGACGATTTGGGGACAGGAATTCAAATGACTTTGTTTTAAGTTATTAACTATAAATTATGAGTTATGAAAGTTAAGTGGGGAAATTGACAACAATGAAACTGTTCACACTTTCTATCGGCTTAATGATAACCGAATGATAACCGAATGACAACCGAATGACAACCGAATGACAACCGAATGACAACCGAATGACAACTGAATGACAACCGAATGACAATCAAAAAAAAATCCGATTTCTGAAACTCTGAAACCCTGAAACACTGAAACTCTCAAACTCTGAAACCCTGAAACTCTGAAACTCTGAAACTCTGAAACTCTGAAACCCTCAAACCCTGAAACCATAACATATGATCGACGATAAAATTCTTGAAATTACCAAAGATGTTCACTGGATAGGTGTACTCGACCGCGAACTGGTTACTTTTGATGTGGTAATGCATACACCCTATGGTACAACGTATAATTCGTATTTCATCAATGCAGATAAAAAGACGCTTGTTGAAACAGTAAAGGATAAATATTTCCCGACTTTCCTTGAAAAACTGAAGCAACTGGCAGATCCGGCTGAACTGGAATATATTGTGGTGAATCATACCGAACCCGACCATTCAGGCAGCCTGGGCAAACTGCTCGACATTGCTCCGAATGCAACTGTGGTTGGCAGTGGTAATGCCATCCGTTACCTGAAAGATATGCTGGGTCGCGACTTTAAACACTTGCAGGTTCGTGATGGCGATGTACTCGATTTAGGGAATAAAAAAATAAAAGTTATCGGGGCTGCAAACCTTCACTGGCCTGACAGCATCTATACATTCCTGGAAGGAGAGAATATCCTTTTTACCTGCGATTCGTTCGGGGCTCATTACTGCGATTCGCGAATGTTCGATGATAAAGTTGGCAACTGGGACGAGGCTTTCAGGTATTATTTCGATGTGATTCTGAAGCCATTCAGTAAATTTATGCTGCGTGCCATCGAAAAAATACGACCGCTACCAATCAAAATGGTTTGTCCCGGGCACGGACCGATACTGCGCACGAATTGGAAAAAATACGTTGATCTGAGCGAGAAATATGCAAAGGAAGCTCTCTCATTGGGCGAAAAACCCATGGTTTTTATCCCGTATGTATCTGCCTATAACAATACTTCAACCCTGGCTGAAGCAATTGCCAAAGGGGTAAGCATGGTGCCTGGCGTGCATGTTGAAGTTCATGATATCGAAAACATGTCGCTGGAGCATATGGAGTATTATATGGCTAACTGCACTGGCGTTATGATCGGTTCGCCCACCATCAATCAAAACATATTAATGCCTGTTTACCAGTTATTTGCAGCTATAAATCCGCTTCGCGACAAAGGAAAACTTGCATCTTCTTTTGGTTCTTATGGATGGAGCGGCGAAGCTGCCAAAATGCTCGAGTCGAATATGGCAAACCTGAAACTGAAATATTTCGGTGAAGGCTTGTATATAAAATTCACTCCGCACGAAGAAGGAATTGCCAAAGGCATTGCTTATGGTAAGGCATTTGCCGAAAACATGTTGCAGAACCTTTCACAGCAGCAGTCGTAGTTGGTAGTTGTTCAGTGCCTAAAGTATAGAGTGCCTAAAATGCCTAAAGTTCTTTATTAACTTGATATACTTTATTTTACAGGTCAATACGCACTTAGGATTTTGCTCTAATTCGCAGATTTTACAGGTTAATAATTGCAATTTTGTGTCAAATAAAGAATTACTTGTAATTGATGGCATTAACTTTAGGCATTTTAGGCAATCAAGGCACTTTAAGTACTGTCAAGAGAGTAAAACTTTAATATGGTGAATAGTTAGCGCAATTGTAATTAAGTCGAAAATAGAATCATCAGATGATCAGATATTTCGGGATAGTAGGATTACTGGCCGTACTGCTTACCACAGCTTGCAGTCCCGAGCGCAAACTTGCGCATACTTACCTGAAGCAGTATAAAGGAAATGGCATTATGATTGTTCCCTTGTTCGAGCTTTACAAGGATAATCTTACCATAAACTACGATACAAATCAGAAATATAGTGATGAACAGTTCGATTCTATCGCGTGGGCTCAGTCATGCTACATGCAGTACATCTCTGATTCTGTTTTCCTTACCAATTTCACCAATAGCCTTATTAATGAGTTGAATACCATTGGATTTGATGTGTATGTTGACGGCAGTTCTGATCTTTTTCTCGCGTTACCTGATCCCAAATGGATGGTGCAGATTGCTCAACTTCAGTTGAATGAAAAATATTCTAACGATTCCCGGCAGGCATTTTCACTTACTGACGGCGAATCGTATTACAAGGATTTCCGGGTCAACCAGGTTAGCCTGGATAGTTGGTTTGAAGTGAGCCGCGCCAACACGAAAAATAAGCAGGTTTTATACCTGAATGGTTATATCCAGGATAATTTGAAAGTTGGAATTGATTTTGATGTAATAGAAGGACGCGCCGGCCTGCTTGCCAACCGCGATTCCATTACCATTGACGATGTTTACCGCATGGCGGATGAATCGGGGAAAAAACATGCCGAATTGTTGTTCGATTATTTTCTCAACGATTATATACGCGAAAATCTGCCCCCGGGCATTATAAACAGGCAATACTTCCATTACGACCAGGCAGCAAGATCATTGAAACGAGGACTGAAGCAAAGATTTGATGTTGTAAATTGATAAGGAATGCATTTTAATTTCTTGGTTTTCTGGCAGATAATTAATGTCCGCAAATTACCCAATATGACCACCGAATGACCATGAATGACCATGAATGACAACCGAATGACCACCGAATGATCATTGATATCTATTACCTCATAATCTCACATTTAAACTTTAATTCCCAACCTCATGTTTAAAACCAACGAATACTTCGACGGAAACGTAAAATCTATCGCTTTTGAAATGCCTGAAGGTCCAGCTACTATTGGCGTTATGGCTGCCGGTGAATATAAATTCGGTACCTCTTCGGTCGAATATATGACTGTTACCTCAGGCGAATTGCTTGTAATGCAACCCGGAGAAACCGAGTGGAAATCCTATAAACCTTTCGAAACTTTTGTGGTTGCCAAAGATGTAACTTTCAGGGTAAAAGCCGGTACCGATACCACTTACCTTTGCCTGTATCGCTAGATTCCACCCCTGGAATAAGGCGTTACCGATTGATCGGCAAAATCCCCATCCAGGAATTTATAATATCCTGCTACGGCAATCATAGCTGCATTATCAGTAGTAAATTGAAATTCAGGAATATGCACTTTCCAACCCGCTGTACCGTGCATGTCGGAAACGGCTTTGCGTAAACCTGAATTTGCCGACACTCCACCGGCAATGGCAATTTCATTTATTCCGGTCTGCTGGCTGGCTATTTTCAGTTTTACCATCAAAGTATTAACAATAGCTGATTGTATGGAAGCACATAAATCAGGCAGATTTTTTTGAATAAACCCGGAATCCTCTTTCAACCGGTCTCTTAAAAAATAAAGGATCGAAGTTTTTAGCCCACTGAAACTGAAATTCAGATCCGGCACATTGGTTTTCGCAAAAGTGTAAGCCTTTGGATTTCCATCTTTCGCATATTTATCAATAAAAGGACCTCCCGGATATTCAAGGCCAAGCATTTTCGCGGATTTATCGAAGGCTTCGCCTGCAGCATCATCAATAGTCTGTCCGATGATTTGCATTTCGTTAAACCCTTTTACCACAACAATTTGCGTATGTCCGCCTGAAACAGTAAGGCATAAAAAAGGAAATTCAGGCAGCTTTTTTTCCTTGCCGGGCTGTACAACGAAATGGGCAAGTATATGTGCTTTCAGATGGTTCACTTCGACTATCGGAATATGTAATCCCATGGCAAAGGATTTTGCAAAGGATGTGCCAACCAATAAAGATCCTAACAAGCCGGGGCCACGGGTAAAAGCAATCGCGCTTAATTCTGTTTTGCTTATATTTGCACTCTTCAGTGCCTTGTCGATAACAGGTATGATATTTTGCTGATGGGCCCTGGATGCAAGTTCAGGAACAACACCGCCGAAATCCTTGTGAACCTGTTGGTTAGCAATGATATTCGACAGTAGAACATTGTTTCGCAACACGGAAGCTGAAGTATCGTCGCAGGATGATTCGATACCAAGAATGTAAACAGGCATAAATGCTATCAGTTTGCTGCTTGTTCGAAAATTGAATGAATTCACTTGAACAAAACAGAATAAGGTAATTAATTATTTAAGCTGCAAAAGTATCAAAAAACCGGCTACCATAGTACTATTCATTCTGCTGTTCCTGCTGCTGACACCGCTGGCAGCTTTTGTAATGCTGCGTACAGCTCCGGTACAAACATTTTTGGCACACCGTGCTGCCGAATTCCTTTCCAAACAATTAGGTACTGAAGTAGTTATTGGAAACTTCAGGTTAAATTGGTTTCTCGATGCTGTGATTACTGATATTAAAGTACTCGATAAACACCACAAAATTTTGTTACAGTCAGAAAAGATCAGGGCAAACATCAAGTCCATCGATTTTGAAAAGCATAGTTTACACCTGAATGAAATTTCACTTGAAACGGCTGATATTAATCTGGTTACCTATAAGGGCGACAGCAGCATGAACCTTCAGTTTATCCTCGATCGGTTTTCGTCGCCAACTATTGATACTACGCCATCGGTTCCATGGCTGCTTCAGATTGATAATATTAAACTGAAAGAATCGCATTTTGCTCTCCGCGACGAACGGTACATGAGTCCGGGGAAAGGTATAGACTTTTCGGATTTGGATATCTCGAACCTTAACCTTGGCGTGAAGAATATTGTTTTTACCGGCGATAGCATACAGGCTTATATCATGCAACTAACCTGCAAGGAGAAAAGCGGATTCAGGCTCGATGATTTTACGACAAATATAGTTGTTTGTCCACGAGGGCTTAAAGCCGATAAACTTCAGATAACTACTGCAAAAAGCCGTCTGTCGATGGATTTGAAGTTTGAATACGATTCGTGGAACGCCTATGGTTATTTCCTCGATAGTATCAGGATAACTGCCAACATACTGCCCTCGCAGCTCGATATGCGTGATATAGTATCCTTTGCGCCGGATATTGATGGTATGGAAGATATTTTTGATTTTTCAGGCAAAATCAAGGGAACCGTCACATCTTTTTCGGCCAGGGACTTTCAGTTTGCTTTTGGAAAATCTACCTCTTTCAAAGGCAATATTATCATGAATGGTCTGCCTAACATTGAAGAGACTTTTATCAACCTGAAGACGGATGCTTTTTTTACCAATATGCAGGATTTACAGTCTTTTTCGCTGCCTTATTCCGAAGGTGTGAATACGATAGCCTTGCCCGATGAAATTAGGAAGCTTGGCAATGTGGCAATAAACGGGCGATTCACCGGATTTTACAATGATTTTGTTTCGAAAGCTACGTTTATAACTGATGTTGGCCAGGTTACAACAGATATTCTGCTTACTAATAACAAGGAAACTAAAAACCATGAGTACAACGGAAAAATCTTAGTCGAATCTTTTAATGTAGGCAAAGTATTCAATATTAAACAACTCGGCACACTTGATTTGTATGCCACTATTAAAGGGAAGAACTTCAGTCTCGACAGGGCTGATCTCACGGCTAAGGGAGAGATTACCAATCTTCAATACGAGGGTAATACAATTGGCCTCATTAATGTGGATGGCGAGTTCAGGCAACGAAGGTTCACCGGAGGAATTTATATTAACGACGAATTGTTAAAGCTCGATTTTGTTGGTTCGGCAGACTTCTCGAAAGATTTTCCTGCGTTCGATTTTCAGGCTGATGTTACCAATGCAAACCTGGCTAAACTAAACCTGGTGACAACCGATTCCATCGTGATGCTTTCGACAAGCACCGATTTTAAATTTACAGGCAATACGATAGATAATCTTATTGGGGGATTGCATTTTAGTAACACGAGCTTTACTCTCGGAGACAAGACATTAAAAATGAATGATTTGTCTGTTGTAACCACTTCTTTGGACAACGGAGGCAAACGAATGGAGGTGAAAAGCGATTTTGCCGATGCCGTTTTTACGGGACAATACACCTTTGATGATATGGCTGAGTACCTTACGGTTGCTTTTACTGAATTTCTGCCCTCTTTAGCGAGTAGAGAAAAGCAGCCTCTGCGCCTTAATAGGGGGAGCTTCGACTACACTATTCAACTCAAGCACACTGATTCGCTGACTCAGATGTTTGTGCCATGGCTTAAAATTAATCCTAAAACGGTTATTTCCGGAACCTTTGATCCGGCTCTTGGTAAGATTGATGTTACCGGTCGATCCCCGATGATCGTCCTGAACGGATTTGCACTCCACGACTGGAAACTTACGGGTGCTACAGTTGATAAAAGCCTTAAAGTGCTGATGGAATGCAACGAAATCAATCTTTCGGAATCAGCCAAAAGTGATTCCACCATCAAACGAATTGAACAGTTCAAATTAACTGCAATTGCAGCAGACGACAGTGTGAAATTTGGCATTTCATGGGATGATTTTAAGACTGCCGATCACAATAAAGGCATGGTTAAAGGTGCAATTTCTTTCAAACAAACGCCGCGCTTGGCGATACGTTTCGATGATGCCGAAATTGTGATAAACGATACATTATGGAAGTCAATACCCGGTAACCTGGCAATCATTGATACATCGTACATTGAGATCAGGAAAATCGGTTTTACCAATCAGGAAAACCATATTTTTCTGAACGGAATCGTTTCGCATGATCCCCTGAGCCAAATGACACTTGATGTGAAAGGTTTCAATATTTCACAAACCGACGTTTTAACTGCCCAGATAGGTATTGATCTGGATGGCTACCTCAGTGGTAAAATCAGAGTTTCGGAATTATATGCCATACCTAGGGTTTCGGCTGATTTGCAAATTGCCGGGTTAGGGTTTAACCACGAAAGCCTCGGTGATGCCGAAATTAAAAGTACATGGGATAGTGAGCATAAACTGATAGGGATCGACATGCGCGTTGTTTATGTTGGAAATGCCGGCACTCATTACCCGATAAAAGTGGTTGGCAACATTTATCCCGAAAGGAAACACGAGAACTTCGACCTGAAAGTTGATGTTGATAATCTGAAATTACGCACAATCGAAACATTCCTTGCCGGAACTTTGTCGCGCATTCGCGGATATGCTTCAGGTGCCGTAACCATGACCGGAGATTTTTCGGATCCCGTGCTCAAAGGTAAGCTAAACCTGATGCGGTCCGAACTACTGGTAGATTACCTGCGAACATCTTATTCTTTCACCGGTGACTTTAATTTCGATAAGGATTTAATGTGGTTCAAAGACATAGAACTTACTGATTCAACCATGAGTAAAGGCCTTGCTACAGGATACCTGCACCACGTAGCATTTTCCGATTGGGCGCTCGACATAACTGTTAAGGCTGATAAACTGTCGGCTCTTAATACCTCGTATAATTCGGACGAAGTTTTTTATGGTCATGCGAAAGCAACAGGAACTTTAACAATCAAAGGTCCGGTCGAAGATCTGGTTATAACCGCCGATATGAGATCCGACAAGGGAACAAGCGTGTTTATTCCTATAAGTTTTGCTCGCGGTATCTCCGAAAACGATTTTATTCAATATCGAAAGCACGATACCATCGAAGTAGATAAAGTTCAGCCTCCCGAAGAATCATCTCTGCTGGCGCTTCAACTTGGCCTTGATGTAACCCGCAATGCAAATATTGGCATTATCCTGCCCTACCAGATGGGAACTATTGATGTTCGCGGCGACGGCTTGATAAATATGGGAATCGATTCCCGCGGCGAATATTCGATGTATGGAAATTACATTATGGATAACGGCGATTTTATGTTTAACTTTGAAAATATACTGAAGAAAAATTTTCAGATCCAAAAAGGGGGCTCTATTACATTCAATGGCAGTCCATTCGAGTCAGATATCAATTTACAGGCCGTATACAAAGTAAAGACTACCCTGGCAGGTTTGCCCGAAATAGCAGGTATGCCCAAAACGACCCGGCTGAATGTGAACTGTCTCATTTCCCTGTCAAATAACCTTTATAATCCCGACATTAAATTCGGCATTGAGTTGCCCGATGCCAGCGATGAAGTTAAACGAGCGGTTTTTAGCATTATCGATACAAGCAATGCCCTCGAAATGAATCAGCAAATGATTTCACTCCTGGTTTTAAATACCTTCAGCTCTTCATCGGGTATATCTTCAGCCAGCGCTTCCCTGGGAATTTCGTCTTACGAAATCATTAGCGCGCAACTGAGTAAGATGCTTTCTCAGATTTCAAAGGATTTTGATATAGGCGTTAACTACCGACCGGGCGACCAACTTTCGCCCCAGGAACTGGAACTGGCACTGTCAACACAATTATTCGACAACAGGGTTACCATAAATGGAGCCGTGGGCCAGACAACCAATCTTGCCAATCAATCTTCACAGTTTATTGGCGATGTACAGGTTGAAGTAGCAATTACCGAGGATGGCCGTTTCAAGGCAAGAGCCTTTAACCGAACCAATACAACACTCGATTACTCTACGGGATATTCTCCTTATACACAAGGAGTTGGAATTGTTTTCAGGAAAGAATTCAATACGATCAAAGAGCTTTTTACCCGTAAAAAACCAATTAAAGTACCCGATGCCAAACCCGATTTGAAAAATTGATGTTCGTTTTGCAGCGAATCCCGCACTATTATTTGGAAGAAATCAACAAACAGTCAGTGATTTTAATTGCTTTTCAGTCGTTCAACTCTCTGTACCAATGACAGTTGATGTTCTTCGTCGGTACTGTTTGGATCTTTCATTTCGCGAAATAAATGGCAAGGAAGTTCCTGGCATCCGCCACAACTCTGCAGACCTTTTGTATTTACCGAACAATTGAATAAAGGACAAGTCTGGTCAGGCATCATTTCTTTAGCCCAGAAAGTCTGCCCTTTTACGGTTTTACATCCGTCACATTCTTTGCCATAAAACGGGCATTCGTCGCAAATTAATCCACATGCCGAAAGTATCATTTTGTTGAGTTTTAAAATTAAATTATTTTATTTTTCTGATTTCTTACTCTGCATATTTCAGATATTCAAATGTATAGCTTACTTCGAAATTACAAGTCGGGCTGTACCATTGCTTTTACGTCCCAGGATAACAACAGTATAAAATCCGGACTCTAAGTTTTTAATTTCCAGGTTCATTTGCAGTTTATCTTCAGCCATCACCTCCTTTTCCCAAACTTTTTGACCACTAGCATTGACCAAACGGATACGGAACGGACCTTCATCTTTTAGCTCATTCCTGAATTCGAGTGCAGCGTTGGTAGAAGCCGGATTTGGATAAAGCCTGATCCCCGAAATTTTAACTTCTTCGTTAATCCCGAGCGGGTACCCGATTATTGTTCGTGAAATAAATACCGTGTCGGAACTCACTATTTGGTAATTGTGGTTGTTATTCACCAAAGTCTCTGATTCGTAAGCTATTGCACCACATTTTGTCCCGATATATGTCACGAAATCAGTTTGAATGTAATAGAAAATATGATAATGATCTTTCACATAAAGTGAATCAGTAATGAAGAAAACGGAATCACCAATAATTTTATATTCGTGATTTACACGGATTCCCTCCTCAAAATACTGATATACCCCGGTTGTATCATACAGAGTATGGAGGCTATAGATAATCTTGTTTTCCAGTAAAGTATCCACCGAAACAACCGATGTATCGTTATGAAAGGGATAAATGTATTGGTATACCTCAAAATGGTGACGCAGGGTATCAACCTGTAGTTTACCGCACATGGTGTAACTCCTTGCGAAGAGGCTGTCACCCTCTCCCTGAACGAGCACAGAGTGGGAAGTTTGATCCAATTTGTAATTGGTTTTTAACAGGCATTCGTCAACTTTTGCAATTCCATATGTGTAAAAGGTTTGGTGCCATGTATTCAGTGTGTCATTGGGCTGGTATGTAAAATCAATCAGTGTATCTATGGGCAAGGTGCCTGTCGGTGTTGTTGCATTATACATGAAATACACATTCGAATACCCGCTTGTACTTAACACGTCGTTGCGTGAATCGTTGTTTATATCGCCAACGGCCAGTCCATACGGACCAACATAATACAACGAACCGAATAATTTGTAACTCCCGTAGTTCCCGTTTACGTCCTGTTCCCATACCGAAAAATGGCTCCAGGCTTCGTGCCCGACAATTATTTCGTTTTTATTATCGCAGTTAAGGTCGGCAATTTCAACTGGTGCCGGGATATCGTACGATGGAAGGTAAGTTGCCGTACCCATTGTCCCATTTGTTTGTTGGTAAATAATTGCAACCCAGGCATGCCCCTCATTGCCACCCATGCTGCCAACCAGGTCAATACGGCCATCGTTGTTCAGGTCGCCGGTACCAATACCGGTAAAGGTTTTACACCCGTCGTATGAGTAATCATAAATGGTCGGGGTTGGCGATATACCTGTAAGGCTATCCTGGTAAAAAATATATAGTGTACCTCCCGTTCCTATCCCGGGCATATAAATTAAATCATTCAGGCTATCACCGTTCATGTCATTAATATCAAGTTCGTCATTACCGTAGTTTTCAAGCGGATAAGTAATGGTTTGAAAACCTCCTGATGACTTCTGGTAAAAGATTTTAATAAATTTATCATTCCAATGACACATCACAGCGATGTCGGTAAGTCCATCGTTATTAAGGTCTCCGGCTTTCAGGGCTCCGGTATCGTTGCCACAAAACATACTATGCATGGGATTAAGACTGCCCGTTGAATTCTGGTAGAATATCCCCAGCGAATCGCCAAAACATAGAATCACATCATTACGGTTGTCGTTGTTCACATCGGCAACCTGAACCCGAGGTCTGTTGCTGTAAGCAGGCGGGTACTTATATTTTAAAGGTTGAGCCATCGATCCATCAGGCTGCTGAATAAATACGAAAACAGTATAATCAGATCCGGGATCAGAATTATACCAGCTAGCTGCAACTGCATCGTTACGTCCGTCGCCATTCACATCGCCTATGGCAACGCATTCAATGAAGGAACCGATGGCTTGCTTCACCGGCCTGAGGAAATCAATCTGGGCATCGACCCCGGTAGATAAAAATAAAATGAGGCTGATAACTGATAAAAGAGATTTCATTGTATAAAGGCGTTAATTTTAGTAGAATAACTTGCTTAAAACGAGCTGCTATTAAATGAATAAAAAGGAACTGAACTATTTTCAAAGTTGCAAAATAATTGCACACCTTTGTAATTTATCAGCCAGTTTTTATTCGGCAAATATTAACAAAATTGTAGTATGAATGAATGTTGCAGACGTAAATATTTAAAAAAAAACCACCCTTTTACAGGTGGTTTTTTGAACTTAAAAATAACTCTACCTAAATAAAGGTTTTTACAGAACGCCCTGATCGAGCATAGCATTGGCCACTTTGAGGAAGCCTGCAATGTTGGCGCCTTTTACGTAGTTTACATAACCATCAGGTTCTTTACCATATTTTATGCATGCTGCGTGAATATTTATCATGATTTGGTGCAGTTTCTGATCCACTTCGACTGCCGTCCAGTTCAGTTTCATTGAGTTTTGGCTCATTTCGAGACCAGAAGTAGCAACACCACCGGCATTAGCTGCTTTACCCGGAGCGAACATTACCTTATTCTCCTGGAAAACTTCGATAGCTTCAGGTGTTGAAGGCATATTTGCACCTTCCGAAACACAGATACAGCCATTTTTAACAAGTGCCAATGCATCTTCTTTGTTCAGCTCGTTTTGAGTGGCACATGGAAGTGCGATATCGCATTTAACTTCCCAAGGATGTTTGCCTTGTACAAACTGTGCATTCGGGAACTCATAGGTATATGGTTTCACGATATCCTGGTTTGAAGCGCGGAGTTCGAGCATGTAGTCGATTTTTTCACCACTAATTCCATCCGGATCGTAAACATATCCGTCAGGGCCAGAAATAGTTACAACTTTTCCGCCTAATTCTGTCACCTTCAGGGCAGCGCCCCAGGCAACATTACCGAATCCTGAAATAGCAACTGTTTTACCTTTGAAATCGGTGCCTTTGGTTTTAAGCATTTCCTGTGCAAAATAAACATTGCCGTAGCCTGTAGCTTCAGGACGAACCAGGCTGCCGCCCCAGTTGAGACCTTTACCTGTAAGAACGCCTGAATGTTCGCGAGCCAGTTTTTTGTACATACCGAAAAGGAAACCAATTTCGCGGCCACCAACGCCTATGTCACCTGCAGGTACATCGGTTTCCGGACCGATGATTCTCCACAATTCGAGCATAAATGATTGGCAGAAACGCATAACTTCGGTATTCGATTTTCCTTTAGGATCGAAATCGGATCCGCCTTTGGCACCGCCCATTGGAAGTGAGGTAAGGCTGTTTTTGAAAATCTGCTCGAAGCCCAAGAATTTAAGGATGCTGAGGTTAACCGAAGGGTGGAAACGAAGTCCGCCTTTGTATGGTCCGATAGCATTGTTGAATTGAATCCTGTAAGCGAGGTTTACATGAACCTTGCCATGGTCGTCAACCCAGGGAACTTTAATGGTGAGAATACGGTCGGGCTCAACCAAACGGCTGATAATGCCTGCTGCCTCAAACTGAGGGTTTTCGTTGTAAACCTGTTCGATCGATTCTAATACTTCACGAACGGCTTGTAAGTACTCTACTTCACCCGGGTGTTTTTTCTCCA
>JBAXBJ010000003.1:0-129024 GCA_037142075.1 Bacteroidota bacterium
TCGCTATGGACTGGTATTTAAATGGTTGCAAATTTTGTAATGCAACTTGGGTTAAAAATTAAATTCCCGCTCTTTCACTTTGATGTGCTTTGAGGAAAGTGTAAAAAATATCATAAGGCATTCCTCTGCTGATTCCTATTCTGAAGTGTCATTGAAACTACGCCTCTTCAGCAATCCAGCGAGTGAACCGGATGCCTGTTATAAAGGTCTTTTGTTAGATGAAGCCTATAAAATACAAGTTATCAGGTCATTAAAAACCTGATGCTTTGTTAAAGCATGTTCCTTCTTAAAAGAACAGGCTATTTCAGCAATTCATGAGTTAACGTATGACAAATCGTTTGTTTATCTGTTTGTTGCTGCTGGTTTCGGTTACAGACAAAGAGTATACCCCTGGTGCTAAAAATGAGAGATCGAGGTCCTGGATTATTTTTGAATCCCTGGCGGAAATTGATTTAGTAAAAACGGTGTTTCCGATCATAGAAATTACTTTTAAAACCGCATTTTCCGCGATGGGACTGGCTGAAACTTTAATTATTCCGTTTGATGGATTAGGAAATACAGTCACCGAGGTTTCGTCAGCATCTTTATTTCCTGTTATCGTTGTATTCGTGATGCTGATGTTATCAATAAAAACATTATCGCCTTCACCCGAAGTTTTGTCGGAAAAGCGGCAGCATCCCTGCAGTGTTATATCGAACGCAGAACCTGTATATGCCGACAAATCGAAATAAAGCCGCTTCCAGGGATCCTCGGCTGCAGTCGTAGGGTTAAAGTCCATTACGCCGTGATCGTCGGGGATTTGAATTCCATTTACTAAAACTCTGAACCATGAGTTCCGGATGCCCTGGCTAAAAGTTTGTTTCTTATCCAATGAAAGCACAAGATATGGAATTCCGGTTGCTTCTACTCCGCAAATGTGGGCTTCACTCTGGAAAGACCTGTTCCCGGTCCAAGCCTGTGCAGCTGTAGTGGTCGAAGGAGCGCCCTTCCATCCGGCTGGCGAAGAATTGCCCTGCATATGAATTCCGAAATTGCTTTCAAATGCTGCCCGTGCATCAACAGTAGCAATTGACTTGATGGTATCCCACAGTACGAAATATTCCGAGGTTCCATCTTCCATTGTAAGGTTATAGTCAGGAACAGCGCCGCTTACATGTATCAGATTCTCGAAATTAGCCGATGACATTCCATTCGCATTCCAGGCCCTATGGCCAAGCGAATATGTGCCGGGAGCCAGAAATTTAACTTCCGGGTTTTGCGAAGCCGGGCTGGTTCCATTCTGAAAACTAACTGTAGCCGGATCGAACCACCATTCCCATGCATTCGGATTATAGAGTGAGGTATCGCTCAGGGAAATAGTATTTGTAATACAGGGAACTGTATCGCTTATTGCTATATATATGTAAGGGGTTGGTGTTGATGTTACTGTGATATAATCGGGTAATACCAAGGTGTTTGAACCGAAAGCATTTGTTACAGTGAGAGTTACATCAAAAATACCCGGGCCCTGGTACGTTACACCGGTTGGATTTTTAACCGATGATGTTGATGGCGTACCGCCTTCGAAAGTCCATTGCCACTCTGAGGGGATACCTGACGAAATATCTTTAAAATTGATACTCGTGTTAGGGAGAATGGTAGTAACTGGTGTCGCAAAGTGCGCTGTTGGCGGATATGGAGTATTGGAAACAGCCTTGTAAGCGTTAATGCGACCGGCGCCCAACTGCCCTGTATAGGTAGGATTAATGGCATAAATGTCATCCGAAGTCGTTTTCATAATGTTTTCAACTTCGAGAGGCGTTAAGGCGGGATTGAGTGAGAGTATCAAGCCGGCTAAACCTGAGACCACCGGGGTGGCCATGGAAGTCCCCTCCATCACATCGTAGTTTCCATAAGTTGCAGTACTGAAAGTTGTGCTAAGCAAGCCACTGGGGCCGCTGGTATTGGAGCCTCCCGGTGAACATAAATCGATAGTCGACCCATAGTTGGAGAAATCACTTTTAACATCGTTCCCGTTGGTTGAGGCAATCGAAATTACATTGGCATATGCCGAAGGATAATGAAGGGAAGATACGTTGTCGTTTCCGGCTGCAGCAATTAGTACAATTCCCATATTGTGAATTGCATTAATAATATTTTGGTTGGTTGAAGAATAGCCACCGACGCTTCCCCACGACATACTTATAACATCAGCCCCATTATTAGCAGCCCATTGTATGCCGGTATAGCCACCGGTAATACCTTCGGGGTTATTATTATTGGCAGCTTTTACAGCGATGATGCTTACATTGAAGCCGATAGAAGCAACACCAATGGAATTATCACTGCTTGCAGCAGTTAATCCTGCGCAATGTGTACCGTGCGACCAAGTATAAGGATCTCCGGTATTTGGCGGATTCGAACTGTTTGTGTTGTACACTACATCCCGTTGCAAAACAATTTTATCTGCAAGATCAGGATGGAGTGCCCAAATGGCGTTATCAACAATAGCTACTTTGATGGATGGCGAACCTTTTGTAATATTCCAGGCTGAGTCTGCCTTTATTCTGTCAAGGTGCCAATTCCAGTTGGACGAACCATTGTTTAAGTTGTAAAGTGTATCGTTTGGCTGGTAGTAAATCCTATCCATCGGAACCCGTTCGGCATACTCAACTTCCGGGTTTTCGAGGATGCGATTGATAATTTGATCGATTTTGCTGAAATCATCAAACTCAAGCCTGAATGTATGCAGCAGTTTAGAGTCGTTATTCAGATCGAAAGGTCTTTGAAGTGATTTCAGACTAAAATCATTTTTCAAGGCCGAAATAAATGATATGGCATCCAAATCAACCGATTTATCCTCGTTAACCGGAATGTTTAAAGCAATATCATCTTTGTATTTAAAGTAAATGAGACCATCCTGGTAATCTGAATTAAATGTTTGAGCAGAGAGGCTTCCAGCGAGAATTAGTACTACAATCCACGCGGACACCACTTTGAGCAGGGTGCCTTCAAGAAAGTAATTTTTTGTTTTCATGGCTTAGAGATTGATTTGCGGGGTTTTTTTGGATTAAGATTTGATAGTGTGTTAGTTATAAAACAAACTGCTATGTATTTTGTTGCGTTTGCTAAAGTTAGAATGGCAAAAAAACAAAGCAACTCTGACCAACAAAACATTAAATCAAAGTTATAAATTTTCTGTTTATAGTTAATAAAAGGAAAGCAGAAAAAAATCGGAATTTAAAAAATCTAAAGAGGCATAAGCTGAAAAATTGTGTTAATAAGTCTGACAGGAAATCCTGGCTTTTACCAGAGTGAAAAAGTCAAACCTGCGGAAGCGCCAGCGTTTAGAGAGCATTTCTATTGCTTTACAAATCGCCGCTGCAGTAATTGTCCTCTATCCATCATAACAAGTGTATATATTCCCGGTGCCAGATCCGAAACCGGAATTTCCATGTATGCCTGGTTTTTAGGCAGGATAAACGCTTTTTGTTGTTTTCCTGATGCGTCCACTATATATCCTGAGGTGTTATAGGGGGAAGCTGAAACTTTCAATTTTACAATCCGGTCAGCGGGATTGGGATAAACTACAAGGGTATAATTATCCTTTACCTGTTCGCTGATTTCAGCAGGGGAAAGTTGCTGTTTTATAGTCGTAATTCGTTTGCTTATAAAGGGTTTAATTCCATAAGGGGAGTGATTGTCAATTTTTTGAATAAATCCGTTGTGGAAATGGATCATGGTGTAGCCGTAATCCAGAGTACGGTAAGTATCGGTTGAGGCGGCATCGGTAATCAGCACTTCCATTGAATCGATATGCGGAAAAATCATGTCTGGATTAATGATTTCACGGGTTATCGAATCAAGGTAAAATTTGTATCTGGCTTTAAATGCAGGCACCGACAATATTTTTGATGCCAGAGGCCGAGATTCTTTTTCATTATACCAAGCCAGGCAATTGCGGGTAGTCCAGTCCAGGTTGACCCAATCTATACCAAACGTATTGTCGGCATCATATGCTATAAACTCAAACTTGTCAGTATCGGCACGATGATAGAGAAAAAAATTATTTTTATTGTACATATAATCATCCCAGTTTCCGGTTGCTACATCCAGGGCAAACACTTTTAAAAAACCATCAACATTCAGTTTTTGCGAAATGCGAGCGACAAAAACCGAATCTGCCGGCAGGTTCAGGATTGTGATAAGATCAACCAGATCGGCATAATTATCAGCTGTTTCGTTGGTTTGAAGATCGTATGCACGGCCTCCGGTAGACGAGTTGCTCACTATGTTTTTATATGTCTGCTGGTTTGTCCCTTTGTAAACAAGGTCGGCCGGGAAAGTGCATTTATATAGATTTCCGTCATTTTCGCCATATACATTCTGTAGCCAATCCTTATCCAGTTCTTCGAGGTTGGTATACAGTCCGTAATAGGTATGGTTTATGTAAACGCGCACAAAACTGGTCCTTCGTTCAGGCAAGCCGGCCTTTTTCCATGAATCGTAAAACAGCTTTTCGCGAACCATGGTCGGATCGTTGTGTTGTCCGTTAAGGTTTATTTTTTTTACGCCCTGGTATTTTCTGCCCGTGGCATATTCGTTGAAACTGATTTTAAAGGATTTTTTTTTGGAATAACGGGAGGTATTTCCACGCAGCCTGAAACCCACATCCTGAAGGGTATCGCTTCCAGTACCATAGTTGTAAACAAATTTAGCCTTAAAATAATGTTCCGAAAGAACATCAGTCATGATAACCGCCAGTGAATCAGGGTGTATTTCGATATAAACAGATGAAACACGGGATTCGTCGAAAAGGGTGTTCTGGGAATATAAACCCGTGAAAGTGAATATAGTGAGGAGGAAAGAAAGAAGGAAGTTTTTCATTGAAACTTTAGTTGGATGGAGTTTTTTTTTGATCCGGGAACAAAATTCTTATCAGGCAGACCGCAAAGGTAATTTTATAATTGCGCAAAATTTAAGTAATCATCTGAATGCAGAAAGAGTGTGAATGGCAAAATTACAAATTGATAAGCATATTAGCGGAAACTGTTTTTATACCATGCGTAACTATATGCATGAATGTGAATTACATTACATATTTTTGGGAATCAATAGATCATTTTAAAAATCTGATTTAACAGTCAAAGTGAATTTAATGCTATTTCAGCCCACTAAGTTTATAGTAGATTGGCATATTGAAAAGTACTCTTCTCGGTTTCCCGTTTTGAGTGCCCGGCGTCCATTTTGGCATCTGTTTAATAATACGAACCGATTCTTCATCACATCCACCTCCAATTCCTCTTAATACTTTTACATTAGTAACCGAACCATCCTTTTCAATAATAAAAGAAACATAAACAGTACCTTGTATTATATTTGCAAGGGCTTTTTCAGGGTATTTTATATTATCAGCTATATATTTATTTCTTGCTTCATCACCTCCCACAAAACAGGGCATCACTTCAATAATTGTGTAAACCGGTTCCAACCCAAATTCGCATATATCATCCGACCAGCTTTTGTCATCTTTTTTTGAGATTATTCTTACAACGCTATCAGAACTGCACATTGCAAAAGAAATTTCATAATGGTCGGCATTCGGGTAATAAAGCTTTACTGAATCAGGTATGTTCGTATCTATCATTGTATAAATACAATTTTCGAGATAAAGTTTTTTGGAATCCTCATCGCCAAAGTTGGCCGCGTGTTTCAGGTCGTTGCAAAAATTACAGCTATCGAGCAATTTGTAATAGGCTAAAGCCCTGTTAAAAAAGGAGTTAGATGTTGGTCTGTCATTTATCGATAAAGTATAAAACGAGACAGCTTCCTTGTAATTACCTGATTCGTATGCTTCTGTCCCCTTTTTAAAGTTTTTATCAGTTTTTCCTGACTGGCCAAACGAATAAAAGGAAAACAAAATCAGAGCGACGACCAATAGTTTATCTTTCATATGTTATTGTATTTCAATATTTTAAAAATAGATTTGTTTTAAAAATAAAGCGGATGAAATTTAATGCCATTTTTGTTAAACTCCAGAGCAGGCATGGGTATTTTAATAAAACCAATGGTATTCAGTATCAGTTTTAACGTTTTTGATTTTACCGGAATCCGGCTCAGGTCAATATCCGGCGAGATATAAAATTGCCTGTACCGCTCACTGTAAGGTACCGGAATCCCGTTTACTTCTTCCGGGTTTGTATAAGGGCCTGTCATGCCTTCGGCCCCATAACCAGCAGCGAAATTCAGCCATTTCGGGAAGCGGCTCTCTTTCGATATAAAACTGCTGATATTGGCCGATAACCAATAAGTTTGCCCATTGTAATCTTTTAAAATTTGCTGCGGCAGGGTACTGCCCAGTTGATCGGGATTATACTGTGCATAGGGTGTGCTGTGAAAAGACCATTTCATCACCAGCCGTTGTTCGTGCCAGGCTAACTGCTGGCTTATGAAAAGGGCTGCACCCAGCGTATTTGCTGCTAAATCGCCTGGCGATGCACCCCATTCTTCCGAAAATCCATCCAGCATTTCAACACTCGAAAGATATACCAGGCCAGTCAGGCCGCCATACCAGGTTGCTTTTTTCTCCGAAACGCCCGCCCAGCGGAGCGATGAGTAACCAATGAGGCCCACGTAGTACGATGCGGTAACATGTCCGAATTTGTCCATCTGCAACCATTCCCCGTTGTCGTTACTAAAATGAAATCCTGATTGCGGGTAATCTTTATACCACATACTGTAAAGCCCAGCCATTGTTGCGACATATAGCACTGATTCGGTCGCAATTACCAATCGCAGTTTTTTCTTATTTAGCGTATCCGAAAGTAAAACTGTGGAATCCGGCTGTTGGGCGCAAACACTGATCCCCTTGCTTAACAGAATAAACAGCAGTAAAAAAATGACAAGGCTTCGGAAATTCAGCACAAATACCTGGATGAGTAAAAATTTATTAAAATGCAGTTTCAGTTATTGATTTTCAGCTATTTCATGATCCCTTTCTGATCCAGTGCCTGCTGATATTTAGCCGCATTTAACAGGTGTTCGTTCAACGTAACTGCAAAATTATGGTATCCGGAAAAATCTTCCCGGGCACAGAAATACATGTATTTATGCTGCCTGTAATTGAGCACGGCATCAATGGATGAAATGGATGGCAGGCAGATGGGACCGGGAGGCAATCCGAAATATTTATAGGTATTATAGGGTGAATCAATAGTTTTGTAAACATTCAGTACCCGCTTTATACTGAAGTCGCCAAGGGCATAAACCAGGGTCGGGTCGGCCTGCAGCAGCCACCCATCGTGGAGGCGGTTCATATAAACCCCGGCAACATCGGGCTTTTCGTCTTTCTGGTTGGTCTCTTTTTCGACGATTGACGCCAATGTCATTGCCTGTAGTTCTGTAAGCCTTATTTCAGCCAAACGGGCTTTGCGCTTTTCGGTCCAGAAGGATTTGTATTCCTTATTCATCCTTTCCATAAACTTTTCTGCGGTAATATCCCAGTACACCTGGTAAGTATTCGGGATAAACATGCTGATGACATTGGCCGGTGTGAAACCAAATTTCTTTAAATATTCTGCATCATTGAGCAGTTTAAACAATGAAACAGAATCGGGTTCAATTTGCTCTGCGATATGTCCTGCAAGTTCTTCTTTGATTCGTATATTGTTGAAAACCAGGTTTACGGGGTCTTGCTGTTTGGCCCTGAGTTTTGAGATGATCTGCTTGTTGCTCATGCCTTCTTTCAGGATGTAATGCCCGGTTTTAATATGTTCAGGGTATTTCATCAAAACAGCTAATTGCTCAAAAGATGCACGGTGAACGATGGTGCCGTTTTTGTACAGCATTTGTTTCACGTCTTCCCAGGTTGAACCCGACTTGATGTTAAAAGCAACCGAAGCCTGGCCATTCAACCACACATTGGGCTTGTAAACCATCCGGTAACCGAGATACCCGGCAATTGAGAATGCTATTAACAGGATTAACAGAAATGTGCGTATGATCTGTTTCCTTCGTGAGCGATTTTTGTCACGTTTTATAAGGTTCGAGTAGTAGTTTGGCATAACTTCAGGTCTTAATAGGAATATATGCTGACATTTTAGTTGAAGTGTGCTGCATTTTAGAGCAAATAATTTGTTTTGTGTTCAGCTGTTTCTAGTTTGAGGTTTCTAGTTTCAAGTTTCAAGTTTCAGGTTTCAGGTTTCAAGTTTCAAGTCTCCAGATTCCAGATTCCAGTTTCCAGATTCCAGATTCCAGATTCCAGTTTCCAGATTCTATTTTCCAGATTCCAGTCTTAAGTCTCAACCCCCAACCCCAAAATTCTAACCCCTAACCCCTTCTATTAATCAATTGGTACATCAATTCATCTGTCCATTGCCCTTTGTGCCAGAGCCAGTCCTTTTTGTTGCCACACTCAACAAATCCATTTTTGGTAAACACACGGATACTTTCCTCGTTACTTTGTTCGATGTTGCAATATAACTGGTGCAGGTTCAAGGTATTGAAGCAGTATTCGGTCAAAAGGTTAATCGCTTCGGAAGCAAATCCCTGCCTACGTGCTGACTCATCAATCAATATCCCGATACCGGCTTTTTTGTGAAAAGGATCGAAGTCGAACAGGTCGATACTTCCAACGGTCACCATACCTTTATCTCCTGAATGCCAGTCGATCATAAGCCTGAGTTGCTTTGAGGCAAAAATATCCTTACTTGAATTTAACACAAACTGTTCGATCGCAAATCGTGAAAAGGGGGTTAACGTATTTCCCAAATGCCAGATGCTCATATCATTTTCCCATCTGAAAATCAGATCGATATCGTTGGGCTCGGGCGCTCTGAGCAGTAAATTTGGTCCTATCATAAACTTAGATTTCGATTTTTCCTTCAAATACCAATCTGGCCGGACCAGTCAGCTTGACTTGTTTAAATGTGTCGTCAGTGCGTGTAAAACCCACATGGAGCCTACCTCCGGCTGTGTTAACATAAAAGGCGTTACCCCCATATTTTAGTGAAGCGGCAATGGCTGAAGCCGTAACCCCGGTACCACACGAAAGGGTTTCGTTCTCAACGCCTTTCTCATAGGTTCGCACATACAGCTCTTTTTTTAACAACTTGGCAAAATTCACATTGGTGCCATGGGGTTCGTAACGGGCATCGAACCTTAATTCGCGACCCGACTCCAGGATGTCGATGTTATCAGGATTGTCAACAAATTTTACCAGATGGTAAGTTCCTGTATTCAGAAAGTAGGCGTTATTATCTGTATTATAAATGATTGCGTCCTGCATGCCGAGTTCTACTATTGTAACCGGGCCATTGTTTTCGGTGATCTGTGCATGATGTATTCCATCAGCAGCCATAAAGCGGCAGGCGCTTGCTGTAATGCCCGACTGATGCGCAAAAGCGGTAATACACCTGCCTCCGTTGCCACAAAAAGTGGCATGGCTCCCATCGGAATTGAAATAGTTCATTCCAAAATCGTAGCCTTCGCTGTGTTGAACCAGCAATAAACCATCGGCACCAATGCCAAAATGTCTGTCACAAAGTAGGCTGATCAGTTGTTCGCTGACAGGAAACTGTAATTTGCGGTCGTCGATTATTATAAAATCGTTGCCGGTACCTTCGTATTTGCTGAATGGTAGAGTCATTTCGGAAACAAATTTAATACAATCCTTGTCAATATGTCAGATTGATTCAAGAATATGACATTTTTGTGCTTTTTTCGTTCTTCTTTTTATGCTATTCTAGCCGTAATGTATACTAAACAGTGCCCGATACGTTATCTATAGTATTGGTTATAAGTGGTATAATAATTGTGCTCTGGTGTATAATATTAACATGCTACATGAAGTTAACATTAATTAACAGCCCGCTAAAAACTAATGGTATTATCCTTGCGTTATTGTTAGCGATCGTTAATATGATTAAAGACTAAATTTCGTAAATTGTTAACTAAAAATGAACCAAAAAATGAAAAAGTACGCAGGTTTTTTTCTAATGGCAGTATTAGGTGGCTTAGTTTCGCTAGGCGGATATGCTCTGTTGCAGAAAAATACTGACAATGTCAGGGGTGTTCCACAACAATCGGCACCTGTTCAATTAGCGGGTTTGTCGGGTGCAGCACTGTCTTACCCGGATTTTATCGCGGCCGCAAATACTTCAATACACGCTGTGGTACATATTAAAACAGAATATGCACGCAAAAACAACATGTATGACAATTTCTTTAATTTTCACGATTTTTTTGGCGACAATCAGTTTGGCAACCAGGAACCTCTTCAAGGTGCCGGATCGGGAGTCATTATTTCGCCCGATGGCTATATAGTGACCAACAATCATGTGGTTCAGGATGCCTCCAAAATCGAAGTTGTACTCAATGATAAGCGTTCCTACGAAGGAACGGTTGTTGGAACCGATGCCTCTACCGACCTGGCAGTTATAAGGATCAAGGAAAGTAATCTTCCGTTCCTTACTTATGGCAATTCCGATGAGTTACAAATTGGCGAATGGGTGCTGGCAGTTGGCAATCCTTTTAATCTTACAAGTACTGTAACTGCAGGTATTGTAAGTGCCAAGGCCCGAAATATCAACATATTAGGTTCACCCGACGGAACTTCCATCGAATCGTTTATTCAGACTGATGCAGCTGTAAACCGCGGTAACAGCGGTGGTGCACTTGTTAATACACGTGGTGAACTGGTGGGGATTAATGCAGCCATTGCCAGTGGAAATGGTTTTTATGCCGGGTATTCATTTGCCATACCTGTTAACATTGTTAAAAAAGTGGTTGCCGATCTGATCGACTACCGTGAAGTGCAACGTGCATTCCTGGGAGTAAGTATCCGCGAAATCGACAGCAAGTTTGCCGAAGAAAAAGGCTTTAAAGAGCTTAGGGGCGTATATGTTTCAGAGGTAAACGAAGGCAGCGCCGCGAAGGATGCCGGAATTGCCAAGGGCGATGTAATATTATCAGTAAATAATGCCGTTGTTAACAGTACTTCCGAGTTACTGGAGCAGGTAAGCCACTATCGCCCGGGCGAAAAAGTTGCTGTAGTGGTGAGCCGCGACGGGGCAGAAAAAACTTTTAACGTCACTCTCCGAAACCGCGACGGAAACACCAGTCTTGTGAAAAACGAAGAAAAGGATATTGAACCTCTGCTGGGGGCAAAAATGCAGGTGGCCCCGGCCGAATTGCTTCGTAAACTTGGGATAGATCATGGTGTTCAGGTAACTGAATTAGGGGATGGTTTGCTCCGTAATGCGGGTATCAGGGAAGGGTATGTGATCACGGAGATTGACAAAAATCCGATCCGGAATATGGAGGATCTGCAAAAAATATTATCCAATAAAAATGGCGGGGTCTTGCTCGAAGGTGTTTATCCCAACAGGGTGAGAGCATATTACGGGTTTGGGATAAATTAAGAAAATATTAATGCCGACCACAATTTGTTTTGTTGCTGAATTTAAAACAAACAAGGTTTTTCTTTGTTTGTATAGAGGCCGGAGAATAAATTGTTTTCTTATTGGATGGCAAGTAATGAGTTAAGCTGCATGGTAAGCTATGCAGCTTGAACGTATGTTAAAAAGGAAGTCATGAGACAATTAAAGATAACCAAGTCCATTACCAATCGCGATACTCCTTCGCTCGATAAATATCTGCAGGATATTGGTAAGGAAGGAATGATTACTGCGGAGGAGGAAGTTGAGCTGGCACGGAAAATAAGAGGCGGTGATCAGAAAGCGCTCGATAAGTTATGCCGCGCTAATCTGCGGTTTGTTGTTTCGGTAGCCAAACAGTACCAAAATCAAGGACTTAGCTTACCTGATCTTATAAATGAGGGGAATGTGGGCCTAATAAAGGCTGGACAACGTTTCGACGAGACTCGTGGTTTTAAATTTATTTCTTACGCTGTTTGGTGGATCAGGCAGTCGATATTGCAGGCTTTAGCCGAACAATCGCGTATTGTACGCTTACCGCTGAACCAGGTTGGTTCTCTTAATAAAATTAAAAAAGAGACCTCCCGACTTGAGCAAAAATTTGAACGTCTGCCATCTGCCGAAGAATTGGCGGAAGCATTGGAAATTCCCTTCCACAAAATTGATGCAGCTTTAAGGATAACAACCCGCTACGTTTCGATGGATGCTCCTTTGGTTGACGACGAGGATACCCGTTTTATTGATGTTTTTGTTGATGAAGACACTCCGTTTACAGATGCAGGGCTTATGCGCGAATCGCTGACGATGGAAATAAAACGCTCATTGTCAACGCTTACCGATAAAGAGAGGGATGTTATCAATCTTTACTATGGTATCGGCGTTCCTCATGGGTTAACCTTGGAAGAGATAGCCCTGAAATTTGATCTTACCCGCGAACGTGTGCGCCAGATAAAAGAAAAAGCCATCAGGCGGTTAAAAAACAACGCAAGAAGCAAACTTTTGAAATCGTATCTGTAATAGTACGAAAATGATTTGTCTGCTATGATTCAGGCTGTTCCGGTTTCGGAGCAGCCTTTTTTGTGAGTCATTTTTTATTTGCCTGCATTAAAGCAGGAAAAAACACACTGTTGTCCCACATATTATTTTGCTGATTTATAGCTTATTAGGCAAGGAGTAAAAACAAAACGCCCTGAATATTCTTCAGGGCGTTTTGTAGAAAAGTTATTTCCGGAACTGATTTTCTCAGGTTAAACCAGGAGAAAACAGTTCAGAATTTTATTTTACAATTACCTTCTCTGTAACAATACCTTCAGGGGATTTGAGGGTCAGTAAATACATCCCGGCAGTAAGGTTGCTTACATCAATTGGTTTTTCGATATTTCCTTTTAGTGCCGTATAACTTTCGCTGAAAAGGTTTTTACCGGTCATATCGCTGAGTATCAACTGGATTTGCTGTGATTTGTTATTGTAAGCACGAACCATAATAAAATCGCTTGCCGGGTTGGGTGAAATGCTCAGGCTGCTGACACCGGGCAATTTTTTATTCCCAACGTTACCAACTGAGTAGGATGCACTGAACCCGGTACCGGTATAGTATGCATTTGATTGAAATACAATATACAGACCATTAAAAGGAACGGTGATGGGATTTGGAATGGTTGTGCCTGTAAGCGTTGCTATCAAAGCATTATTTGAAAGAGCATAAACAACCATCTGGTCTCCGTCAAGAAGATCAAATTCGTCAAAAGTTAAGGTGAGATCGGCAGCATAAGGAGGCTGGATTTTAAACTTGCATAACGAATTGTTTTTATAATTATAAGGTCCGCTTCCGTCAGTGAATGATCCGCTTGGTTCCAACATAATTTTAGTGCCGGCACATAAATTTGGCAAAGCCGAATTAAATTCAATCAACCAGCCGGTGTCCTGAACAGTTGCATCAGTGACGAATTTGATAAACATTTTATTCCCCGGGGATGTAACATTGGCCGGAAGAGTTCTGCCGGAATAAGCTGCAATAAGGGGTGCGCTTTCATCTGCACCGTTGTAAAAATACAAGGTATCGGAACTGCTGACATCAAACCTGATAAATGTTGCCGTGATTGAGGTAACGGTATCAACCGGTGCAATAAGCCATGTACAACCCAGGTTGTTGTTGTATAGCGCAAGCGGTCCGCTGCCATCTTCAATACTTCCTTTCGAAAGTTCAATTGTTTTGGCTGTACAACCGTAAGGATATCCTGAGCCTGGGTAAATGTTCCGGACCATTGCCTGACCCGTAATAAAACCATCAGGGTTTGTCGAAGTATAATAACCATTGTCCTGGCCACTCCATCCAAAGTTAAAGTGGAACATTTTGGTAGCCCCGGTAAGCTGGTAGCCATCACATACCCATGCATGACCACCATCGGCATTGGATCCTGAATAATAAATTGGTCGGTTTGCATCGAGTTGTTCGGTAAGCATATTTTCCCAATTCACTGTGGTGTACCCACTTCGTGCAACATACTGAGCCGCAGCAGAATATTTAAAGTAAGTTTTTAATGCATTTGGGACATCTGTACTATAAGCCCCTGATCCACCAATGGCATAATGCATATTTACCGAAACACCCGCATGGTACATTAATGTTGCGATAGACAATATTCCATTACCATTCGAGCCGTTCATTATGTTCTGCAATTGATCCCATTCGTAGGTGGTTGTGCCGAAATTAACCGTTTGCACACCGTATCCGGATGCATTGTAACTATGCTGGCCTGATCCTGTTAAGGGAAATTTATAGTAATTCATGATCTGGCTCATGGCAGTTGCAACACAACCTGTTGGTACAGAATGCACTCCTGATGGCTCTACCGGGCATAATTCATTGTACGGAAAACCCTGGTCCCATAAAGTTGTCACTAAAGGACCAACAGTAACATCAGTAAGCACCGAACGGTTTGTTTGTCCGGCTATATATGTATTCCACAAGTTCTGAATTTCACTTGTCGCTTCTATCGAATTTGCCCTGACAAACTTTACCTGCTGAACATATTCAGAAATTAAATCGTCTAAGTCCGGATTTATACCCGGGGCTGACATGCTTCCTTTATCAGTATAGCCGAACACGGGAGTGAGGGCATCATCGGCTGATACAAGGATAAATCCGACGCCGTTGTTCGAGAATGCATAAATAGCCGGCTGGCCTTCTGTTTCAAAAGTAGTTACATCGCTCAGTGCAAGGTTGTCTGCATTCCAGTCGATCTGGTGGCAAATGATACGCTCGTTGATGTAGTTTTGTGCTACGGTTCGGGCTTGTTCTTTAGTGATATTTTTTGCCAGAAGTACCGGAATAGCTGCAAAAGCAAAAGCTAATGTTAAGAAGAGGACGCGGATTTTCATATTTTAGAAGGATTTTGTTGATTATCGACGCCAAAAATACATAAAGTATTGATATGTCTGTAAAAACTACCTGATAATTAATTGATTGAAAATGTTAAGTTGTTGTTAATTGATTTAAATTGTTTGGCTGTTTCAGATTCTCCGGTATTTTGCCAATTAATTCTTTTACCGGAGACATTCAAATCTGTCGATTTTGCATATTGCAATATCCAAGCAAATCCCGTACGTTTGATGCAAAAAACACGTATCATGAAAATACTGATAATCAATATAAAAGAACTGGTCGGCATTAACGAAATGCAAAAATCGTATGTCAGCGGAGCCGAAATGGGAAAGTTAGCAAGCCTTAAAAATGCGTTTCTGTTTATCGAAAAAGGTCTGATTCTAGAATTTGGAAGCATGGATCATCTTTTTATACCCGAAGACTGGAAGAAAAAAGGCATTAAAGTGATTGACGCTGCCGGGAAACTGGTTTTTCCATCCTTCTGCGATTCACACACTCACCTTGTGTATGCAGGTAGCCGCGAAACAGAATATGTTGATAAAATTAAAGGCTTAACCTACGAAGAAATTGCCAAACGGGGCGGAGGGATTTTAAATTCGGCACAGCGATTGCATGAAGCTTCGGAAACTGAACTTATCGGGCAGGCTCTCGAAAGACTAGAGGAGATTACCTGGACTGGCACCGGCGCCGTTGAAATTAAAAGCGGGTATGGCCTTAATACCGAAGATGAGTTGAAAATGCTTCGCGTAATCAGGGAATTGAAGCAATTATCGCCGCTCACCATAAAAGCAACTTTCTTGGGTGCTCATGCTATACCTCTTGAATACCGGGGAAAACAGCACGAATATGTTGATATGGTGATCAACGAAATGATTCCACAGGTGGCCGCCGAAGAATTAGCTGATTATATTGATGTTTTTTGCGACAAAGGTTTTTTTACTGTTGAAGACACCGAGCGGATTTTGATGGCAGGTATGAAACATGGGTTAAAGCCAAAAATCCATGCCAATGAACTTGATTTTTCAGGCGGCATACAGGTTGGTGTAAAATACGGAGCTTTGTCGGTCGATCACCTCGAATATACCGGGGATGCCGAAATAAAGGCGCTTAAAGATTCGGAAACGATGCCAACCATTTTGCCTGGAGCAGCATTCTTCCTGAATATGGTTCATGCCCCGGTACGCAAAATGATTGAAGCGGGTCTGCCAATTGCGCTCGCCAGTGATTTCAATCCCGGTTCGTCGCCTTCGGGAAATATGCAATTGATCCTTTCGATGGGCTGCATAATGTACCGCATGACCCCCGAAGAAGCTATCAATGCCACCACCCTCAATTCTGCTTATGCCATGGGTGTGAGTGAAGAACTTGGTAGTATTGCAATCGGAAAGAAGGCAAACGTATTTATAACCAAACCCATTCCCGGTATTGAATTTATGCCGTACGCCTATGGCAGTAACAAGGTGGACACTGTGATTTTAAACGGCAAGGTGCAATAGGTTGAGCGGATTAGTTACGTGGAGTGAGATGTTGAATGAAAAAGCCACTGAGAAATCAGTGGCTTTTTTAATAATTCATAAGAATCCTGAGAATTTTATCACCTGTTAATAACCACTTTTTGTATTTCGGTAAATCCATTTACCTGTATTTCAACAAGATAAAGTCCATTATTCAATTTCTTGCCATTATCTGAAGTACCATCCCATTTATAAGTACGTGTTCCTGAGCTAAAAGAATCATTCAATAACACGGCCACTTTTTTGCCCGAAGCATCGAAAACACTTATATAAGCCTGTGAAGGTCTGTCGCACACAAGTTGTAACGTTGTTTCATTGCGGAAAGGATTCGGATACAATTTTGCGCTTGCCCCAGCTTTTGAAAGGTCGTTCAATCCCACACCTGTTGGCACCCAATCGGCGACAATATTCTGATAATAGGTAGCATTTGCAGGAGCTATATGCGCAATTGCCGGTCCTTTATCAAATTCGACGGTTAAAAACGGTCCCTGGTTGCCGTTGGAGGCCGAGTTGGTACTTGTATATTCGACCCATATCTGGTAAATGCCATCGGGCATATTGGTACCGGCTGCATTTTTACCATCCCATGTTACTGTATGTGTCTGATGCGAGGATAAAGTTGCACCGGTTGTTGCCGATGCCGTGTTCCCGGCAGAACTTGCATTCCATTTTACCAGGTGCTGTTTCCGGGTGCTGGCCATTACCTTTCGTGAAACGACAAAAGTGCCTTGTGCATCTTTGATCCAGATGGCAAGTACATTTTTTGGCGAGTAAGTTGAGTTGTTTGTAACAGTTTTTACTGTAAAAGTCAAAGTTCCGGGAGTAATGCCTGACTGGCTATCCGTATTTTGAGCTTTTAAAATACAAGGGAAAAGCAAAGACAGCACAATGCTGGCGAGAGTTAAGCTAAATCTATTGGTTGACATAAAATTGAAATTTTCGCAAAAATACTGATAAATCTCTGAGAATACATGTATAATGCAACATATTTAATAAGCAGAAATGGATATGCTATTTAGGCCACAAGTAATACAAATATATAAAGTAAAGAATAATCATAAAGATACCTTCGTCACGTTTGAGTACATATTGTTTTTTGAAAAAAGGCAGCAGAAACAGCGTAACCCCAAGCATTACATACAAATCAATATTGCTGATAGCAATGGCTGATAATGGTTTCACGATGGCGGAAACTCCAACTATACCGAGCAGGTTAAAAATACTGGAACTTACTACGATTCCTACTGCTAAGTCGAACTCTTTCCGAATAGCGGAAATGACCGAAGTGGCCAGTAAAGGCACACTCGTTCCGGCAGCAATAATGGTAATTCCTATAATGGTATCGCCAACACCCATCATGCTGGCAATTGCAACAGCACCTTTTACAAGAAATTCCGAACCTGCTATTAAAAAGCCGATCCCTGCCGAAATTATCAGTGCTGACCAGTACCATTTCGAATTGTAAGATGAAACAGATTCGTGGAATTCGCATAGTGCTTCGTTGTTTTTCTCGCGTCGGGCCAGGTAAATATTCAGAAATGTGTATAAAGCAATTCCTGCAAGCAATACAAATCCTTCGGTGCGGCTTATCAGCCTGTCAGCAAAAAGAAACATGAAACCAAGAGCCGAAAGAATCAGTATAGGAATTCCTGTTTTCAGTATATTCATTCTGATTTTCAGAGGCGAAACCAGGGCGGAAATTCCGAGTATAATGCAGATGTTAAATACGTTACTGCCTAAAGCGTTGCCAATGGCAATATTTCCAAGCCCGGCCAAAGCGGAAGAAACACTGACAAAAAGCCCTGGCGAACTGCTTCCGAAAGCAACAACAGTTAACCCGGTAACAAGTGGCGAAACGCCAGCTTTGATTGCCAAAGAGGAACTCCCTTTTACAAGCCATGAAGCTCCGAAATACAGTAAAATGAGTGAAATTAGAATAAAGAAAATGGGAAGGATCATTGTATCACATTGATTATTAACTGAATGAAACGGGCTGTTGAACGGTTAAACAAATAATTCCAGAATTTCCTTTATCGCCTTTTCATCAGGTATTTGCAGTTCATAATCAGGTATGGTAGTTGTACCGCCCATTGTCACGTTTAGTTGTTTGAATTCCATTTTGCCGGGAATGAAGCGACGAGCCGATAAATGTATCTCCTTCGCGCTGGTTCGTTCAGCTATATTTTTGATATTGCTGGGGTTAACTCCACTTCCCGGCATAATAGAAATGCGGTCACCGGCCTTTCTCACAAGTTCTGCAAGTTTTTCTATTCCCAGGGGAGCTGTGTGTTGCCCGCCTGAAGTAAGTATGCGGGCACAACCTGCATAAATAATGGCTTCCAGGGCTCCATCCTGATCGTTTGTCATATCGAATGCCCGGTGAAATGTCACATTCATGGGTGCGGCAGCATCCACAAGCATGGCTGTGCGTTTTTCGTCCACACTGCCGTCAGGATTCAGAATTCCGGCTACAACACCCTCCATACCTACGCTTTTGGCTGCAGCTATGTCTAATAGCATGGTTTCGAATTCTTTTTCCGAATAGCAGAAATCACCTTCGCGTGGGCGGATCATCACATGAATCGGAATTTTGACATACTTTCGGGCAAGCCGCATGGTTGCTGCAGAAGGAGTCAATCCACCTTCGGCAGGAGCGGAACATAACTCTATCCTGTGCGCACCGGCATTAAAAGCGGCAATGGCTGATTCGAGATTGAACACTGCAATTTCTATAAGCATCATATAAATATTAGAAGTTCAAAATTAGCATATTCTACCAATAGTTTACTGTTTCAAAAAACCACAACTACTGGAATTAAATTTTCCTCACAGTGAACAAGAAGAGTAGCAATTGTCCAGTGGTCAAAGTAAAAAGTGCCTAAATTACTTAAAGTGCCTAAAGTGCCTAAAGTGCTTCATAAACTTTAATAAATATTTGTTGTATTATGGGCCTTCTCTGGATTTGCGCCAGATACAAGTTTTGCAAAACATTCTTATAAAACCTATTGGTTTTCATTCGAGGAATTGCTGACAATTTTAGGCACTTCAGGCACTCAAGGCACTTTAAGTACCCTTAAAAAAAGTAAATCCTGATCAACGTGCGTCGCTACAAAAATTTAAATATTTGTCAAATGACTTCCCTCACTACATATTTGTTAATTTTGCGCATCTTTTTGGGTTAAAAATAGTGTTAAAACATTGAAATACAAATTTATATGAAGCAACTCATCGAATGCGTCCCCAATTTTAGCGAAGGCTGTAATATGGCAATTATCAAACAGATCACTGACCGCATTGAGTCGGTTGAAGGGGTTCGTTTGCTGGATGTTGATCCCGGAAAAGCGACCAACCGCACCGTTGTTACTTTTGTGGGCACACCCGATGAGGTGATTGAAGCTGCTTTTCAGGCAGTTAAAAAAGCTTCCGAGATAATTGATATGCGCACTCACAAGGGAGAGCATCCGCGTTTTGGAGCTACCGACGTTTGCCCGCTGATTCCTATTGCCGGTATTACCATGGACGAAGTGGTGTTATATGCACGAAAATTGGCCGAACGTATTGGTACGGAGCTTCAAATTCCGGTTTATTGTTACGAAAATGCAGCTTTTAGCGGGGAGAGACGCAACCTAGCAAGCAACCGCTCGGGCGAATATGAAGGCTTGCCGAAAAAACTGAATGATCCGCATTGGAAACCCGATTTTGGTCCGGCTGATTTTAATGAAAAGGTTGCCCTGACGGGTGCTACAGCAGTGGGAGCGCGCGATTTCCTGGTTGCTTATAATGTGAATCTGAATACCACTTCTGTCCGTAGAGCCAATGCGGTTGCCTTCGATATCAGGGAGAAAGGACGCCCTGTTCGTGAAGGAAATCCTGTAACCGGAAAAATTATTAAAGACGCTTCGGGCGAACCTGTTTTCAAGCCCGGCAGCCTGAAAGCATGTAAAGCCATAGGCTGGTTTATAGAGGAGTATGGAATTGCGCAGGTTTCGATAAACCTGACAAACATTGGCATTACGCCTGTACATGTTGCTTTTGAAGAAGCATGTCTGAAGGCCCAGGAGCGAGGAATGCGTGTTAGCGGTTCGGAACTGGTAGGTTTGATACCCCTGAAAGCGATGACAGATGCCGGGAAATATTTCCTTCGCAAGCAACAGCGATCGGTTGGAGTTTCGGAAGAAGAACTGGTAAAAATTGCCGTAAAATCATTGGGTCTCGACGACCTGAAACCTTTCAATCCCCGGGAGAAGATCATCGAATACATGTTGGCCAATGAAAATGATTCGAAACTGGTAAGTATGACGGTTGAAGGATTTGCAAACGAAACAGCTTCAGAATCGCCTGCTCCGGGTGGAGGTTCTATCGCTGCTACTATGGGGGCATTAGGAATTTCGCTGGCTACTATGGTTGCCAATCTTTCGTCGCACAAACCGGGCTGGGACGATCGCTGGGAAGAGTTCAGCAATTGGGCCGAAAAAGGGCAGTCGCTTAAAGATGAGTTGCTTATGCTGGTTGACGAAGATACCCGTGCCTTTAACCTGATCATGGATGCTTTCAGCCTGCCAAAAGGCAATGAATCTGAGAAGATTGCACGTACTTCTGCCATTCAGGAGGCAACACGTTTTGCTATAGAGGTTCCATTTAGGGTAATGCAGCGTTCCTTCGACTGCATGGAAATTATCAGGGCCATGGCCGAAACAGGCAATCCAAATTCGGTTACGGATGCAGGAGTTGGAGCCCTGGCAGCCCGTTCGGCTGTTTTAGGGGCATTTTTAAATGTAAAAATAAATGCTTCCGGATTGCATGATAAAACTTTTGTCGAAAAAGTGCTTGCCGATGGATCGGAAATACAGAAAAAAACAATTCAGATGGAAACGGAGATTCTTTCTGTCGTGAATTCAAAGATTTCGTAAGGAACTCGCTGTACTTTATTCCGGCGATAGCTTAGTTGTAAAATGTCGTTATTCCGGTAAAATCGTTCCAATGCATCCTCCGGTAATACATTTCAATTTCGAAAAGTACATCCCTGGCAGCATCAAGAGCCGGTATAGAAGAAAGTGTAAAATCAATTTTTGTATTTATTCCGCCTATTAATTCCGGGAACTGTTTTTTGTAGAGTGAAAGCAAGTCGGAAAGTGCTGATTCACTGATTTTTTCATCAGATGGTTGGCTTTCTTTCAGGTATTGTAAAATGCGCAGACCGTCTATTTTCTCGTGGCAGGCCCGCACAAAGTGAGTCTGCGACTTAAAATTAAATCTTAATTTGTCCCAAGGAAGTTCACCGAATCTTTTGATTAAAAAATCATCGATTGGAGTCGGAATATCCTTTGAATACAAACTCCAGAATGCCTTGTAAGTTTCTGCAATCTTGTTGAAAAGACTAGGACTATAAATCGGGTAACTGCTCCAGTCGCCTTCAATCCCTTTAACCAGGGCAGGCCCGGTGCCAAAGAAAACTCTATTGGATAAGCGCGCTGCCGGGTATACCATTTCTCCGTTCCAGTGAAGTAAACGCCCCGTTTTAACAATTTTTTGAAGGAAATAAAAATCTTCGCCGCTCAGTTTAGGCGTCATGCCTCCTGTCGCTTTATAAGCCCACACGGGGATTGCTATCGCTGATCCAAGCGCTGTGAAGCAATATGGACTTTGAATTCTCCACATATTAACAGCAAAAGCGCGCATATAGATCTCATACCTTAATATCGCCCGATCCAGTTCACTGTGGTACGTTAACTTATGATAGTAAGGTATAGCTAGGGCTGATGCAGACGGATTTAAATGCAGGTTTTCGGCAACTGATGCAAAATAATTGTTGTCGAATACGGTATCGGCATCCATGCTGATAATGATATCATTGCTGGCACCGACTGATGATATATAATCCATAAGTAACTTTCGGGCCACACCTATTCCATGTCCCTTTGGCGGCCAGCCTTTACCCCGGGATGACCTGTCAAGAATTTCAATTCTGTTATCATCCAGCGATTTGAGGTATTTGATTGTCAATTGGTTCTCAAGACAAACGGGCAAATGCAAAGGGTCATCCCACCAGCTATCAGGTTGATTAACACAAACAAGCAGTCGGAAATCCCAGACCGTCTGATTCAGTACTGCCCTGATCAGCAATGGCAAAAGCTCCATTTCGTCCATTACCGGGAGTGCGATATAAATTTTGGAAGGTGTCAAAACTGCCTGGTGTTATATGAAAGGTAATATATATCTTTGGAAAACCGTTTCGCTAAAGATTTTCAAAAGTAGTCGTTTTGTGTGAGATAATATACCCCGATGGAAAGTAACGAAGTGCTCGACAGGCTTCCACGCCATTTGCTGAATCTGATAATAGATCAGCCCTATGATGCTTATTCGGCCCAGGATCATGCTGTTTGGCGCTATATCATGCAGCAGAATGTCCGATATCTTCCCGGTGTGGCACACTCTTCTTATCTGGAAGGATTAAAACGCACGGGCATAAGCATCGACCGTATACCGAACATGTATGGCATGAACCGTATCCTGAAAGAAATCGGGTGGGCTGCAGTGGCCGTGGATGGTTTTATTCCCCCGGCTGCATTCATGGAATTCCAGGCGTACAATGTATTGGTTATCGCTGCCGATATCAGGCCGATAGACCAGGTGTTATATACCCCGGCTCCTGATATTATTCATGAGGCTGCCGGTCATGCCCCGATTATTGCTGATGAGCAATACTCAGCTTATCTCCGCGATTTTGGCCGTGCGGGAACCCTGGCTTTTTCATCGGCTTTCGACAACAAAGTTTATGAAGCAATCAGGCATCTTTCTATTTTAAAAGCCGATCCATATACGTCCTTTGAAAACATTGAAATGGCAGAACGGGAACTTACTTCCCTTTCAAATCAGCAGGAATCTCCTTCCGAGATGGCGCTTTTGCGTAATCTGCACTGGTGGACAGTAGAATACGGACTCATTGGTACTGTCGAAAATCCCAAAATATATGGTGCAGGACTGCTTTCATCCATAGGTGAAAGCCATAATTGCCTGAAGCCCAAGGTGAAAAAGCTTCCATATACCCTGGAATCCCAAAAATTTTCATTTGATATCACAACACAACAACCACAGCTTTTTGTAACCCCTGATTTTGAATATCTCACTACGGTGCTCGAACAGTATATGGATACTATGGCCGTTCGAAAGGGTGGGAGTGAAGCATTACACAAAGCGGTACGGTCAGAATCAACTTGCACCGTTGTTTATAGTTCGGGTTTGCAGGTATCAGGGAAATTGGCCAGATTTCTGGAAGGGGATCATGAACCGGTTTATCTCAGTTTCGAAGGACCTGCGATGCTTTCTGTTGATAATCATCAGCTTGAAGGACAAGGAATTAAATATCATAGTGAAGGTTTTGGCTCACCCGTTGGAAGCATTAAAGGCATTAACGGGAAAATTGAAACCATGAGCGATGGCGAACTTTCTGCGAATGGCATTACAATCGGTCGTGATCTGCTGCTGGAATTTATAAGTGGCGTAAAAGTTGAGGGACGGCTCGAAAAAGTAACACGACACCAGGGTAATAATCTCATTCTTTCGTTCCAAAACTGTACGGTATGGTATCAGGATGTGCAGCTTTTCAAGCCTGAATGGGGAATCTATGATATGGCTATTGGAGAGAAAATCACCTCTGCATTTGCCGGACCTGCCGATCCTGCCGCTTACGAGCTGAGTTATCCTGCTCCTGTTGAAAAGACACACCACCTGCAGCATAGCGATAAAACAAAAAGGTTGTTTGGATTATACAGTAAAGTAAGGGATCTGCGCGAAAATAATGGCGATTTATCTGAGCTTCATACAACCTGGCAAACACTTAAACTTGATTTTCCTGAAGATTGGCTATTGCCTCTCGAAATTGCCGGGGAACTCATTAAAAGTAAAGGTAATTCCAGCATTATAGATGAAATCATTCTTTCACTGAAACGAAAATCGGAAGAGAATGAAGAGATGCAAAACCTAATCGGTAATGGATTACAATCAATTATTAATCAGTAACTTCCAGTGCGCTTGCAGCTAAAAGCAACAACAAAGCTTCATAAATTTTATTGTCGGTAATCATCTTATGAGCCATATGGTGTGCTTCCTGTTTAATTTCCGCCGTTTTGCCTCCATGCTTTATGGAAATTGTTCTGAAGTCGGGCGATGCAATGGCTTTTTCAATTTCGTGGGCGGTTGGTATGTTATTAAGGCTGCCCAGCCTGCCTAAATCATTCCCTGTAAGAATGTTGCTCATACGCACCTCTTCCGGAAGCGAATCAACACCAATTGCTTGATTGCCAACCGGTTTTCCGAGTGTAAACAATGCACTTTTTGACGCCCGTACATAATAATCGGCTCCCATTCTTCCGACCAGGTCAAGTTTTCGTGTATCGATAGCTCCCGTTTTGTCTAATACATTTTTGTTTATATGAATTAATACGACTTCGCAAATGATCAGGTTCGCTGCGCCGGGGCCGTCACCGGTTTCGATAACCTGCCGCACCTTGCATTCCAACTGTACCGGTGATTCTTTTACCCTGTAAGGCCTGACTTTTTCTGAAGTAACTGGTGTAAAACCCGATTTAAAAAACTCATTTATTCCCCTTGGGAACTCGGTACTTGCCAGGTTCATCTGCTCAATCATAGAATAGGTAACAACATTGATTACCACTTCGGGAATTTCTTTTACATTCAGATACGTGTCTTTCAGTTCGTTACCGCGGCCGCTGCGCGAAGGTGAGAAAATCAGAGTGCTGGGATTTACCCCGAACACATTAAAACAACTGAAAGGCGATAAATTGGCCTTCCCTTCAGCATCAATAGTGCTGGCAAAAGCAATTGGACGTGGAGCCACGGCACTCAGCAGAGTACGGTGCAGGTGATGCGATGGTATGGAGGCTGGATCTATTTTTAGCATGGTATGGGGATTTATGAGATATGAGTTATAAGCTGCGGGCTGTCGAGCCTAGCGTTATCCTTAATTCAGAGGTGAAAATTTAAAATTTAAAAGCAAAGTGTAAAGTACTTAAAATGAATTAGAATTTGGATGAAGATTAATCTGCAAATACAAATCAGGTACTTCAAAGAGAAATCCTACTTAATCTGCGTTCTTTCTAACTTTTGGTTTTAACTTTGACTTTTCGCTTTTTTTCTGCCTTGTCCAGATTGGGCTTTCAGGATGAAATCAAACTTAAAGATCATGAAAGCTCAATAATCCAGGGACATTATTTTTTACTCTTTGATTATTAAAGCAGTGTGATAATGTTTTCGATTTGTCTCTTATTCTCCGGTAAATATTGTGAGGCAACATCCCAAATGATTTCATAATCGATCCCGAAGTATTCATGAGAGACTTTATTCCGCAATAAATACATTTCAGCCCATGGAACTTCTGTGTGTTTTTCTTTTATTTCGGAAGGCATATTTTTTGCAGCTTCACCTATAACTTCAAAATTCCTGATGACTGCATCAACAGTTTTATAATCCCGTTTAAACTCAATAAAAGACTGATCAGCAATATATTCAGCGATACGGTTCATCGCAAGAAGAATATCTTCAAGGTACATTTTATAAGTGCGGTCTTCCTTTTTCAAGTTAAACGTAATTAACCTGTTTAAGAATACTCTCCCTGATTTGTTCTTTTAAAGCGTTCTTTGTTACAAGATCTATCTTCCTGTTAAATACACTTTCAAGGTATATTTCAAGGGAGAAAAAATTCCAGCCAGTCGGTTTTTCAAGTTCAACTAAGATATCAATATCACTTTCATCATTAAACGTGCCGTCAGAAAAAGAGCCAAACAAACCAATCTCCTTCACTGCGTATTCCTTATGAAGAATTGGTTTTAACTCCTTCAACTTTAATAATATGTCATTCTTTGTTATCATGTTTCAAAGATAATAAATTAGAGATAAAAAGATGAATTATTTTAGCGACAGTATATATAAGCACTAAAATTTGTTATTTAGAAAACTCAGACAGATTTCATCAAAGTTATAATCCCTGCTTGGTATTTCAACCTTGTACAAAAGTACGCTAAAAATGAAATGCTAAAACTGATTTTCTCATGATTGGCAGATTTCGTACTTTTGCACTTATGTTCCGATTTATCATAGTCTTTTCTATCTTCATTTCTCTGGTTTCCTTAGTTGCCTGCAAAGGAAAACGTGCTGCAGGTGATAAAATGCAACTTACGGTGAGTATTATACCACAAAAATACCTGGTTAGTTTTATTGCAGGAGGCAAGTTTGAGGTGCAGGCTATGCTGCCCAAGGGATCGAATCACGAAACATATGAACCTGCGCCGCGCGATATGGAGAAGATTTCTGCTTCAAAACTTTATTTTGCTTTAGGTGCGCTCGATTTTGAAATCACCTGGTTAGACAGGCTAAAAGCTTCCAACCCAGGTATGAAGGTTGTAAATACCAACCAGGGAATTGAAATGCTTGCCGGCCAATGCCATGAGGATGCAGAAGCAAGCGAGCACAAGAGCCATGGACAGGATCCACATACCTGGCTTTCGCCGGCATGTATGAAAATACAGGCAGCCAACATCTGTGAGGCGCTTTCGGATATTGATACACTGAATGCATCGTTTTATAAATCGAATCTTGAAAAATTTATCAGCTTGGCCGATTCTGTGGACAGTAAAATCCGCGAAAGACTTGCCCCTTCCGAAGGTAAAACCATATTGATCTTCCATCCGGCCCTGGCTTATTTTGCCCGCGATTACCATCTTACACAAGTAAGCATTGAGCAGGATGGGAAAGAACCCTCGCCTGCATACCTGGGTGAATTAATAAAACTGGCAAAGGATAAAGGAATTAAATCTATTTTTATATCGAAAGAATTCGATACGCGAAATGCCGAATCCATCGCCCGGGAAATTAATGGCAAAGTGGTTACTTTTGACCCTATGGACGAGAACTGGCCTGAAAACATGATCCGGCTGGCTGAACTGATAGCTGAAAACTAAGAATAATACGTAAACATGGATAAACTTCTTCAGTTGGACAATGTTACAGCCGGTTACGACAACGGGATTGTGCTGCGCGATGTTTCCATGACGGTTCAGGATCAGGATTTCATCGGCGTAATTGGTCCGAACGGAGGAGGGAAAACCACTCTCATAAAACTAATCCTTGGTTTAATTAAGCCTATTTCGGGAACGGTCCAGCGTTTTGATAATCAACAAGGAAGTTTTATAGGGTACCTGCCCCAGCAATCGCAAATCGACCGGAAGTTTCCGATTACCGTGCAGGATATTGTTCTCTCCGGCCTCATGTCGGCAGGAGGGATGTTTAACCGCTATTCGTCGAAAGATAAAAACCAGGCTTCTGATTTGCTTAGTCAAATGGGAATTGGTCACCTGGCCAGGCGAACCGCCGCGGAGCTTTCGGGAGGCCAGCTGCAAAGGGTGTTTATCTGCCGGGCGCTGATATCATCGCCGAAACTTTTAATTCTGGATGAGCCAAACACGTTTGTTGACAATCGTTTCGAACACGAAATGTATGAGCTATTGCAGCAATTTAATGAACGTATGGCTATTATGATCATTTCGCACGATGTGGGAACTATTTCATATTTCGTGAAGACTATTGCGTGTGTGAATACCTACCTGCATTATCACCCGTCGAATATTATTACGGAAGAGCAACTAGCCGGCTACAATTGCCCGTTGCAGATCATTACACACGGAGATGTGCCTCATACCGTGTTGCAAAAACACGATCACAGCCACGATCACGACCACGATCATGGGGCTGTTTCAACCCACGAAACCGGTCATAAACACGATTAATATGGCAGGAATACTTTCGTACGACTTTGTGCTTCATGCTGTAGAAGCTGCTTTTCTGGCAAGTATAACATGTGGATTTATTGGTGCTTATATAGTTGCACGCCGCATGGTTTTTATTAGTGGCGGCATTACACACGCCTCATTTGGTGGCATTGGGCTGGCCTATTTCCTGGGTTTAAATCCGATTTTCGGAGCTGCTGTTTTCAGCATTTTATCCGCTTTCGGAATCAGGTTGGTATCGAAACAGACTGATATCCGCGAGGATTCGGCCATAGGAATATTGTGGTCGTTCGGGATGGCAGTTGGTATCATTTTCATCTATCTTACTCCCGGTTATGCTCCCAACCTGATGTCGTACCTTTTTGGCAGCATACTCACGGTAACACCGACCGACCTGGCTATGATGGGGATACTGGCCGTTGTAACCGCAACAGTTTTCCTTTTTTATTACCGCACCATACTGTTTATTTCGTTCGACGAAGAATATGCCCGTTCGCACAATGCTCCAGTCGAAACATTCAACTACCTGATGCTTACCCTGGTAGCATTGGTGATTGTTATTAACATACGTGTGGCCGGAATTATCCTTGTTATTTCGTATCTTACTATTCCGCAAAGTACTGCCAACCTGTTTGTTAACGATTTAAAAAAGATTATCATCTTATCGATGATCATTAGTTTTGCGGGTAGCCTGACTGGCCTGTTTTTATCCTATTACTGGAATATTCCTTCAGGAGCTACTATTATTTTTGTATTTGTATTAATTTTTATGATGGCTCGGGTAATAGTATACCTGCGAAGCCATAAGAAGAAAAATAGCTCTGTTTTGGAAAAATGATATTATTTTCGGGAAAAAAATATCCATTGAACCTTCCCTGTATTAAGGTTAATGGGTGAATTGTCAATTCAGTCTCATGCATGGTTTCTTGTCAGAAGAAATTTGCTAACTTTGTTTTGGCAGATCAAAATTTACAGCAACACTTTTTCTAAAACAAAATCACTTTGTACCAGGTATTGGTAGTTTCCGACGGCACCGGGCGAACCGCCCATCAGGCCTTGAATGCCGCGCTTACCCAGTTTCCGGGGATTGATATTGATGTAAAAGTATGTTCAGAGGTGCGTTCGGAGAAAGAGGTAAAAGCGTTGGTAAATGAGGCGCGTAAATCGGGAGCACTCATTGTTCATACCCTTGTAACTGACACTTTGCGCGAACTTATGCTTCGCGAAAGCCACAGTCATAATGTGGAAGCCATCGACCTGATGGGGCCTCTGCTTACAAGGCTTTCGGGCCAGTTTATCCACGAACCGGCACAACAACCGGGGCTTTTCAATAAACTCAACAAAGACTATTTTCAGCGCATTGATGCCATGCAATTTGCTTTTAACCACGACGATGGCCAGCGCACCGAAAGCCTTGCCGAAGCAGATGTTGTGCTACTTGGCGTTTCGCGTACCTTTAAAACCCCTCTCAGTATTTACCTCGCCTATAAAGGTTGGTTCGCTGCCAACGTCCCTATTATTATGGATTTACAACCTCCCGAAGTGCTTTCGCTCATTGAGTCCTCGAAGGTTTTTTGCCTCACAACCAACGCTGTCCGCCTCACCGAGCTGCGTAAAACGCGGAACCAGCGTCTGGGAGGAATTGTAGGTAACTATTCGGAACCCGAATACGTAGTGCGGGAAATTAATTTTGCAAACCGGTATTACCAGCTTCATCCCGAATGGACATTGATAAACGTGACTGCAAAATCAGTTGAGGAAATAGCGTCGGAAATACTGGCTATTATAGCCGGGAGGAAGAAATTGGAAAGCTAAATGCTACTTATTGGAAAAGCTGACATGTATTAGCTAGACTCTCCAATTAGTGAGGATCAGGTTTTCGTATAGTGTCTTTCAAAATTTCCTACCCTGTCTGCAGATGCGCCCTTTGTAAATTGGCAGTGAATAATTCACTCCCGCTTCACATATAGTTGTATATTTGAGGGAGGAACTCCGGGGAAAAATTTAAACCGTTACGAGTGACAAAAAAATGCAAAATAGAGACGAGAATGAAAAAACTTTTTATCGTTTTAACTATAATCATACCTATTATTGTTCATGCCCAACAATTCGGCAGTAAATATTCGCCCCTTGATTATTGGTGGATGAATGTTGGAACTGCAGGCTTTTCTTCAGGTGAAGCTAAATATACTGATCTTGCTTTCAGTGCGGCGGGCGAACCCTATGTGGTTTACCAGGACGTAGAAAATGCGGAAAAAGCCTCCGTGATGAAGTATAATGGAGCTAATTGGATATCAGTAGGCCAGGCAGGTTTTTCGGCAGATTCGGTAAAATATACAAGCATTGCGTTTACGCCTTCCGGGCAAGCATATGTTGCCTATTCTGATCGCGGGAATTTAAACAAAGCGACCGTCATGAAATATAACAGTACGGGATGGACAAATGTAGGAAATGCCGGGTTTTCATCATCCGATGCATCCGAAATTAACCTGGAAATCAGTTCGACAGGAGAGCCGTATGTCGCATTTCGCGATAATTCGTACGGGCAAAAAGCTTCAGTTATGAAATTTGACGGGACTAATTGGATTACCGTTGGCTCTGCCGGTTTCAGTTCAGGCCTGGTGCATTATTTAAGTTTTTCTATCAGCCCAAGCAACCAGCTTTATGTTGCTTACCAGGATTATGGTAATTTGCAGAAAGCAAGCGTTATGCGGTACAATGGGTCAAGTTGGGAGTTAGTTGGCACTGCCGGGTTTACCAGTGGTAAGGCAATTTGTATAAGCCTCGCATTCGACCAGTCGGGTCAACCTTTTGTGGCATACAGCGATGAAACCAATGCTTACAAATTGTCCGTCATGAAATTCGATGGTACAAATTGGGTTCAAGTAGGTTCACCGGGGGCTTCGTCGGGGTTTATTGAATATACCAGCCTTGCTTTCAGTCCCGATCATCAGCCTTATGTGGCTTTTGAGGATTATGGCGAGGAGGGTAAGGCTGCGGTTATGAAATTTAATGGTTCCGATTGGGTTTATGTTGGAACTGACGGGTTTACTCCGGGTGGAGCCGATTACACAAGCCTCGCTTTTGGACATGACAACCAACCTTATATTGCTTTTGCTGATGACGAAAATGACGGCAAAGCCACCTTAATGAAATATGATTCTTCACTTGTGGGGACAGAAGAGCCGGAAATACAGGGTTTGTTCCTTTATCCGAACCCGGCAACCTCCATGCTGTCGATAAACTGTAACAATGCAAAGGGGATTCTTAGATTCGTTGAAATTTACGATGGAAGAGGGAATAAAATATTTTCTACTCAATCCACTGACAATACAATCAGTATAAATGTGAAAGACTTTCCAGCAGGCTTATATATTGTGAGGCTAAACACTAAAGGCCGGGACTGGCATGGGAAATTCTGTAAAAAGTGATAGGTAAATTGAATGGGGAATAAATACCTTTTTCAATCCCACAAAACAAAGAACCAAGGCTCGCCTTATGATACTTGCTGGGATTTGGGAATTGGAATCTGAGATTGAATGGGAAAATTTATCAGGCCAGCGGTATAAATAACTGTATTATAATGTATTATCTGGTGAAAATCACTCCACCTTAACCATTTTGTAATCCTGAAGTTTCACTATATTGATATCCTGGTTTTGAAGGCCATCGCCGGAATTTACATCCGAAAAATTAAAATTATACTGTAAACCTTTTCCTTTATGGCCAGGCATGCACAACAGAGACTCGTCGCCATACCACATTAACGAAGTAAGGAAATACCATCCTATGTCGTATCCCAGGAATGCATGTTGGTTTGCTTGTGGCAGGGCACCGTATTTACTGCGGAACCTGGCAGTAAACATCTGAACTGCTTCACTTTCGTAATCGATATAATTGGTAGTAAGCTGGTGGAAATTTAGGTTTACCAGGAATTCAGTTTCAAGGTCGAGTTCTTCCCATCCGTCCATCCCGATGAGGATGATATCATTCGTTTTTGCTTTTCCGTTCAGCAGCGAAACAAAATTTGGCACGTTGGTTTTGCTGTTCGAAAAGAAAATTATAATATTTTTTTGATCAGGTTTAAGCCTTTTTGTAACGCCAACCATCTGATCTGCCGTAAATACCGATTCCTGGTAACTGCCTTTGAATATATGATCAGAACTGTTTTTCTTAATTAAAGCCGAGAAATCATCAACAAGAGCTTTGAGTTCCTTCTTGTCATTCCGCACTGCAATAATATTGGCATCCGGATAATGACCGACAATAAAAGCTGAGAGTTTGCCGGCAACTCCTGAACTTGAAGCCTGTGTTTTTATGACGAAAGGATTGCCTTCCACAATATTCTCGCGACGGGAAAGCGGATTAATGATGGCGATCTTATGTTTTTGGGCAAAACGGGCTGCAATAGCGAATGAATTAGCATACATGGGACCAACCAAAAGATCCATTTTGTCCATTCCTGTTTTGCGCAAAGCCTGGCGGATGACGAGTGTATCATTCAGTTTATCGGCATCTAAAACATGTATGTGGGCATTCAGACCATATTTTTCGAGCGAATCGGCTGCCAGCATAAACCCGGCATAAAACTGGAAGTAATTGAAATTCTCGAAATCCGAAGGGTTTTTATCAGCGGATGCCTCCAGTGCATTTGTAGCATCGTCCAGCAAAAACGGGAGTAACAGCGCAACCTGGTATTCTTTACTGATATTTTCAGCTTTATAGCATTCCCCATTATAAACAGGTTGCGACTCGGGTATGAGTTTTATAGCTGTATCCGGTGCGTTTTTTTGTACTGTATTTATAACGTTACTGGGTGCTGATTTATGCAATTTCAGAGTCATGCCGGCTTTAAGCCCGCCACTCAGCGAAGGATTCAGGTCGATAAGATTGTCAACTGTGGTGTTATGCGCTTTGGCAATACTATAAAGAGTTTCCCCCGTTTTTACTGTAATTTCCTGGGGATCGGCTTCTGCTTTGGTTGCTTTCGCATCGGGGACTTCCGTTTTTACAGGTTTGTTTTCTATTTTATGTGTTGGGATTTTGATCTCCATCCCTTTCTGCAGGCTGGTTAAACCGGGGTTCGCTTTGAGGATATCGTCAACAGTGAGGTTATATTGCTTCGAAATGCCATACAAGGTTTCCTGCTTTTTAACTTCGTACATGATAAAATCCTGCTTTTCGGAAGTTATTATTTGTTCTTTTTGGCTTACAGGTGCTTTTGGCTGTTCTTTTTGAATTTCAGCGGGTTTAGTCTGTACTTTCCCGGTTTCGGCAGGAATAATCGGCTCTTTGGGTACCTGGGTTTTAACAACTTCTGTTTCTGTTGTTTCAACAACTGGTTTTTGCGGGATACGCATAACCATATCGGGTTTTATGCCTTTTTCAACCGAGGGGTTTTCGCTTTTCAGTTCCTCAATAGTCACATTATAGGCTTTTGCAACGGTAGCAAGCGTTTCGCCCTGGATAACAAAATGGATGTAGTATGGTTTTCCTTTATAATTCTCGATAACTGATGATCGTTTACTGATAACATCCTGCGCCTGCAAGTGAAAAGGTGCAAAAACTGTAAAGATCAGCAGGGTAAGAATCAAACAGGAGCGCATGGTATAGGTCTTAGTTGAAGATTTTTGGTTTGTGTGATTTGAGATTTCGGATTGCGGATTTCGGATTTGCGATTTCGGATTGCAGATTTACGATTAACGATTAATTTACGATTAACGATTTTCTATTTACGATTTTCCATTATCCATTTTCCATTATCCATTCCGGCTCCCTTACTCCCACTCAATAGTCGCTGGTGGTTTCGAGCTGATATCGTACACCACGCGGTTGATTCCCTTCACTTTATTGATTATTTCGCTCGAAACAGCCGAAAGAAATTCATAAGGCAAATACGCCCAGTCTGCCGTCATTCCATCAGTTGAAGTAACAGCTCTCAACGCAACTACATTTTCGTAGGTTCGTTCATCGCCCATTACGCCAACAGATTGTACCGGGAGCAACATAGTTCCGGCCTGCCAGACTTTGTCGTATAAGCCGTTGTTTTTCAGCCCGTTGATAAATATTGCATCGGCTTCCTGGAGGATGGCTACTTTTTCGGGAGTAACATCGCTCAGGATGCGTATCCCAAGTCCCGGCCCGGGGAAAGGATGCCGTCCAAGTATGGAGGGATCGATGCGTAATGTATTTCCCACCCGACGGACTTCATCTTTGAAAAGGCTTTTCAATGGTTCTACCACTTTCAGTTTCATAAAATCGGGTAATCCGCCCACGTTGTGATGGCTTTTGATGGTAGCTGAAGGGCCTTTAACTGAAATCGATTCGATCACATCCGGATATATAGTGCCTTGCGCAAGCCATTGTACATTTTCGATGCGATGCGCTTCCTGGTCAAAAACCTCGATAAACGTGCGGCCTATTGCTTTGCGTTTTGCTTCGGGTTCAGTAATTCCTTTCAAAGCATCAAGGAAACGTTGGCCGGCATCAACCCCTTTTACATTCAAACCCATATGCTGGTATGAATCGAGCACCGATTGAAATTCGTTTTTACGCAACAACCCGTTATCTACAAAAATGCAGTACAAGTTCGAGCCTATCGCTTTATGCAGCAAAACCGAGGCAACCGTGCTGTCAACACCTCCCGAAAGGCCAAGTACAACCTTATCCCCGCCAAGCTGAGCTTTCAATTCAGCGACGGAAGTTTCCACAAAAGCCAGAGGCGTCCAGTCCTGGCTGCAAGCGCAGATATCGACAACAAAATTATATAGTAAAACAGTCCCATCTACGCTATGATATACTTCGGGGTGGAATTGAATACCATAAGTAGGTTCGCCCTGAATGCAAAATCCGGCCACCTTTACATCGGGCGTGCTGGCTATAATCCGGAAGTTTTCGGGAATTTCGAGTATCGTATCCCCGTGGCTCATCCACACCTGGCCTCCATCAGTCATGCCGCGTACCAACTCATTCGAATGTTCGATAAACGAAAGATTGGCTCTGCCGTATTCCCTTATCCCGGAAGGAACGACTGAGCCGCCATCAGTAAGTGCCAGGTATTGAGCGCCATAACAGACTCCGAGTATCGGAAACTTTCCTCTGAATGCGGATAAATCGGGTGCCGGCGAGTTTTCGTCACGCACCGAAAAAGGGCTGCCCGAAAGGATTACACCTTTAATATGTGCGCCAATTTCAGGAATATGGTTGAAAGGATGTATTTCACAGTAAACATTGAGTTCGCGTATCCTACGGGCTATAAGCTGCGTATATTGCGAACCGAAATCGAGGATTAAAATAGTTTCGTGCATGATGCAAAGGTAAAAAGAAAAGCAGGAAGTAACGCTAGCAATATTAGATCTAAATAGACCCGTTTTATACAATTTGCATTCTTGATTTGCGTTTCAATTTTGATTGGTTATATTTGTTAACGATAGATAAAGGTTGTATTTATGAAAAAACTCTTTCTTACTTTATTATTAGGAATCTGCCTTTTAATGGCCAATGCACAGTATAAACATTCGCTTGGACTGGCTATCGGGCGACCCTCAGGAATATCATACAAAGCATTTGTTTCACGTTTTAACGCACTGGATTTTACGGTTGGAGGATCCTCCAACTATTATATTGTTGCCGGCACTTTCCAGTTTCATGCTCCACTCGATCATAATATGACCTGGTACTGGGGGCCGGGTGTTCATGCAGGATCATGGAATGAACATGAAAACGCAGAAGGTATTTTTATGGGAGTTGACGGTGTGATAGGGATGGAACTTGTTCCTGATATGCCTTTTGCTTTTTCGGTAGATTTAAGGCCCGGTGTGAACCTTACAGGTAATGAATGGGACAATGAAAAACATTGGTTTTTTATGCAAAGCCAGCTCAGTGTCAGGTATATATTTAATCACTGAGAGCGGATTCCTGATCATCGGATACCTCAATCCAATGCTCTTTCTGAAGTAGTATTCAGTAAGGAATTAAAAACATTGAACGCAAAACATAAAATTTAGAAATATTGTAAGCCCCCTTACTTTTTCATTCTAAATTCAATGTTATGTGTTTTTCATTATTTTTTTGGGCTTCAGCGGAAGTCTGGCAGAACACTCAACCTTGTCCAGATTAAGTAATATCAGGATCAGGCCTACCCGTTCATCAGGAAACTGATATCCTCACCAGGATTTAATTCCATAGGTTCTTTGTTTGCAATAAATAGCCGCATCGGCCTGTTTCCCAGCAGGTTTAATTTGCTCCCATCCACATGCAATGCAGTGGCTTCGCGCAAACCAACCACTATAACTTCCATATTCAATTCCTGGAATTCATTGATCCGTTGCTCGCGTGTTTCTCCGCCATGTCCTTCGGGATTGGCATCCAGGTAATGAGGATTGATCTGAAAGGGAATGAGGTTCAGTGTGTTAAATGAAGCCGGTTGAATAATCGGCATATCATTGGTAGTTCGCAAGGTTGGACAAGCAATGTTTGAGCCTGCACTCCATCCGATAAAAGGCGTTCCGGCAAGCGTTTTTGTCCTGATAGCCACCATAACACCTGTTTCGTGCATCATTTGAACCAGGCGAAATGTATTTCCGCCTCCCACAACAATGCACTCGGCCATATTTACTGCCATAACCGGATCAATTGCTGTATGTACCGAATCGATACTGCAGCCCCATAGCGAAAAAACCTCGCGTACACGGCTTGTGTAATCGTCCCACGAAGAGGTGACACCTGCATAAGGCACAAACAAGCATGATTTAATATTGTTCTTTTTAATAAATGTAGATAGAATTTCGCGGGGCCAGCCTAAATAATCTTCACCCTGATTGGTCGAATTGCTAAATAATAAAAGTTGCATGATGAGTAGGTTTTTAAGGGTCAAAGATATGAGATTTGAGTTGATTTAATTGTGATTCATGGTTATTCGATCGTCATTTATAGTTATTCGGTTGTCATTCATGGTCATTCGGTTGTCATTCGGTTGTCATTCAATGGTCATTCGGTGGTCATTCAGTTGTCATTCGGTTGTCATTCAGGGTCATTCAGTTGTTATTCATGATTTGTTGAAGGTTTCTGAGAAAATATTTGAGTTTGCAGATGCTTCGTGTAAATTTGCGAACCATTATTCCTGTTATGCAGAAAGGAGTTTACAATCGGGGAGCAATACTTATGCTGTGGCTTACTGCGGCTATCTGGGGTTTTGCTTTTGTGGCGCAACGAGCAGGGATGGAATTTATCGGGCCTTTTACCTTCAATGGAATCAGGTTTTTACTGGGGAGTGCATCCTTGCTGCCGCTTATTTTCTGGATGAAATACAAACAGAAAAATTCATCTGAAAAAAAGAAAAATATTCTGAAAGGCGGTCTTTTGGCGGGTTTGGTTCTTTTTATCGGAGCCTCACTGCAGCAGGCTGGCATGGTCTATACAACGGCCGGAAAAGCCGGTTTTATCACCGGGTTTTATGTAATCCTGGTTCCGCTTATCGGCATTTTTATTGGTCAGCGGATAACCCGTTTATTATGGATGGGAGCCTGCATTGCTCTTGCAGGCCTGTATTTCCTAACTATAAATGGTCCGTTCGAACTGCAAAAAGGCGATTTGCTGATTTTACTCAGTGCTTTTTTCTGGGCAATGCATGTGCAAATTATTAACAAACTGGTAGATACACATTCCGCCCTTCCGCTTTCGGCATTTCAGTTTGCAGTATGTGGCATTCTGAGCCTGGCGACAGCTTCTGTTTTTGAAACAATCACACCCGAAACCATCTACCAGGCTGCATGGCCTTTGTATTACGGAGGTCTTTTGTCAGTGGGAATTGCTTATACTTTGCAGGTGGTGGCTCAACAATACGTTCACCCGGCCTATGCATCCATTATTTTAAGTTTTGAGACCGTATTTGCGGTGGTTGGAGGCTGGCTCTTGCTTCATGAAGTGCTGACGATGCGGAATCTTGCCGGGTGTTTGCTTATGCTGGCAGGTATTGTGATTGTGCAGGTTTGGGGAAGTAAAAGATAAATAGCGGTGTAAAAAAATATCCCGGAACTATTACTGATAGCTCCGGGATTTCATGTTGCTCGTGTCTGTTTGCCTGCTCATTCAGACAAAGTTCAATTAATCTTTATTTCTTTTCGAACTCAAGTAATTCAACATCAAATATCAGTGTCGAACCTGCAGGAATCGGACCCGTTCCCGTATCGCCATAAGCGAGTTTGGAAGGAATATACAGCATATACTGAGCTCCTGGTTTCATGAGTTTCAGGGCTTCTGTCCATCCGGGAATAACGCCGTTTACAGCAAATTCAATGGGCTCACCTCTATCGCGCGACGAATCGAACTTTGTTCCATCAATCAATGTGCCCGTATAATGCACTGAAACCATGTCATTGTCGTCAGGAGATTCTCCTGCACCTTCTTTTAACACCTTGTATTGCAATCCGCTAGGCAGCTCAATAACGCCTGGTTTGAGTTTGTTGGCAGCCAGGAATTCATCTCCTATTTTTTTGTTATTGCCACATTCCTGACCCGTCTTTGCTGCTTTTTTAGCACCCATATCTTGCTGCCAGGCCGACATGATTGCGCTAATCTGTTCCTGTGTAAAAAGTGTATCGGTTTTTGCCTGTGCATCCGAAAATCCTTTAAAAACCAAATCTTTATTTAGACTCAGGTCGTTTTTAACAAAACTCCGGGCAATGTCGGCACCAATGATATAACTTATCGTATCGTTATTGTTTGTAAATAACGGAGCCGCAACAACAACTTCACCTTTTTTCGACTTCTTTTTCTTTTCCTTCTTCTGTGCATATGCTTGTGAAGAAAAAGATGCTACCAGTATCACGATAACGGATAGTAAAACGTATTTTTTCATAATATCTCAGATTTTTGCGCAAAAGTATGGAAATATTGTAAGTGCTAAAATTAAAAGTTGTTAAAATGGGGTAGGGTAGGAAACTGGATTCTGGGAACTGGAAGCTGGAAACTGGAAACTGGAGACTGGAAACTGGAAATTGGATTCTGGATTCTGGATTCTGGGAACTGGGAACATGGAAATAGAAAATAGAAAATAGAAAATGGGATCTGGAAATTTGAATCTGGAACCTTGAAATTGGAACCTTGAAATTGGAACCTGGAAATTGGAACCTGGAACTTGGAACCAGGAATCAGATGCCAGCGACCAGTGACCATTGACCAGTGACCCGCAACCAGTGACCCGCAACCAGCAACCAGTGACCTGCGACCAGTGACCAGTGACTAGTAACCAGCAACTTAAATTAAACCACCACAACAGAACTCTCCTCAATAAGCGGTTCGCCCCGATAGCTGCGAAATACCTGGGCAACGGTCAAAACATCTTTGGTGCAGTAGCTTACAATACGGGCGAGGTCATTGTCTTTATAATACACTTCTGCTACCTGGCTGCCGTCAATATCGTCCTTTGGGGTTGTAATGTTAAAAATGGCAGCTAATAAATCGAGTGAAGTGTAATTTTTATAATCTCCAAATTTCCACAACTCCATAGTGTCCAGGTGATTAACTTCCCAAGGTTTTTTGCCTGCCAGATCAAGAATTTTCGGCAACGAAATTCCTACCACCAACATACGGCGGGCAATATACGGGAAGTCGAATTCTTTGCCGTTATGAGCGCATAGCAGGTGTTCCGGCCGGTTGTAGCGTTTATTCAGTAATTCAGCAAATTCGGCCAGCAGCGTTTTTTCATCATGCCCCGAAAAGGATTTTATCCGGAATTCACCTTTGAAAAATGCACCAACAGAGATGCAGATGATCTTACCAAACTCAGCATAAATACCTGCACGGGCATACAGTTGCTCCGACGAGGTAAGCTCGGTTGGAGCATTATTGTATGATGAAAAGCGTTCGGATTTTTTATCCCAGAGTTTTTGCATGCGATCACTCATTTGACTATACTCAGGAAACGCCGGCACAGTTTCAATATCCAGGAACAATACATTTTCGGAATCAATTTTATCAAGCATAAAATACAGATTTAGTGTGGTTTATACGGACATTTAAATAATTTGCATTGAATGTTAAAACAACTCTTTTAGAGCAAAAACTCTTTTTTATTACCAGATACATATACAAATCTGACGTTCTGACTTAACTTGTTGCAATAAAATTACAAACTTTTTATATTCAATCCGGGTAATTCGAGTAATTTTATGACGTGGATAAAATTTATACCTGTTACAGCCTGTTATTCCTCACAATCAGTGTTGGGATTTTGCAGGGCTGCGACACAAAAAAGGATACGATATGTCCCGAAATCATTGTAAATCAGCCTACACCCTCTTCAATATACGAAAACGGAGATACGATCAGGTTTCAAGCCGTTATGAGAGATGAAAGTAAACTCTCGGCTGTCGGAATTTCGCTGGTTGACGAAAATAATAAACCTTTGTTGTCAACCCATAGTCTTACTCCGGATACAAACCCGTTTACCTTCAAAGGCGATTATATTATTGATGATCCATTGTTGCCCGGGGGTGTTTACCAGCTTCGGTTCCAGGCTCTGGACGGCGAAAATGTGACCAATCATTTTGTTGAACTACAGATTCACGAGCTGGAGCAGCGCCTGCTCTACCCTATTGTCGTAACTCATCCTGAGCCAGGTAAATGGCTGGTTTACAAACAGAAAGAAGATAAAGTGTGGCAACAGGTTTACACACATTCAGGCGATTACTGTGGATCAGCAGTTAATTCAGCAGGTTCGCAATTTTATTTATGCGGCATATCCCAAACGGGAATCACTGCTGTAAATCTAACCGATGGGAATGTGGATTGGACTGTAAAACCAGGTATTCACCAGTCGATGCGTTGGTTCGAAGGGATTCAGTTTACCTATCCCAATCTTTATTCTTCCGTAACCGAAGGCACTATCCGGGGATATAATAAGAGTGGCAATGAAATTTATAAATCGGGGAAATATTCCAATGCAATTCCCTACCAGTCGGTAACAACTCAAAATTTTGTAATCAGCTCATTCAAAGATGCTTTCAGCAACAATCGGTTCCTTGTTACATTTCACAATCCTGGCGGATTAATGATCAACAATAAATTTTTTGAAGGCGAAATAGCAAGTTTGTCATTTGTGAAAAATGATAAAATATTGGTTTTCAGCAACAGTAACGGACAAGGACAGATCTCGCTGTACAATGGCTATGATAATATCCTCAGCGCAATGCATCCTTTTTTTGGAGGAGTCATCTTTAAATCAGTTGTGATGGATAGTGATAATTACGTGCTTACAACCAGCAGCGGACTGTATTGCTACTGCCTGAGCAGTAATAGTCTTACGTTTTTCGCCTCAAAAGTATGTGACGATATAGCATGCGATGCAGCAACTCAGCGTATATTTGCGTGTTCGGGAAAAATACTTACCGTTTATTCTTTCCCGGATGCGGCCACGTTGGAAAGTTATCCTATACCCGATACAGCCGTTGCTTTGCATCTTGTTTTTAACAAATAACCGAATTGAAAAAATTAGTACTCACAACCACTGCCGATGGGTCGCAAACCTTATTCGTGCCCGGTTTAAACGAACATTATCATTCGACAAACGGGGCCTTACAGGAATCTGAATTGGTTTTTATTCAGAATGGATTGCTTCATTTACCTCAATGTCTCAAAGAAATTAACCTTCTTGAAGTGGGCTTCGGAACCGGCCTGAATGCCTTGCTTACAACTTTGGAAGCAAAAAAGCAGCGCCGAAAAATTAATTATGTCGCCATTGAACCCTATCCCGTGGATTCAGAGCTGACAGAAAACCTGAATTACCCCGAAGTTATTGGTGGCACTGAGGCTGCAGGGTATTTTAGGAAACTGCATGAAGCTGGTTGGGTTTATCCGACATTTCTCAGCGACTATTTTATTATCAGTAAGATACAAGCCCGTTTGGAGGAAATTACCTTGCAGGATGCCCGGTTTCACCTCATCTATTTCGATGCTTTCGGGCCGGATGTACAACCTGAAATGTGGACTGAATCCATTTTCGAACAGTTGTTCAAATGCCTTAAACCTGACGGTATCCTGGTAACCTACAGTTGTAAAGGTACAGTGAAGCGTGCACTGAAAGCCGCTGGTTTTACTATCGAAAAACTACCGGGACCTGCAGGGAAAAGAGAAGTGTTAAGGGCGATGAAAGTAATGGGCAATTGACAATTGACAATGGATAATTGACAATGGATAATTGACAATGGATAATTGACAATGGATAATTGACAATTTCCTGGCATTATTAGAATAAAATATCGACATCTGCGATCAATTATTTCTACTTATATAAACTAAAACAATATGATACAGCACATCAAAATACCTGCAATAATAAAAGCGGCGGGAAACAAAGAGAAAAAGATTGAAGAGTTTTTCGGGCGTGTAAACTCCAGTACTTCGGAGGTTAGCATTGCACGGATGACAAGTCCGGAAGGCTGGGTCGAACCGGGACAATGCCCTGAATTTAATGAATATACACTTGTACTGAAAGGGACACTAAAAGTTACTTCAGGCGATATGGAATATCTTGTCACAGCCGGGGAAGCGATACTTACGGGCAAAGGTGAATGGGTGCAATACAGCAGTCCTTTTGCTGGAGGGGCCGAATATGTAGCCATTTGTTTGCCTGCTTTTGCACCGGATCTGGTGAAAAGGGATGAATAACCGGAGAAAAGTTTCAGAGTTTTCAAGTTTCAGGATTTCAGGATAAGCAGAATCTGGAAAGATGCTGAATTTGCTGAGTCAATGAACTGTTAATATGATAATTAGATTTTTGATGTTCGGTGTTCAGAAAGCTAAAATTCATCTTTTCTCAAATCTCGAGAAATTCTGAAAGGGGCAATATTGTATATCGGTTTTTTCGACCCATGCGTGCGATGGTCCTTGTTGGCAAACGTGTATAAACATCTGTAATGATTCAGCTTCACCTTCGGCTTCAATATACACGGCTCCATTCAACTGGTTTTTAACGAAACCATGAATCCCCAATTCATCCGCTTTCTGTTTCACAAAATACCTGAATCCAACTCCCTGGACGTGACCTTGGATAGTTAGGATAACTGATTGTTTCATAGTTTGTTCCGGTTTGTTTTTACCCCTCTAACCCTGACAGGGTTTGAAACCTGTCAGGGTTAGAGGTTAAAACGAGGTTATTCCAATTCGTCTAATATATTCAGTTTTAACACTTCGGTATGGTTAACTATAAATTCCCCCTCGCCATTAAACCAGCCTATCACCTTTTCGCGTTGCAAACGCGTTGGTTGTAGCGAAAGAATGGAACCATATGATGACCACGGATAATCCCTAAAGTCATCGGTGAATTTATGATGTGCAGGATTGGTATGAATATATACAATGAGACGTTTGAAATACTCTGTATCTTCAACCTTTATTCTTCTGAAAGGCCGTTGGAAAAGTGACCCTGTCCGGTTTTCCTGCTTATTAATCGCTTGCGAATAGGCATTAAAAAGATCGGAGAAATACAAATGTGTTTTCTTAAGTGCCGGAGGCACATCCATTGATTGAGCTTTTACCGGCACCGGCAGCCTGCTAAGGGAAATCTCTGATTCTTCCTTGATCCTGACAAGCAGATGGAAGTGGTTTTTCAATAAAACCCATGCATAGGTTTCAGCAACAGGATCAATATATTTTTCGTACAAACGGAGAAAATACCTGTAGTTGTCGTTTGTGTAGAATAGATTACAACGGTTAACACCACGGTTATAAATATGATAATAATTGCCTGGTTCGAGAATAGTCATATTCGTATATTTTTTTAACTCTGACAGGGTTTTGAACCCTGTCAGAGTTAAAAACCCTGTCGGGGTTAAAAACCGAAATTATCTCACCAACACCACCATACCCTTTATCTCTCTCAACGCACCTGCGGAATTCCCATATTTCAAAACATATACATACCCACCTATCTGCGCCGGACTTCCGTCAATATTACCATCCCAACCCTGTTTAACATTATTGGTATAATACACCTGTTTTCCCCAACGGTCAAAAATATACATACTGAACGAACTGATTTTTTCGGGATTGGTAACAGGCCGGAATTTGGCATTAACACTCTTGCCATCCGGTTTAAATGCGTTAGGCATGGTTAATGGCGCAAAAGCAGACAGCATCATTACAGAATCTGAACTTAAGCAACCACCGGCGGTTTCGATGGTAACTTTGTACCATCCCTCAGCACTTACTAACACAGAATAAGAGCTGTCTCCTGTATTCCATCTGTATTTGTTATATCCTTGTTCAGCCTCTAACTGAATGTATTCATCAAAGTAAATAGTATCGGAAGCGAAACCTGAAACGGGTGGCGGAATAACACTAACGTCAGCATAATAATAACTCTGGCAATGATTGGAATCGCTTAAACTCACCATGTATTGTCCTGTTGATGCCTGGCTTACATTCGTGATGATAAATACTGGATTGTTACTTGTAAATCCGCCAGGACCTGCCCAATGATAGCTTATTGTTCCATTACCTGTCCCTGCCGTGTAGTTTACCATAAGCAAAACATCTCCGCCCTCGCATGCCGGTGAAGGTTTGGGTACTTCCGCTTCCGGAACGCTGTACACCCGCACCTGGCCTTGTATTAACTCGCGGTTTATGCTATTCCCAAGACTATCTTTAAAGGTACATAACCCTGGTGCGATATCCCATTTCAGTGAATCCTGCCCGGAGTTCAGCGACGCAAAACTCAATTCTGCCAGTGTAGAACCATCCTGAAGGTTCACTGGCTTTAAGCCGTTCCACCTGAGTTTCAATTCTCCCGTTGATGGAAATAAGTCAACATGCAGACTATCGGCAAGTGCAGGATTTACATTCAGATAGTTCTGGCAGGTTACCAGCGCATTATTGTACTTTAATTGCAAGTTGAATGAACTAACGTTTATAAAACCATTTGCAAGTAACGGCATCACGGCAACATTCCCAAGGCAGGTGGAACCATCGCCCGCTATGGCTGTTAATCGTATACCGATAATACAGTTGACTGTTACAGTAAATATTGTATCGCAACCAGCCGCGTTGCTTACTTTAACTGTGTAAGAGCCTGAGGCGAGCCCTGTAAAATATCCGTTATTCAAAGGAATCCCTCCGTTAAGAGAATAGGTTATCCCGTTACCGCTGGCAACAACAGTAATTGTACCGTCGGATGCTGTGCTGTTTTCGGGCGCGCTGGTAACCGAAACTATAACGGGTTTAGTAAGTTTATCAATAAATACTGGTAACGGATAAACCGAAACACATCCGCCGGAATCGCTTACCCAAACATGGTAGCTGCCACCTGCCAGAGCCTTAAATACGGGGTTGCCCCATTGTGAAAGCGTATCAATGCCCGTAACCACAAAATTGTGCAATTGAGGAACAAAACCTGGAACCATTGCAATGGTAAGGGTTCCATCATGTTTACCGCAGTATTCAGGAGTGACCGATACCGAAGCAAAGGCAGGTGCGCCTATAGCTTCAATAATCACAGGTGTGAGTAAAGCCGAAACACAATTACCCGAATCGCTCACCCAAACATAATATGTGCCTTTATTCAACCCGGTAAACTTTCCGTTGCTCCATTGCGAAAGAGTATCGTTACCCGTTTTGATAAAATAATTTAACATACTTCCAAGTCCCGAAATAGCTGTGATGGTAAGCGTTCCGTCGCTGTTATCGCAATAAGCAGGTGTTCCGGAAACCGTATCGATTAATATTTTTCCGGCATCGCTGATAACGTAGGATGCTAATGTACTGCTGCATCCGTTCCCGTCTGTCACACTCAGTTCATACAGCCCTGCACCAAGGTGGTAAATATTCAACGCATCGCTCAATGGTGTGCCCGAAGCCGCCCATTGATAGGTATAAGGAGGTTGCCCGTTAATTTGCAGTCCCGTAATAGCCCCGCTTGTTCCCCCGCAGGTGGTTGGAGCAAGGTTAAGATTGGTTTCGTCGATTGTTGGTTGCTGATACCAGGAAACACTCACCGTATCACTGTTTATGCAGCCGAATTCATTTGTCACCTTTACAAAGTACAGTCCCGTATCTGCCACATTAAGTATCGAATCAATACTACTGTTACCCCATAAATAGGATGCAAAACTGCCAGGACTAAGTTTAACATTTGTTCCTTTACAAATGGTAATATCGTTTCCCAGGTTAGGATGCGGAAGGTCGGAAATAAATACATCCCGATGAGCTTCTCCTAATCTTCCTCCCGGATAAACTACCGATGCAGTCACTGTATAGTTTCCTCCATCCGTATAAGTATGTGTAGGGTTGAGCAGAAGTGATGTACTTCCGTCCCCGAAATTCCAAATGATACTATCGGGTACAGGCAGGAAACTTGCCGTGAATGAAATTGGTGTTCCGGCGCAGTTTCCCGAATAATAGATATGCTGTAAATAACTGGTAACAAATTGAGGCAAAGAATGCCCTGCATTCCCTGCAAGGTTAAAGCCATTGATTTGGAAATCGCAGTTTGTACCGGCATTATCCGGATAATTAATTGCAAAAAGGATATTCATTCCTTGCCTGATACCATAAATCTTGCCATCCGGTGCCGCCTGCATCCATAAAAACTGTCCTTGGTTAGAACCAGGGATTTGGTGAGCTGAACCGACTGTAATCTCTGAATTTATTAAAGCCAGTGAATCAGTTGCATTTGCATCGTATTGGTATACAACGTAGGCCGTACTCGCCAAGGGGCCGCATAGGTAAAAATATTTTGAGTCATTTGAAAATTCGCCTCCTGTTGCAATAAATGAATTGTTTCCAGTTACCCTTGGATTACAAATTTTAGACAACAAACCTGTTGAGTTATCAAAATCGCCCAGAAAGGGGTCATTCATCTGCCAATCAAAAAATTTCTTTCCATTTGGAGAAACCCGAATGCCACCAATTGTGAATTCCATTGAGTTTTGTACTTTCAGGTTGATGGTATAGACAGGATCAGATATTCCGGATGGTGTAACCAGGTAGGCGGCATATATGTATTTATCAGGCTGTTGTTTTCGCGTAATAACCCAGATATCCCGGTTATTTTTATGCAAAGTTGCCGTCAATACATCCATGGCATCAATTCCGCCTGTGAGAGTAAGATTTTTTGAAATTACTTTTCCTTCACCGCCGTTAGCTTCCATATCAACCAGCGAATAGCGCAATCCATCATTGGGCGGAAAACTAAAATTGCCTATCGTAAAAATATAATAGTATCGATCGGAACCTGGTTTCCTGAAAGCGATAACGGGCTGATAAAAAGACTTTCCCAAAAGTCCATCCCCGTTTTGCATCAATTGATGGGTTTTAGTATAAACCTTTTCGCCGTTTGTATAAAACAATAGATTTCCGGCTGAGTCCGAAGCAACTGCAGTGCCATACGCACCTAATGGATTTGGACATGGTATGTTTTGTGGTGCGCCAAAATTAAAAGTCATAGCTGCATTGCCAACGATAAACCAGTTATTGGCTTCGCCCTGCGAAAACCCTACCGTTCCTGCCAAAATAAGCAGCAGGATTATAAGATTGCAAATAGACCGGATTTTTGTTCGAAAAGACATCTCCTTAAAATGACAGGTAAAGATAAGGAGAATTTTAACTCTGACAGGGTTTTTAACCCGAACTCTGACAGGGTTTAAAATCCTGTCAGAGTTTTGGGGTTAAAAACTTAACCTTTTCGTAATCAGTTGTTCGACGATAAAAAACAACTTCTGCGGCGAAAAGGTACGCCAGGGTAGGTTATCGAATTGCCCGCCCATGGCCATATAATAATCAAGATGACCAGCTTCGAATTCCTGTATCACGTGGCCACGGAAATTGAGGCAAACAATCCAGCCATCCTCCAGTTCATCAAACCATTCCTGGTAATAATCATCGTCGGAATGATGAAAATTGAGCACATTTTCGCCAATCAGTATGTATTTATTAATTCCATTTTCGAGCAAGGTCTCAATTACGTTGCGGTACAGAAACATGATGTCGTTATACAGGCAGTCGTTCCATTCGCCTATCAACTCTATAATGCTGTAGCCTTTTTCATAATCAGAAAACAGGATTTTCAGGTACAGCGTTTCAGAACCAATGTAATCCCACTGAGGATGAAGCAGGTAATTGTAAACCTTTCCTGTGAATTCGAATTCACTGTATTCGCGGCCATAAAAGGGCGAACGTTCATCTTCCGATGCCAGGTAAAGGCCATGCCAGTTGTAATAGGGTTCAATATCGTGCATTGCTTTTTTTTGAATTGATGGACAGGGAACCAGGCTAGTTATTCGTTATTCGTTAATCCGTTATTCGTTAATCCGTTAATTCGTTAATCGCAAATCGTTATTCGTTAATCGTAAATCCGCAATCGTAAATCCGCAATCCGAAATCTGCATTCCGCAATCGTAATTCCCCATCTCTATTTCTTGAAAGCCGGTACAATTACTTTTGATCGGGTAACCGAATAGGCTGAAAAGAACCCAAATCCGCCATTAGTAATATTTCCGGTAATGTTTGCAGGTGGGCCGCTGAACAGAGGATTCGAACCAAATAACTCTAACTGGGCAGTTGTTATAAAATCAAAATATTCTTTTCCAATGCTATTGGTCTCGACCTCCACTGTATCACCTTCTGTCAGCGCCTGATCAGGATTGCCCTGATTGATGTATCCAACAGGTAAACCACTGGTATAGTTTCCATTAAAAAACTTATCATCAGTTATTGTCCATTCGTTCAATGAATCAGTCAGCATTTTATCATTAACTGAAATTAAAAACCGGTAAAAATCAACGGTTGGTGGCTCAAGCACATAACTTTTGATTTCCCAGATGCCATGTTCAGACCAATCCTTATGAAATTGCAGGTTTATTGAATCCAAGGTTGTTACAGGATTAAGCGTGGAACTTGCTGAATAATCAATGTAACCGCCAACGGGACTGGCGAGTTTAATGTTTAGAGTGTATTTGTGACCATTAACGCCATAAGCCGAAGATTCTGTACGATAAACTCCGGCCGAATCTTCATGCAGATTGAAAGTAACCTGCCCATCTGTAATACTTACCATGGCTCCAGAAACTGCAGGTGACGGCAGGTTATAATAGTAACTCGATGTTGTTGAAAGCCTGACAGTGTGTGCCGTGGTGTCGGTTGTAATGGCGCCATCCACAACCAGGCGGGTATAACTGTCATCCAGTTTGATATCAATTTTTTCGGTACACGAAACGAGAAATACCGATAGAAAGGAAAGTGCAATATAGATTTTATTGAATTTCATATTTTGTATGTTTTTGCGTAGAGACGCAATGCTTGCGTCTCTATTGATTTTATCAGAATTTAAAATTATAGGTAAGCGCCGGAATGATTGCAAACAAGTATGTTTTCTCGGCGTAAGTAACATTTGGGTCATTCGCATCCGGAGTAAAATTGATCGCCCACGCATTATGCCTGTTATAAACATTGTAAATGGAAAGATTCCATTCGCCATGCCATCTTTTGTCCGGCTTATCTTTCCCTTTTAACGTAATTGAAAAATCCAGGCGATGATAATCTGGCATCCTGTAAGCATTACGGTCGGAGTAGATAGGTAATATTACATTGCCTACCACTGCTCTTCCGGTCGGAAAGGTGACAGGCAGACCGGTCGCATAAACCCATGTAAAAGAAGCATTAATGCGTTTTGTAAAATCGTAATTAGCTACAACACTCACCGTATTTGGTTTGTCGTACGGGGCGCGGTATTTTTTGCCGCTATTTATTTCAGGTATTTCCCTGAATGCCCTTGAATAAGTATAACTGATCCAGCCTGTAAGTTTGCCTTCATTTTTCCGAATCATGGTTTCGATACCATACGAATATCCTGTACCAATGCGCAACTCACCTTCAATGTACTGATTTAACAATAACTGTGCATGATCCCGAAAATCGATAACATTGCGGAGGTCCTTGTAATAAATCTCTCCTGAGGCTTCGTACGTATTTTTACTAAAATTCCGGAAATACCCCAAAGCAACCTGGTCGCATAACTGAGGCTTAACATTCGGAGTAGCCGGGAACCAGATGTCGAGTGGCGTGCCAGCCGTTGAATTCTGCGCCAGTGTAATATACTGTGCTGTGTGCGAGTAGCTGCCTTTGATTGATGAAATGGAATTAAGCAGATATGTAAAAGCAAGTCGCGGCTCCAGGTTAGCATACGTATTAAAAATATCGCCTTTCTTGTAAACAGTGCTGTCAACAGGTTTATAATTAGAATCGAAATTATAATATGTACCCGGGCCCACGTTCTGAAATATCCCTAATCTAAGGCCATATTTAAGTGTAAGTTTTTCAGTAATCTTATATTCATCGGCTGTATAAAGGCTGTAATCCAACGCATATTCAGCCGGCAAAATAAACTCTGTTATAGCACTTTCCGATCCTTGTCCTGAGGCTGAGCCCGGAAAGAAAACATGATACATAGCTGTAGCGCCATAGCGAAGCGTGTGTTTGTTGGAAAGGTAGTGAGTGAAATCGAAACGTGTAGAATACTCCCGCATATTCGATTTCCATTCGAAAGATGTTGATGCACCTTCAGGTGTTCCAAGCCCGTAATTATAGTTCGAGAAAATCAGGCTGAAGTTGAAGAAAAGTTTTTTCGTGAAAAGATGATTCCACCGGAGTGAAGCTGTTTGGTTACCATAAATTAAGGAAGCGAACTCATTTTTAAAGGTATCTTTTCCTGCATAACCTGATAAGTAAAGCCGGTTATTTTCGTTGATCACATGTGAAAGTTTAAGATTGAAATCATAAAAAAACAATTTACTGTCACGAACATTCTGATCTTTTGCCAGGGGAAGGAACAAATCGGCATAGGTGCGCCGTCCTGAAACCAAATAGGAAGTACGGTCCTTCACAATCGGCCCTTCGAGCGTAAGTTTACTCGATACAGTGCCGATACTTCCGGTAGCCCCGAATTTCTTGGTGTTTCCATCTTTCATCCTTACTTCGAGCAGGGATGATAATCTTCCGCCATAAGCGGCAGGAATGTCGCCTTTATATAAGGTCACATCCTTGACTGCATCGTTATTAAATACCGAAAAGAAGCCCAGCAGATGGGATGCGTTGAATATAGTGGCTTCATCAAGAATGATCAGGTTCTGATCCGAACTGCCACCCCGCACACTGAATCCGGTTGATCCTTCGCTGGTTGATTGTACTCCCGGTAGGAGAAAAAGGACTTTTACAATATCAATTTCACCCAGTAAAGCAGGCACTTTGCGGATGGTTTTACTATCCATCTTCACCATGCTCATTTCGGGGGCACGCACGTTTTCGTCAGTCCGTTTGCCAACTATCACCACTTCACCAAGCACTGACTCCAAAGGTGAAAGGTCAATATTCAGGGTTTGGTTCTTGTTCAGTTCAATCTCTTTTTCCTGGGTAGTAAAGCCAATATACGAATAACGCAAGGTATATTTACCCGGACTGAGACTCAGGGAATAGAAACCATACGTGTTGGTCACGGCTCCGGTTTTCAGTTCGGTGCAATACACAGTAACGCCGATCAGCAACTCGCCGTTCGACCAATCGCGCACATAGCCGCTTAAAGTTACTTTACCTGCATCATTTTCGCCGGAAGTGTTTGAATATGCTGGTTCTGAAATCAGGAAAATGAAAGCGGAGAGAAGTAAAAATATATATAATTTCATTCGTGCAATGCTATTTGAAAATGAGTTGGGAGTAAAGGGCATAACAATTTAAAGCGAAAAATTTCAGTAAGTAAAAATGGCCAGATAGGATGTATTGATTCGTTCAGATCTTAACTGGTGTATATTTCTTTCTGCAGCAGTGATAATCATTAAACAAAATATTAATTTAATGACAGTTAGATGCCGGAAAGGTTGGAATAAAAAAGAAAGAGTTATTTTTCATTTACCTGAAAGCAGCCATCAGCAGGTTAATGTCCTGGAAAGGAAGACGGAACGAATCGCTGAGAAATTTATTTGTCGAAATTCCATTGTACAGGTAGACACCCTGGCGAATGCCGTAATCGGAATGTAAAACTTTTTCGACACCGCCTTCATCGCCAAACTTTAAAAGTATAGGCGACAGGAAATTGCTCAACGCATACGAAGCCGTATGGGGAACTTTTGAAGCAATGTTGGGGACACAGTAATGTGTTACCCCGTATTTTTTAAACACAGGGTTGCGGTGGTCGGTGACTTCGGAGGTTTCAAAACAACCGCCCTGATCGATGCTCACATCAATAATTACAGCACCCTCTTTCATCTGCTGAACCATTTCTTCGGTTACAACCACCGGTGTCCGACCGTATGCAGTGTGAATGGCACCTATTACTACATCCGCCGAACGCAGCGCATTCATCAATACTCTTGGCTGAATCATGGAAGTATAAACACGGGTATTGAGGTTATTCTGAAGCCTGCGCAATTTATAAACCGAATTATCGAATATTTTTACAAAAGCGCCCATTCCGAGTGCTGCACGGGTTGCATATTCGCCCACTGTTCCGGCGCCAAGAATAACTACTTCAGTTGGGGAGATTCCCGAGAAACCGCCCAGCATTTTCCCACGGCCATATTCCGGGTTGCTCATATACTCAGCCGCAACCAGCATCGAAGTGTTGCCGGCTATCTCGCTCATGGCGCGTATTACCGGGAAAGTTCCAACTTTGTCCTGAACATATTCAAATGCAAGAGCAGTTATGCGTTTTACTAACAACCGCCTGAAATATTCCTCGTTAATAGCCGAAGTATGAATGGAAGAAATAAGCGTTTGTTTATGCCCCATCATTTCTATCTCGTCCTGATTCGGTGGAGCGATTTTCAGGATGATATCCGCAGTAAAAATTTTGGCTGTATCATAAATAATTTCGGCCCCCATTTCGGCATACTCAGTATCGGCAAAATGAGCTGCTTTCCCGGCATCGGCTTCAATTAGTACCTGATGCCCGTTGTGCACCAGTAAAGCAACAGCATCCGGATCAAGCGGAATACGGTTCTCAGTAAAAGCGCATTCTTTGGGAACACCAATGACAAGGTTTTTTTGACCTCGTTTTACTTCAAGTCGCTCTTCCTGAGGCATTAATTGCCCTGAATGAAAGATTCCGGAGTAGTTATTTTGCATCATAGTTCAATCGTTTCAGGAATCAGAAAGTGATGGTGCGTGTTTTGCCATCATCCGAAACCACTATTTTAACATGAACAGTTTCTTCGGGTAACAAATTTACGATTTTTTCGGGCCATTCCATCAGGCAATAATTGCCGCTGTAAAAGTATTCTTCGTAACCGATTTCCAGCATTTCGGTCCATGATTTAATGCGGTACAAATCAAAATGAAATACGCTTCCGGCACCGGAAGTGAGGTATTCGTTAACGATTGCAAATGTGGGGCTGCTAACGGTATCCGTAACATCCAGGCAGGTGCATATGGCTTTTATGAAGGTGGTTTTGCCTGCACCCATTTCGCCATGAAATGCAAATATTCGTTTCCCGTCATGAAATTCTATCAACTTCGCGGCAATGGGTTGTAGTTCTTCCGGTGTTTCACATGTGTAAATTTCGGCCATACGTATCCGGTTTGATTATTTTTTCAGGAACCTCTTAGCAACATTTGAAATGAATAAAGTTAGTTTGAAAAAGAGGTGCAGAGTGCAATTTGATCTCGCAACAATGAAAGTTTATTCGTTATCGCGTAATCCTGAATCTTCATGTCAGTCGATTCTCACACCCCGCCTCTCATTTCTCAATTTATAAGTCCACTCCGAAAAGTCTTTACTGCCACAAAGGCACTAAGTCTCTGAGTTGCACTAAGATTATAATATTGAAAAACAATGCTTTGTGAACCTTTGTGTTCTTAGTGCCTTAGTGGTTTTCTTTATTTTAGGGTTCTCGGAGTGGACTCAATTTTCAAATTTTCAAATTTTCAAATTAAACTTATTTTGCTTTCATATAAATGAATGGAATCAGGATTTCCTCCATCGAAATGCCTCCATGCTGTATGGTATCGCGGTAATAGGATACGTAGTGGTTGTAGTTGTTGGGATAAGCGAAGAAATCGACACCACGGCAAAAAACATAGGACGAACTTACGTTGGTTCGGGGCAGAAATGCCTCGGCAGGATTTTTTACCTCGAAAACTTCATTTTTATTGTAATTCAGGCTTCTCCCGTTTTTATACCGCAGATTGGTGTTGGTCGAGCGGTCGCCGATTACCTTTACCGGGTTGCCAACGCGGACCGAACCATGGTCGGTGGTGATTATAAGAGGTATTTTCTTCACAGCGAGGAATTTAATGATGTCGAGCAAAGGCGAATGCTCGAACCAGCTTACCGTTAGCGAACGATAGGCAGGTTCATCATCTGCAAGTTCGCGGATGACTTCCATTTCGGTGCGTGCGTGCGAAAGCATATCAACGAAATTGTACACTATAACATTAAAACGATTTCCCATCAGGTTGGGCAGCGAGTCAACCAGTTTGCGGCCTGCCGTAAGGTTCAGAATTTTGGTATAGGAATATTTTACATCCTGGCCGAAGCGTTTGAGGTTTTCGCCAAGCAATTCTCCTTCAAACTGGTTTTTGCTGCCTTCTTCGTCTTCGTCAACCCAGTATTTAGGATATTTTTTGGCAATTTCGCTTGGTAAAAGTCCGGAAAACAAGGCATTACGAGCGTATTGCGTGGTGGTTGGCAGGATACTGTAATACAAATCATCGCGCTCAACCCGGTAATATTCCTCAAAAATGGGTTGCAGCATTTTCCACTGATCGTAACGCAGGTTATCGATCAGGATCATGAACATAGAGTTATTTTCTTTGATCAGGGGTAAAACCTTTTCGCGAAAAAGTGTATGCGACTGTACCGGTTTCTCGGCACTTCGTCCGTTCAGCCAATCGAGGTAATTCCGTTCGATATACTTGCAGAAAACCTGGTTGGCCTCTACCTTTTGCGAACGCATGATATCCACAATTCCCTGGTCCTGGGCCTTTTCCAGTTCCAGTTCCCAGTAGATGAGTTTTTTATATACATCAACCCACTCATTAAAATCGAGGCGGTTGCTGATTTCCATTCCTATGTTACGAAACTGCTGCTGATAGGCGTGAGTCGTTTTCTCGCTTACAAGCCGCTTGTTTTCGAGATTCTTTTTCACGCTCAGCAGAATCTGTTTCGGGTTGACCGGTTTTATCAGATAATCCGAAATACTCGATCCTATAGCGTCCTCCATAATATGTTCTTCTTCACTTTTCGTGATCATAACCACAGGAAGGTTCGGGTAACTTGCTTTTATGATTGATAAAGTTTCAATTCCCGATAATCCGGGCATGTTTTCGTCGAGGAAAACGATATCCACGGTTTTTACCTTCAGTAAATCTATGGCTTCGTCGCCGTTATTAGTTGTCAGAACTTCGTACCCCTTATCCTTCAGAAACATGATGTGCGGTTTCAAAAGATCAATCTCATCGTCGGCCCACAATATTACCCCGTTTTCCATGTTCATTTATTTGTATTTATTAACAATTAATAATGGCATTTGTTATCTTTGCAGTCATAGCCTGTAAACGATGGTGTAAACATTTTTCGGACTTGCTGACGCTATTACATTAATGCTTTCGCGAAGGGTTTATTGTGTCTGTTCTTCTTTTGAAGCGTCTTTTATACAAATTTAACAAATAAGCGTGACCACTTCCCATCCATTCAAACGAAAAATAATCAATGACCCTTTGTATGGCTTTATCACTATAGCCGACAAGTTGGTTTTTGACGTGATTGAGCATCCGTTTTTTCAGCGACTGCGAAGGATTGAACAGCTGGGATTAGCTTCTATGGTGTATCCTGGCGCTTTGCATACACGGTTTCATCATGCACTCGGAGCCATGCACCTGATGGGGCAAGCCATAGAAACATTGCGATCAAAAGGGTTTCCTGTTTCGCACGAAGAAGCTCAGGGTGCCATACTTGCCATTTTACTGCACGATATTGGACACGGGCCGTTTTCGCATGCTTTGGAGCACCAGATTGTACACGGCATTTCGCACGAGGAAATTACGCTCATGTTTATGAAATATCTGAATGCTGAATTTGGCGGCAAATTAGATATGGCTATTTCTATTTTTGAAAACTCTTATCCTCGCAAATTTCTGCACCAATTGGTTTCGGGTCAGCTTGATATGGACAGGCTCGACTATTTGATGCGCGATAGTTTCTATACCGGTGTAAACGAGGGGGTTATCAGCACCGACCGTATACTTAAAATGCTGACTGTACTCGATGATGAACTGGCCGTGGAATTGAAAGGTATTTATTCGATCGAGAAGTTTATTGTTGCCCGCCGGCTCATGTACTGGCAGGTATATTATCATAAAACGGTGCTGTCAGTCGAATACATGCTTGTAAGCATACTGAACAGGGCGCGGGTTCTGCTTGCTGAAAGCAAGGAGTTACCGGCTTCGAAGGCATTGCGGTTTTTTCTGAGTCAGCAGATCGGTAGAGAGCAATTCGATTCGTCACCTGAAATATTAGCCACATTTGCAGCTCTCGATGACTATGATATTCACAGCGCTATAAAGGAATGGTCGTCAAATCCCGATCCCGTTTTAAGTTTGCTTTGCACATCGCTGCTGAATCGGAAGCTCTTCAGGGTAATTATTTCAAATACACCCTTTGCGTCAGAGAAAATAGAAAAAATCAGGAACAATATCACCGGGAAGCTTAAGCTGAAAGGCGACGATTACAAATTTTTATCAGGCCTGGGCGAAATATCGAACAGTGCTTACGACCCCAACAACGATCGTATTACCATGGTTGATAAAAACGATCAGCGATGGGACATTTCGGGGCTTTCGGAACAACTGAATATTGCTATTTACAACAAAACGGTATCAAAGTATTTTATTTACTATCCCAAATGGGCGGAGGACAATTGACAATGGACAATGGACAATGGATAATGGATAATTATTTATTCTTCAAATACTTATAAGCCTCAATCCTAATAGTCCAAGTTCCTAACCTGGACAAGACAAAACCAAAAAAGAACGCAAAACACATAACATTAAATTAAAAATGAAAAAGATAGGGGGCTTGCCATACTTTTACATTTTGCGTTCTGTGTTTAATGTTTTTAATTCCTTAACGAATATTATGCCAGAAAAAACATCAAATTAAAAGATAACACACTAACAGCCTAAACTCCTAACAGGCTAACCTCCTGACAGCCTAAACTCCTAACAGCCTAAACACCTAACAGCCTAAACACCTATTGTGAAAATATTAACAGTAATCCTCTCTTAACCGCTAAATAAATTTTACCTTTGCAGCCGGTTTCAGTGCCATTTTTTATAAGGTATTGAATCTTAGTTATATGGAATTTTCTCACTCGAAATAACATAAAAATATATTTACAGAAATGTCAGAATTTATCGGAAAACTGGAAGATTTCAGTCTTACCAAAAGTCCCAAACTGCATGGCTCCATTCACAAGATCGGAATAATCGGTTGTGGGTCGATGGGGCAGGAAATTACAAAAACTATCAGCCAGCATGGCTTTGATGTGGTGTGCCTCGACCTGGATGAGAAGCGCGTTGCCGGTGGACTCGAAGGTATCTCTCGCATGATTGACAAAGAAATTCTTCGCTGGGGAATGACTAACAGCGAGAAGCGCCTTATTATGTCGCGCATTAAAGGTACTGTTGAATACAGCGACCTGACTGATTGCGATGTGGTTTTTGAAGTGATTAATTCACGCAAACCCGGCACCAGTCTCGAAATCAGGAAGGAAATACTTCAGAAGGCTGAAAAATTTGTTCGCCGTAATGCTATACTGGCTTCGAATACGGCAACCCTTATGGTTTCTGACCTCGCATCCGGACTCGAATATCCTGATCGCGCCGTAGGGCTTCACTTTATGTCGCCAACGGATGATGTGAAAGTGCTTGAGGTAGTGCGGAGTTCACGCACTTCGGATGAGGCATTTGAACTGGTTACCCGCTTTGTGCGAATGCTCGAAAAGAAGCCGATTACGCTTATGGAATCTCCCGGTAACATTACTACCCGTATGTTATGTGTTATCATAAACCAGGCTTGCGAAATGCTGATGGAAGGAATTTCTTCGGCACAGGATATTGATGAAATAATGCGTACCAGCCTTGGCCACCAGTTTGGACCTTTCGAACGTGCTGATAAAGTCGGGTTGGATAAATTACAGAAATGGATGGATAACCTGTACAACGAGTTTGGCGAACATGGCTACAAAACATCGCCGGTATTGAAACGCCTGGTTCGTGCCAATTACCTGGGAAAGGCTTCCGGGCAGGGTTTCTATAAATATGATGCACACGGTAAGATCATCGAAAGTACAATCACATGTCCTGAATACAGGTAAAAATTCAATTCTGTTAAAAAGAGTATCAAATGAAGATTATAGTTCTGAACTGCGGAAGTTCATCCATAAAATATCAACTCTTCGAAATGCCTTCGGCCGAAGTAGTTGCAAAAGGCCTGGTCGATAAAATCGGGCTAAAGGGCGCATCCATTAAACATACCATGGCCAATGGAGATACGCTTAAACTTGAAGGTGAAATTCTTGATCACCAGGCTGGCATCGAGTTTGTGCTTGGTATCCTTACACATAAAGAGTATGGTTGTGTGAAAGATCTGAAAGAAATTGGAGCCGTTGGTCACCGTGTAGTTCATGCCGGTGAAAAATACAATTCCAGTGTTGCAATAACAAAAGAAGTGATTGAAGCCCTTGTTGAATGTATCGACCTGGCTCCCTTACACAATCCGCCAAACCTCGAAGGTATTTATGCTATCACAAAACTGTTGCCCGAAGTTCCCCAGGTAGGTGTATTCGACACAGCTTACCATCAGACTATGACGGAACAGGCCTATTTGTATGGTATTCCTTATTCCTTGTATGAGAAGTATAAAGTCCGTCGTTATGGTTTCCATGGATCGAGCCATCGCTTTGTTTCGCAGCGGGCAGCCGAAATTTTGGGTAAAAAAATCGAAGACATTAAAATTATCAGTTGCCACCTCGGGAACGGAGCTTCGATGTGTGCGATACAAAACGGGAAATCATTCGATACTTCGATGGGAATGACACCGGTTGAAGGACTCGTAATGGGAACCCGAAGCGGGGATATCGATGCCGGCGCCCTTTTGTTTATAGCAGATAAGGAAGAAATCAGCATTCCTTATACCAGCACACTTATCAATAAGCATAGTGGAATGCTTGGATTGTCAGGCGTTTCGAGCGATATGCGAGATATTGAAACTGCTGCAGGCGAAGGCAATCACAGGGCACAAATTTCTCTGGATATTTATCATTACCGTATTAAAAAATACCTGGGATCGTATGCTGCAGCCATGGGTGGTGTGGATGTGGTAATATTTACGGGTGGGGTTGGTGAAAACGCCTGTGAAACGCGTGAAGAGATTTGTAAAGGGTTGGAATTTATGGGAATTGAATTTGATGTGACGAAAAACACTAAACTGCGTGGAAAAGAAGCAGTTATAAGCAGACCCGGTTCAAAAGTTACGGTAATGGTTGTTCCTACCAATGAAGAACTGGTAATCGCGAACGATACGTTTGAGATTGTAACGGCTTGATATATAGTTTAAATAAAATGCAGAAAGGCAGCCATTGGCTGCCTTTCTGCATTTCCGGCATCCGGGGAATGAATACCTTGCATTATATTTCTGTTTGTAGAAATTATTCCAAATCCTGTTCCTCTCCAAGAACATACTCCACTTTCCTGGTTATATGCTTTTGCGAATTGTAAAATACAAACTCCCCATCCCAGCAAAAGCGTAACTCATTGTTTTTCTTTAATAAAAGCGCATATCCTTTGTATTCAAGATTTCCCTCAGGATCGTAACGTTTTATCCGCATCAGGCTGTCGTTCACATACCTGTATTTCAGGCACTTGATGCCATCGTTGTAATACACGCACTTTTTGGTTTCGTTTCCGTGATCGTACCATCCTTTGAAAGTCCTTTTCTCAGGATTTAGTTTTGAAACTTCTACCCAGTAGCCATGCTTTTTGCCATCAGAATCAAAGTGGTTCTTCTTGTGGAGACATATTTGCGGATGCAGATCCGCATAAACATTCACAAGCAAAAGCAGAATTGGAATCCTGATGAGCGCTAACATTTTGTTTATCAGCTGAGTTTAAACTGTATTGGCATATTGAACAAAACCCTGACAGGTTTTCCGTTTTGTTTACCCGAAGTCCATTTAGGCATTGCTTTTACTACCCTGACGGCTTCCTGATCACAACCTCCTCCTATGCCTCTTATCACTTTAACGTTGCCTACAGAACCATTTTTTTCTACGACAAAGGAAACATACACCGTTCCCTGCAGCCCTTTTTCCTTTGCTGCTTCAGGATATTTTAAATTTTCCATCATATACTTTATTCGGGAACTCTCACCGCCAGGGAATTGTGGCATATCTTCTACTACGGTAAATACTGGATCTTGATAAGCTAATTTATCAGATGGTGGTGGTGGCGGAGGAGGAGGTGGCGGAGGTACAGCAACTGAAGATTTTATTGGAGGAGGCGGCGGTGGAGGAGGAGGTGGTGGCACTGAGCCATCAGGTTGAACTGATGGAGAAGTCTGGGCAGGAGCCTCAGTGGTAATTGCTGTCTCGGAAGATTTATTTGCTGATTGTTTGCATCCTATCGCATAAATTATAACTATGCAAATAGCTAATGGCAATACTACGATAGCCTTCAGCCTGGCGAATCGGGTATTTTTTTTGTAAAACATGGTTAACCTCCTTTTTATGAGTGAGTAATTGAAATTATTTCCCAGCACTACTGCCAGGGCTGTTTTATCCTGCGCAAACAAGATTTTGGTGTAGGTTACCGGGTCGGTACCGGAATGTATAACCGCTTTGTCGGCTTCAAATTCATGAATTTCGCGTAACGATTTTTCTATTAATGGGATAAAAGGATTTACCCAGCAGATAATTTGCATTACTTGTGTAAAAACAATGTCGAAACTATGCAATGATGTAATATGGACTTGTTCGTGCCGGATAACCTCAGTAGCGTGCAGTGTATCTTTCAGGTTTACAGGTAAATACATGGTCCGGAAAAATGAAAAAGGCGGGATATTGGAGTTGCTCCAGAGTATAGAACTCTCATCTGAAATAATTCCATTCTTTCGGAGTTTATAAATGCTCAACAGTCGTATGGCAAGCCTGAGAGCAAAGTAAGCCATTCCTAAAAGATAGAAATATTCCAGCAAGCCGGTAAGAGTTGGCAGTTTACCCGCAGTTGCGCTGAATAAAACAGGTGACAGCGTGATAGCATTCATTAAACCTGCGCCAGGTGCACTTACCTTCATGAATGAAAAGGAATCGGGCAGTAAAGTATATAGCGGTATAAAGTAAGACAAGAGTAAGGCTGAGAGAAGATAAATCCTGTTGAACCGGAACAAAGGTTCTGCCCGGAGGAAAATTACATAGGCCAGGTAGAAAACACCCAGCGATACTACCGAAGCAATCATATAAGTGATAAGTGCGTTCATTGTTTGCCCTCCTTTTGGTTATTGATTTGTTCCTCAACCAGCAGTTTTATTTCTTCCAGTTCCTTGATGCTGAGGTTCTCGCTTTGCGCGAAAAACGATGCCATGGCTTTATATGAATTGCTGAAATAATTCTGAGTAAAATTGTTCAGGTATTCGCGCGAGTAATCCTCTTTTTGAACAATCGGATAGTATTCATGGGTACGACCATACGCTTTGTGGGCAATAAATCCTTTCTGTTCAAGGATTCTTACAATTGTCGAAACCGTGTTGTAGGCAGGCTTAGGATAGGGTAGAAGACTTACTATATCATTCACGAATCCTTTCTCCAGTTCCCACAGCACCTGCATGATCTGCTCCTCGGCTTTGGTTAGTTTTTTCATCGTTATTTAATTACTGTGCAAAGATACAACTAAAAACATAGTTATACAACTAAAAGTTTAATTTAGATAAAATATATAATTTCGCAGCTAATTTAGTTGGAAAAAAATCCATTGCCGGAAGTCGGGAGACGGGAGTCGGAAGCTATTCATGAAAATGTATTCCATTTACAAGTAGCAGATTGGAAGGTAATTAGCTTTATCTGAAAGGTTATCTATTATAAGAATGAAGTATCAATTGTTAACACTTCCGTCTTCTGACTTCGGTCTTCTGGTCATTTTATACCAAGTCCATACAATTCGTAACCGGAATATTTTTCCAATAAAAAACCCGAAAGTTTTTTACGCTTTCGGGTCATATTTTAAAATGAGAACAGGACTATAACGAATCCATCAGTTCATCAGTCATTTCAAGGTTGTGATAAACGGCTTGTATATCATCGTCTTCTTCAAACAATTCCACGAGGCGCATTACTTTTTTAGCAGTTTCCAGGTCAACTTTGGATGTGTCTTTCGGTATGCGCTGAAGTTGGGCGCTTTCGGGTTCTATTTTCAGGGCTTCCAGTCTTTTCATCATGGAGCCAAAGTTCTCCATGGCGGTGGTTACTGTAAAATAGCCTTCCTCGAGTTGCATATCTTCGGCACCGGCTTCAATCATTTCCATTTCGAAATCATCGGCGTTCAGTGTGCCTTGCGGTATAGTAAACATCCCTTTGCGGTCGAAAATAAAACTTAACGAACCATTGGTGCCTAAACTGCCGTTGTATTTATTGAAATACATTCTCACATTCGAAATGGTGCGTTGCTGATTGTCAGTGGTAGCTTCGAGAAAAATAGCTGTGCCACCATTGGCGTAACCTTCGAATGTACACTCAATAAATGAAGCGCCATCTTTATCCGATCCTTTGCTGATGGCCCGCTGAATGTTGTCTTTCGGCATGCTCGCACCTTTTGCATTGGCAATGGCAAGTCTCAGTCGCGGATTGGAATCAGGATCTGGACCGCTTTCCTTCACTGCGACAGTTATTTCCTTATTAATTTTTGAAAATATTTTTGACCTTTTGGCATCCAAAGCTCCTTTTTTGCGCTTAATGGTTGACCATTTATTATGTCCCGACATAGGATTTTGTTTTTCAGATTATGTGTTAAAAAAATGTTTCCGATGGTAGTAATCGGGGCAAAGTTAATGCTTTGCTTGTAAAAAAAAAACTGCCCCCCGAAGGAGGCAGAAAGCTAACTAACCAAAATCAACTTGAGTAATCAATGGATGTTAAAATGCGTTTTTAAGTGAATCAGTTTGCACGCAGGAAAGGAGATTAAAATCCAACCAGAGTGATACCTACCTCAAAAGGATACGCAACAGGGCCTTTATCGTGACGGAACATTTCGCTGAACGAATAGGTTCCGTAAAGGTTAATAATGCCCCAGCCTATTGTAGCCATTCCATTAATAATAAATGGATTGATATAAAAATCACCCTTATTTTTCGTTTTTGCATCATTAATTTCATTTTTAGTGTGCGACCACATACGGAACGACCCGACTGCACCCGCTCCCACATGAAAACTGTTGGCTTTCATCTTGCCGTTGGTCTGGTATTCGAGCAGCAAAGGTATCCTGAGTGAGGCCAGCATAAGCTTGCTTTTCTGGTAGCTATAACCCGGTGTTGAACCGTAATACCCATCAAGTTTTCCGTCATCGGTAAGTATCACATTTTCGTCAAAACGATAGTTATTCCAGGTGACTCCTAATCCGGTAACCAGGCCCAGGTTTTGGTTATACAGGTTTACATTCTGCTCAAAAAAGTTCAAACTAACTCCTGTCGATTTGTTGTAGTTAATGTCGAGGTAAGGAGCACCCTCGGGGTAATCAATCATATGATCCTGGTTTAAGAGGCCGTTCACACTTAATCCAAAACCTGCCCAGTGACCATTGAATTTGGGTTTTTTATCGTGTTTTTCAAATTTTACCCCATCATCGCTGACAATAAGGTCGTGTTGCCCAATGTTCACCCTGACGGAATCGTCGGTTACTATAACTATTCGTTTGTTGTTGTGAATTACAGTAACGGAGTCGTCGTTTTCGTGTACATTCCATGATCCGTTATTTAAATCGACAGATACGTCCTCGTCGGCATTATCTGAATCGGCAGAATCATCGTTTTCAATGATCACGCTTTTAACATTATCCATCCCGTCGAACGTAATTTGATACTGACCCTGTTTGCTGATTTCCTTAATCGTATTTTTATCAAAATAGGCCAGGTTTCCGGCCCCCGAAAGGTCAGCCTTCAGCAGTTTACGAGCCATGATTTTTGCATTGCCTGCGCCCGACACTTCTGCATCGGTATTATCGGTAATAAATTCGAGCGCTTTCAGGTTTCCGGCACCCGATACCTCAGTATTGTGTTTATCAGCGGATCCTTTCAGTGTCAGGTTGCCTGCCCCGCTGACTTCGGTATTGGCGGTTTTTGCTGTTAGGGTAATGGTGCTATTGGCTGCTCCGCTTGTTTCGTTGTTAAATGTGCCGGTTTCAAGATTCAGGTTAGCCTTGGCCGCCCCGGAGATATAGAGCCCGAAAACATCGCTTTTCAGAGGGCCTTCACTTTTTACTTTAGAAGCGCCGCTTGCATCAATTTTTGAAAGATTGACAGCGGTAACATAAACATCCATTTTTGAAGCGTCCCTTACATTTTCGCAACCCAGGCTCAGCATTCCGCCGGAAACTTTGGTTGTAATGCGGTCCTGCAGGTTTTCGTCGGTAATAACTTTCACCATTTGCTTGTCGCCTTGCGAAACAAAAAGATTTATAGCGCAGCCTACTTTAATGGCGTCAAAAGCTGCTACTTGCCGTTCCTGTGTGGTTACGTTTCCGTTTCCCTTGTTTTGAGCTTTAACACTGTTAAAAGTAAGTGTAAGGAGCATCATCCCGGCTAATGTAAGTTTTGATGTTTTCATATGCTTGGTTTTATTGCGTTTGTTTTAATTGGTTTCCGGGTACTAGACGGAATGGGTTTGCGAAAAGTTACAGGAGACGAATAAAATCTCTTGCCCTTGTGTTTCCGGGTACAGGAAAGTAGTCTGGACATGAAGAAAATTAATTTAATCCGGCTCACGATGTGAGAATCGCGGATGCAATGCTATTGCGCCAATTTAGAAGGTAAATCAAATTCTGTCTTTTTACCGTACGTAAGGATTCGCGCTGCAGACGGGTGCGCATTACAGGATTTTACCCGTTTATTTTATGAAATAGATGGCTGCAACTGCAAAGCCGGTTATAACAACCGCCCATCTTAATATCCCCGGCCTGATATAAGTGGCAGTCTTTCCACCTATCATACCTCCCGCCACAGATCCGAAAATCATTACAGCAACAATTAACCAGTTGACCTTGCCAGAAAAAGCAAAATATATTGCTGCGGAAACATTGACACTTAATGATATGGCCTGTTTCAATGCATTTAACCTTATTAAGGAATCATCAATTAATAAACCAAGTATGGCAAGCAGAATAACCCCCAGCCCTGCACCAAAATATCCGCCATAAATGGCAGCCAGGAAAATAAGAAAAAGTATCAGGAAATTATTTGTTTTATGATGCGAAGATTTTTCTAAATGGATTTCCACAATTTTTTTCAGTGCCGGTTGAAATGCGAGAATCACTGCTGCTACTAAAATTAAATAGGGGATTAAAATGCGAAATGAATTTTCGGAAGTGTTTAATAGTAAAAGTCCGCCTGCAATACCACCCGTTATACTCACAGGCAGGATCTTCCATATTCTTTGTTTTTGGGTAAGAAAATCTTTTCGCTGGGCCATTACCCCTCCAAAATAACCGGGGCAAAGAGCTATGGTATTTGTAATATTGGCAGCAACCGGAGGAATACCGATTGCGATTAATACAGGAAATGAAATTAATGTTCCTCCTCCGGCTATTGCATTGACGAATCCTGCCGCGAGTGCTGCCAGGAAAGCAAATATCAGGTTATATAAATCCATTATAAGTTCAGATTGAAAGGACAAATGTATCTAATAAGTCAATAGGACAAAATGGATTTGTTAAAAGCGAATATATAGGCAGTCGGGAATATACAGTTGGCAAAAGGAATTAAAATTTATAGTTTGATTGGCCTTTATAAACTTTTAGCATGCATGCAGTCTTGGCTTTAAGAATCAACTGCCCGTTAGTGATAACCCCTCTGCTACCACGTTGATCATGTCGCATGGTTCTATTAATCCGCAGCAACAATATCATTAGCAGGAATTGGTGCGGCATTGTTCAGTCTAAAAAGTCGAAAAAATATTTTATTTTATAATATGAAAGGACACGTGCAGCAGAAGAGTTTGTTGTTTCTTTTTTTTACCTCCGTCGCAAACAGGTTTGGTGGGTTCCAAACTCCTGAAACTGCACTTATAGTATAGCCAGTTCACTTTACGTTGATGCTTTTTGCTTGATATTCAGATCGTTCTGGTTGTAATTTATAATTCCGGCAGTACATATTTCAACAGCATCGCCCATAAATATTTTTAAAATATGCAGGGAGATGCTGTTGAATACTAAAAAATTAATCCATCAGGAAACTACAAAGGGTTTGTCCTTTGTCAGCTCCCGATATTACATTAACTGAGAAGATGTAAACACCTGCTTTCCACGTTTGACCTGTTAAGGGTAAAACGTAAAGAAGGTAAGTTCCTGATAATTTGCCATTGGCTACCGAATCGATATGGCTAATACTTCCACCTGGTCCAACGATTTCGGAACCGATTGAAAAATTCGCCTTATTTAGTCCGGTTACCCCAGCTCCGTTGCCGTCTGTAACACTAACTACTATGTAAAGCTTGTTTGCATTACCAGGAGAAGCCATAGTATCTTCCCCGATTGCACATAAATTTAATTTTGCCATACTATTTGGTTTTTGTCAGCTTACTCTTTGATCGGATTTTCAGCTCCCTCCGTTTTATTTTAATGTCTTAAGCTTTTTCAAGGACAAAAAGAGCGTTGGTCGTGCAGTCCGGAGTCCCCTCGTTTGCGTTTGCTATTTGGTTACACAGGCTTACTCCTTCACCATCTTGCCATCTGACACGGTTTCTTCGCCGGCTTTTACATCAATGCCGCTAAGACTAAGGTTGGCATAGGTTTCCTTTATGCAGAGCAGGGTATGGGTGCCAGGGGTTACCTGGTCGAAGGCAAAGGTGCCGTCCTCGTCGGTGGTGGAGGCTTCGGCAACGCCTTGCAATTGTAAAATGGCATCGGGTATGGGTTCGCCGGTTGCTGAATCGGTTAGCGTGCCGCTTATCATACCCAGGGTTTCGCCTTCGGGCTTCCCTGTGCGGTGTTTCCCTTTGCGGTCGATAATTACGCGGGCATTGGTGTAAGCACTATAAAATTCGGGTTCCCTGGTACTTGCAATATTCATGGCCATGTCCATTTTATTGCTCAGCAGGGAGCGGATATCGGCAATGGTTTTTTCCATCGCGGCACGGGTAGCCGAGCGGGCGCTTATATCGGTGCGCGGGGCTGATAGTACTGCGGCATAAGCGTCAACCTGCTGCTTAAACTCACTTAAAGTGGAGGTTGCGGCAAGGTAGCCATCCAGGCTGCTGCCCAAGGTGGTGGCCAGGCTGTACAACTCGTTGCAGGTATCAACCAGTTTGTCGCCTGCTGCTTTATGAAGATCGGCATAGCACAGGTCTACTTTGGCACGCACCTGGGGAACGTTTTCCATGTTGGCATACAGCCGGATGGTGCTCACAAGTTCCTCTGCAGCCATTTCGAGGCTGTTCCGCTTGTCCTGTTTCATTTCGGTGCTGCCGCTGCCCAGCACCAGTTGCTGGTTTCGCTCGTGCAGCGAGGCAACCAATGCCTGTAACTCCCCGTAAAGTTGAGTGAGTTTAGGTACAAGGCTCATTTTGCCGATAAAAAGTTTCAAAACTTCAATTACGGCTTCGGCCATGCGAAGCACATTCAGATCGGTTGTTTTCATGTTCGGGTTTTTAAAGTTTATAAAACAGAAATTTCTATAATGCTTCGTTATGCTTAGGCTTGGTTGCTGCCATGTCAGGGTTTAAAGCCCATTATTCAGTTTTTCTCTCGTTCTAACCAGGGGCGTTCCCTTCTGGCTTAGGATCGTTCGCTTCGGGGTTACTTCCGTTCGCTTCGGGGTTACAGCCGGTCGATTTAAGGACAGAGTCGTTCGCATCTTGATCAGTGTCGTTTGTAACGACGACTGAGCCGTTCGCATCGAGATCAGAGTAGTTCGCTTCGAGGTTAGAGTTGTAAACTTTGAGGTCAGAGTTATTCGCATTAAGATCACAGCCGTTCGCTGCGGGCTTAGGGCTGTTCGCTTAGGGGTTGGAGTCGTTCGCTTCGGGATCAGAATCGTTTGCCAACGAATTTAGCAGGTTATATTGAGGATAATGTAGTACAATAATTGAAAGAACAAAAAGGTATTCAAATATAAGGTAATTTCTCCGAATTGATACCGGCAGGGATAAATTTCAACAGGATATAATTTTTGAAGTACCGGAGGATAAATACGCAATAAACAGGGGTCAAGATTTCTTTCACTTTATCTCACCTATACCCACATTAGCGCGATTCAGCGATTCGCGCGAGTCGGAAAGGAATAGTTTTACATCTGCATGTGCCTGCTGATCGAGCATCGTTGTGTCGTTTTCGAAACGTGCCGCAGGTAGAATATAGTATTGTTTTTTACCCCCAACCATTGGATTGTAGACCCATGTTAACTGGTATCCTGCCTCTTTTATCCGGGTATGTCCTGCCTCTTTTTGCAGTGTAACCGAAAACATACTGCCTCCATCGGTAAATTGTTTGCGCTGGTTCGAAACAAAATTACCCAGCGACCACACCACCAGGCGTTCTTTGTTCAGGCTGTCGGCGGCATGCCATTCCATGGGTTGTATTACATGGGGATGCGAGCCAATTATCATATTGGTGCCATGTGTAAAAAGAAATTCAGCAATATCCTTCTGAAAAGCGTTTGGTTCACGTTGGTATTCTTCGCCCCAATGGATAAATACGATGGTAAAATCGACTGATGAATCACTTACCGCCTGCATATCGGCCTGAATACGGTCTTTTTCAATCAGGCTCACCACGTTATTTCCAGGTACCGTAATTCCATTGGTCCCATAGGTGTAATTTAAGAATGCCAGTCTGAAACCACGCGTTTTCACGATCAGCGGATTCTTCCGGCGGTAGGTATCTGCATTTGTATACGTTCCCATATGCATCATGCGCATACTGTCGAGCATGGTGATGGTGCGCTCAATGCCGTTTTGTCCGCGATCGCAGCAATGGTTGTTGGCTGTGCCTACAATATCGATTCCGGCCTTCATCAGTCCCTGCACCAATTCATCGGGTGAACTGAAAGCCGGGTAGCCGCTGTAAGGTTTTCCGGCAAGTGTAGTCTCTAAATTGGCAATCGTCAAATCGGCTCCCGAAAGCCAGGGATTTATATATTTGAAACACGAATCGTAGATGTAGGCTTTGAGCGAATCGTTCCATGCGGCATCTACCTGTGGCATGTGTTGCATTATATCGCCGGTAAACAACAGAGTGATTTCAGCTGGTGTTTCTGTTGTGGCTGACTGAGAAAAATCCTGTGTAGGTTTGAAAGAGAATGAAACCAGCAACAGAGCCGCGGAGAAGAGTACCGAAATAGGCAGAACCCATTTCTTCAGGAAGAAATTAACAGTATGAGGTTTTATATTGAAAATACCGGTAGTGGTCATAAAAAACAAATAAGGTGAGGTGGATTGAAATGTGCCGATTTATCAATTTTAACTTGGTTAGACGTTTTTAAAATGGAAAAGGTATAAGAAAAATAATCTTTTTTGAAAGGATAATGATGCGCTAAACACTACCGAAGTAATTCAGAATCATACTCCCTTATCCTATCGCGCTTTTATCCTCAAATCTGAAAATTATCGCATTATCGCATTATCACATTATCACATTATCAAATTCCCACATTTTCAAATTATCACATCCCGAACAACAAGCTGATTCTTCCCCATTGATGCCACATTCCCCCTTTATATTCCGGCGAAAGGTAATGCTGTGCCAGTTCAATTCCAACTCCTTTATACCGGGCATGAATTCCAACTTCGGCATTGCCAACTACCCTCTGTATCTCATTGCCTTTTAAAGTAAAAATATTGTCGTGGTTAAACATACCGCCTTGCAGAAGAGCATTATAAGCCACTATGCTGATATTGGTTTTTGCAAAAAAGTAGTATTCAGCCCTGGGCCATTTCTCGTTTTTTTTCAGCCCGAAAACAGGTTCAGCTTTTCCGGCCTGGAGTTGAAATCCGGCTCCAGCATCAGTATGCAGGGTTCCCGCATTCAGATCAAAACCTCCAAGAAGAGACATGTTTTCTTTACTAGCAAGGGCTTTTTGAATATGTATGGCATAATTCAGGATGATATCCGTTTTGATCTGCGTTTCCCATCCTAACGGGACATCGTTGGTCGGGAAGGTCTTATGTACAAGTGTTTGCAGGTAGGATCCAGGCGAAGCAGGACCTATGTATCCTGCATCAACCTGGTTTGCAATTTTTATTTTCCGTACCGGATCGCTGGTCGTTTTTCGGAAGCCAAAATACAGGTACGACGAATATGGCCTGTCGTGAGCCAGGGCAGGTGCAATCCGCGTATCGGTGGGCGTGTACATATCCTGCACCATGCTGAAACTGTATTTTACATTTGCCGAATGATTGTAAGGGATCATCAACTTCCGGAATGACAGACGGCCAAGCCAGGCTGCCTGTAAATCAAAGGTAATTCCGTTGGTGAAATACCGGTCGGTGTTGGCATAGGAGATCAGGTCATTTTCGAAATTTATTTTGAAAATACTGCGCGAATCGATAAGCTGTTCCACCCATAAATTTTCAGGAATGGCTCTTGCGATAAAATTTCGGGCAGAAGTATCAAACGATGTAACAACGATTTTCTTTTCGTGTCTTTTAATTTGAGATAGCCTCTTCCTGGCTGATTTCTGAGTAAGTGTATCCGGCTTCTGTTCAAAAGATTTCACCTCGTAATGGCTGCTTCCGGTCGATATGGCTGAACTGACAGGTAATTTGAAAATATAATCAAAGGCTCCCTGCAAATCAGCTATCTTTAAAGGCACCGGATTGTTGACGGCATTAAACAGGATAATATCATACTTCCCGGCAAGTTCATCCAGGGTAATGCTTACCCTGTCGCCGTTTGTTTTCACGAAAACTAATTGTCCTGTATTTTCGCCAAGGACGGGGATATGATGAGAGGCAAGAATTTTTTTTGCTATGGTTGTATTGTGAACCTCTGCTGATGAAAATGGTTTGCCCGGAGCTATCATCACGCCAGCAGGATAATCAATCACCTGGGGTGCCGGATTATACGTCATTTTCGATTTCTTCTTCTCCGACTGGCTGCAGGCGGCGAAAAGAAACAATGAAATTAAAATGACGGATAAAATTTTCATGAATCAGGATGAATGCTTATTGTACAAAAGTACTGCAAATATTCATAACTGCTTAGTATGAAGCAAAGAAAGGTCCTGGAGCCTGAGCAGCATTTTGCTCCTCATTTTTCGATTACCGTTTTACATGTTTCTTACTGCCCCAGCGAATTAATACATCCTGAACATCTTTAAACCGGATAGGTTTGGATAAATAGTCAACCATTCCGGCCTCCAGAAATCTTTCCCTGTCGCCGGGCATCGCATTAGCCGTAATGGCAATAATAAAGGGCCGTTCATCTTTGGGATATTTGTCATTTATGGCTTGCGTTGCTTCAATCCCGTTCATTACAGGCATCTGAACATCCATCAGAATAATATCATAGCTTTTTTGCTCCAATATTTCGAGGACTTTTTTACCATTATCCACGGCATCAATTGTATAGCCCATTTTCTTCATCAGTGTCACAACAAGTTCCTGGTTGGTGGAATTGTCTTCGGCCAGTAAGATTTTCAAAGGTAATTTGTCGGAGAGTTTTTTATCGATGGTATGATCAGCCAGATTCTTGGCTCGATTCCTGTTTTCGGACATTACGCCGAGAACCAATTCAAAAAGGTCGGTCAGTTTAACCGGCTTGGTAAGTTGTGCATCAAACAACCCCTTCGGTAAGTTTATAACTTTTCCTTCCGACGAAACCAGTATGAAAGGCATATCTCCTTTGAAAGGAATATCCCGTATGGTTTGTGCCAGTTCTATTCCATCTGTTCCCGAAACCTGTTTGTCAATTACGCCTAAATCAAAATACGTTGCTTCGCTTTCGATAATCCGCAAGGCTTCTTTTGCACTGGTAGCAGTATAAGGTTTCATTCCCCATGCTTCAAACTGAACAGTAAAAATCTGCCTTGAGATAGGGTCGGAGTCAACTATAAGTACTTTACTCCCTTTGAGTTCCGGTATCTGACCTCTTATATAGAGCTTGGTGGTAGGTGTATCTGCTATTTTTAGCTTAATGTTAAAGAAAAAAGTAGCGCCTTTGCCTTGTGTGCTTTCGACCCAGATTTTTCCACCCATCAATGCAACTATGTGCTGCGCAATGGCCAACCCAAGGCCGGTGCCTCCGTAGCGACGCGAAACAAAGGATTCGCCTTGTGTAAAAGCTTCAAAAATCAAGGGTAATTTTGAATTGGGTATTCCTATGCCAGTATCTTTAACCGAGAAAAGCAATTCGCAATGGTCTTGAGTCTGCGATTTTTTTTCGACCGATATAAATATTTCACCTTCATCCGTAAACTTGATAGCGTTATTAATAAGGTTTCCAAGAATCTGGCGGATCCTTTTCATATCTCCGATTAAAAAAGGCGGAGTTCCGGGTTGAAGCATATACAGCAGGTCGATCCCTTTTTCGATTGCAGTTGCCGCATATGTGTCGAGCGATTCTTCAATACAACTGCGCAGTTCGAATGAGTTTTCGTCAAGAATAAGTTTATCGGACTCTATTTTTGAAAAATCAAGGATATCATTAATAATTGCCATCAGGTTGTCGGCGCTTATCCGCAAGGTTTCCAGGTAATTATGCTGCTCGGGCGTAATTTTTGTATCGAGTAACAAACTAGTCATGCCTACAATCCCATTCATGGGAGTGCGGATTTCGTGGCTCATCATCGAAAGAAAGTCGGTCTTGATGCGGTTGGCTTTGTCAACCTGCCGCTTAATATCGCTGGCTTCCTGCCCGGGTTTTATGAAATTTCCCTGGCTGAGGAGTGCGGCATGAATCCTTTCATTTTCTGCTTTAAGTTGAGCTAACTCATCCCGAAGCGAGTTTATATCGTTCACATCTAAATTCATCCTGGTTGCGGGTATTTATTTTTCAAGCAAATATAATTATAAAACCACGGATTCTGTTTTATTGCCAAAATATTCTGGTTTTTTAGAATTTGATCATCCGATTATTCAGAAAAAAAAACTGCTCCCATATGCAGAAGCAGTTTTTCGCAAAGTGTTGTTTAAGTGAAAATTGCGTTTACATTCAGCAATAATCAGGCTTGTTTGTACTCCTTTATTATATCCTTTACACCATCGGGAGAAACCCGGCCGTAAACCTTTTCGCCAACCATAACTACAGGTGCCAGTCCGCAGGCGCCCACACAACGCAGGCAACTGAGTGAGAACTTTCCATCGGGAGTTGTTTGTCCTACAGGTACATTGAGGATGCGTTTAAATTCGGCTAACACTTTTTCGGCTCCACGTACGTAACAGGCCGTTCCCATGCAAATGGAGATGGGATATTCACCTTTCGGGATCATGGTGAAGAACGAATAAAAAGTAACAACTCCATAAACATGAGCCACCGAACAATTCAGGTTTTTTGAGATAATTTCCTGTACTTCAGCCGGTAAATACCCGACCAGGCTTTGTGTTTGGTGCAGCACGTTTATCAGTTCACCCTTTTCGTTGTTGAACTTTTTACAGATGGCTTCAATCTGTTGAACCTTCTGTTCGCTTATTTTTATATTTGCCATAACGGTTTTTCTTTAAAATTAATTCCCTGATTTTCCTTGCTTATTCGTCGATTTCGGCTGGTTTGCTTTTATCGAAATAATGCGTGTGCAACAGGTGATGCGCTTTCTCGCTCATCGGTTTGCCAAGGAAATCAGCATATAACTGCTGAATGTATGGGTTTTCATGTGATTTACGGATTGTCTTTCCTGAATCCTCGGTGTAGAGTGCCTTTTGGCGAGCCATCAGGATACTTGTATCCCCATGGTGAAGTGGTTGCCCGCCGCCCCCGATGCATCCGCCAGGGCAAGCCATAATTTCGATCGCATGAAATTCGGATTTTCCATCTTTTATATCCTGCAAAAGTTTTCGGGCGTTACCTAAACCGTGAGCAATACCAATTTTTATTGGTGTTCCGTCAAAATCAACGGTTGCTTCGCGTATCCATTCCATTCCGCGTAATTGTTTGAAGTCAACTTTCTCCAGATTTTTACCCGTAAAAATTTCATAGGCAGTGCGGGCAGCAGCTTCTATAACTCCGCCTGTTGTACCAAAAATTACAGCAGCACCGGTTGATTCGCCCATGGGCTTATCGAAATCCTGGTCAGGCAAGATATTGAAATCAATATTTGCCTGCTTTATTAAGTGAGCAAGTTCCCTTGTAGAAACGGCAAAGTCCACATCAGGATTACCATTAATTGAAAATTCATCGCGCTGGCATTCGTATTTCTTCGCCAGGCAAGGCATAATGGAAACCACAACCAGGTTTTCGCGTTTTATGCCTAGTTTTTCTGCAAAATATGTTTTTGCAATAGCACCAAACATTTGCTGAGGCGAACGAGCCGTTGATGGGATTTCACTCATTTCGGGAAACTGGTGTTCAAAGAAATTAACCCAGCCCGGACAGCATGAAGTTAGAATTGGAAGTTTTACGGTTTTATCACCTTGAAGGTGGCGTGTAATACGGCCGAGCAACTCAGTGCCCTCTTCCATAATGGTAAGGTCGGCAGCGAAATCGGTATCGAATACAAAATCAAAACCCAGATTCTTTAATGCGGAAACCATTTTTCCGGTTACACTTGTTCCCGGTTCCATTCCGAATTCTTCGCCCAAAGCAACACGAACCGCAGGCGCAGTTTGAACGATAACAGTTTTTGACGGATCTGCCAATGCACGGATAACCTGGTTGGTATGATCCACTTCGGTGAGAGCGCCTGTAGGACAAACAGCCACACATTGTCCGCAATAGGTACAAACGCTATGGTCGAGGTTCATTTCGAAAGCCGGAGCAACAACGGACATAAATCCACGGTTTACAGCTGAAAGTACACCCACCGTCTGAACGTCGTTACACATCATTTCGCAGCGACGGCACATGATACATTTGTCAACATCGCGGATAATTGCCGGTGACGTATCTTCCTTATAATGCGACTGCTCTCCCTGGTACTCAATCTGGCGGATTCCCATATCCTGGGCAAGAGTCTGTAATTCGCAGCTTCCGCTTTTCGGGCAAATAAGGCAATCTGTCGGGTGATCGCTAAGGATGAGTTCCAGAACTGTTTTACGGCTGTTTAGCACACGTATATTGTGTGTATTCACTTCCATCCCTTCGTAACAATCAGTTGCACAGGCAGGTGCCAGGTTACGGCGACCTTTCACTTCAACAACGCAAATACGGCAACCAGCCGGTTTGTTGGTGATATTGAAATCATGCAGGTGGAGGTAACAGAGTGTCGGGATGTTTATTCCAACTGATTTTGCAGCATCCAGTACAGTAGTCCCGGGGGCTACCTTTATATCTTTATTATCTATTTTTATATTGATCATTTCCATGGTTTATTCCCCTTTCGTTACTTGATAAACACTGCGTTGAACTTACATTTCTCGAGGCAGGCTCCACATTTGATACAGGTAGCCTGATCAATTACATGAACACCTTTTCGTTCGCCTGCAATCGCATTAACAGGGCAATTGCGGGCACATGCGGTACATCCGACACAGTTTTCGGCTTCAATCACATACTGAAGCAGGGCTTTACACTGTCCGCTCGGGCATTTGTGATCAATAATGTGAGCCAGGTACTCATCATAGAAATTGTCCATGGTTGAAAGAACCGGGTTCGGCGATGTTTGTCCCAATCCGCAAAGTGAAGTGTCCTTGATAACGTGACTCAGGTTTCGGAGCAGGTCAAGATCTTTCATGGTTCCTTTGCCGTCACAAATCTTTTCTAGCATTTCGTTCAAACGCTTGTTCCCGATACGGCAAGGAGCACATTTTCCACAGGATTCTTCAACAGTAAAATCAAGGTAGAATTTTGCAATGGAAACCATACAGTCATCTTCATCCAGTACGATCATGCCACCCGATCCCATCATGGAACCCGCGGCTGTGAGCGAATCGAAGTCAATCTGTATGTCAAGGTGTTTTTCAGTCAAACATCCACCTGAAGGACCGCCGGTTTGAACAGCTTTAAATTTCTTGCCGTCTTTTATACCACCGCCGATTTCGAAAATAATATCGCGGAGCGTAGTTCCCATAGGAACTTCGATAAGTCCTACGTTATTGATTTTTCCGGCTAAAGCAAAAACTTTGGTTCCCTTGGACTTTTCACTTCCGATAGAAGCAAACCAATCGGCTCCTTTGTTGATGATTACCGGAACATTGGCAAAAGTCTCAACATTGTTTACGTTGGTTGGTTTTTCGAGATAACCTGAAACGCTTGGGAATGGAGGTTTGATAGTAGGTTCACCACGTAATCCTTCCATAGAGTGAATAAGTGCTGTTTCCTCACCGCACACAAATGCGCCGGCACCGTAGCGGATGTCGATTTCAAACTCGAAACCGGTTCCGAATATATCTTTTCCTATTAAGCCGAATTCAACGGCTTGTTTCATGGCTATTTTAAGCCTTTCAACGGCAAGCGGATACTCGGCACGGATATAAACTATACCTTTTGTCGCCCCGATGCAATATCCGCAAATGGCCATTGCTTCAATTACCGAATGAGGATCGCCTTCCAGGATGGATCGGTCCATAAATGCGCCGGGGTCACCCTCATCGGCATTACAAACCACGTATTTCTGATCAGCCTGGCTTTTGCTGGTAATTTCCCACTTAAGTCCTGTTGGGAAACCGCCGCCTCCCCGTCCGCGCAAACCGCTCTTCTTCATTTCTTCAATCACCTGTGCTGGAGTCATTTCGGTCAAACATTTTGCCAAAGCTGCATACCCGTCGCGCGAAATATACTCTTCAATATTTTCAGGATCGATAAATCCGCAATTACGCAAAGCAATGCGAAGTTGTTTGCGGTAAAAGCCCATGTGTTTCGAATCGGAAACAGCTTGTTCTGTTTCGGGATTAATATAAAGCAGGCGGGTTACTTTACGGCCTTTGATGACATGCTCGGCAATAATCTCGATGGCATCTTCGGGTTTTACCTGGGTATAAAATGTATTATCAGGCATTACCTTTACGATGGGTCCTTTTTCGCAGAAACCGAAACAACCGGTAGTTATTACCTGAACTTCGTTTTCCAGCCCTTTTTCAATGATCTCTTTCTTGAGGCTCTGAAATAGCTGTTCGCTTTCCGAAGCCCGGCAGCCGGTTCCTCCGCACACCAGCAGGTGCATTTTGAATTGTGTCATATTAATTCCTCCAGGATTTATTACTTGCCTTCAATGTTTTCGTAGTTAACCGGGATAATTCCGTCGAGCAGCTCACCGTTCATAATGTATTTTCCGATGATCTGATCCGCTTTTTTTGCATCAACGTATCCAAAAACCAGGGGCTGATGGCCTGGACGGGTTACTTCAATGGTAGGTTCGGCGTAGCAGTAGCCCATGCATCCGGTTTGCGTAACAACGGCAGGGATGTTGCGTTTGTCCAGTTCATTGATCATGTAGTCCATTACAATTTTAGCTCCTGATGCGATGCCGCATGTTGCCATGGCAACCCTGATCTGAACCATGCTTTCAGGGGATTCGCTTCGTTCGCGAAGACTCATTTTAGCCTCTACATTGGCTTTAATGTTTCTTAAATCAGCTAATGATGTGATTTTGCTCATTCGGTTTTGATTTTTTACAATTAGTAGTAAGTTTCGATTCTAAATTAATTTAGTGGTAAAAATATTTTGTCTGAAGTCAGAAGTCGGGAGTCCGAAGTACTCCTGAAAACTATTTTATCAGATATAAGTAGCACATTGTAAGATAATTAACATTCTTCAACTTGTTTTCTATCCAGTGATTGAAATATTATTTGTCATTTTCTTCTGTCTTCTTACTTCTTACTTCCGTCTTCTGTCCTCTGACTTCCATCTTCTGTCTTCTGACTTCTGTCTTCTGTCTACTGACCTTTCAAAATCTAATCCCATTCAACTTGTCGCAGAACCAGAGTCTCTTTTTGGGTTAATTTGATGCTTTTATTTCTTTCAGATTATCGTTGATAAAATCTTTCATGAATGCGATTACCTGTGGATTATTTATCGGTAAGTCACCTAGTGTTTCTTTTATTTCGATAGTGTTGAATATAAATGAGCCGTCAGGTGTATTGTGTGTGTAGGTGAAATCAATTGCAGGATAGGAAGAAACTGTTAGTGCCATTGTTCCGGCAATATCACCCGCAGGCAGCCTGTCGATATGGCTGAAAACAAACATAACATCAACTTCAGTTCCTTTTCCAGGCTCAGACTGAATCGTCATACTTCCCCCGGTGCGTTCGGCATTTTGTTTCAGTAAAGGTAATCCAAGTCCGACCTTTCTTGTAGTCCGTGTAGTAAAAAAAGGATCAGTTACATGTTGAACCATTTCTGCATCCATTCCTTTGCCGTTATCAATGAATTTGACAAGATATTCATCTTTATCCGGAATTTCGTCAATCTGGAGTTTTACCAAAGTTGCACTAGCCGTCACCGAGTTTTGCAGTATATCGAGTATATGAAGAGCCAGATCTTTCATTCTATTGTTACTTTGCGTCCCAGTATGCCATGCAATGCCTTAATTACTTCATTAAAAGTCCGGTGCTCCATCTCAAAGATAGAAAATGCTTTGCCGATATTTTCCACATAATGCGCATCCGAGTTTCTTATTATTGTTCTCTCCGACTGTTTCCCAAGGAAAGGAACTACTTTTTGAACCCGGCAATTAGCAGAAATCTCAATTCCATCTATCAGGAGACCAGCCGGAATAAATCCAAGCTGGCTTATAATGCTGTAACTCGGTCTGTCGATGTGCGCCGGGATAAATATTCCTCCCAATGAATGCACTTTTTGTTCAACCTGCTCAATGGACTGATCGAGTGCTGAGATAAGCAGGAACTCAATTTCGTCGATTATCAGTTCATCTTCATCAACAACAACCTGGTATCCGAATTTTTCAACGTTGTTTGGGATAGGAGGGAGGTGTTTTTCCAGGTAAACCTGGAATTCCGACAATTGATCATCATTTTCAAAGAACGTAAGGCAGTGAACTTCTTCGCGGGTGGTTACTTCGGCTCCCATCAGTACAAAAATTCCTGCGGGTTCGGCAAGTTTTTGAATTAGTTTACAATGCCTGGTAGTGTTGTGATCGGTTATTCCAATAATGTCAAGGCCTTTTTCGCGGGCTTTTGCGATTATATTTGCCGGGCTCATCTCCAGGTCACCACAGGGTGAAAGTACTGTGTGGATATGCAGATCTGCCCGGTATTTATTCATTTCTAGCGGATTAGCAGGTTAAACAATTTCCCGGTTGTTTCAAAAGCCTGATCTGTAGTTCCTAAAACGGGGATTCCTTCTTCTTCGGCTTGTGCCAACATGTCGGCATCGGGTTCTAATCCTTTAATCAGTATTACAGCAGCTAAGTCCTTGAGTGAAGCAATAGCAATTACGTTTTTATGTGTCTGTAACGTAACCCAGATTTTCCCGTTTTCGGCGTGTCCCATCACATCACTTAATAAATCTGAAGTATATCCTCCTGTAACTTCATGGTTGAGACCTTGGCTTCCGCCAAAGACTTTCAAATTTAGTGTTGTTATAATATCTTTAACCTGCATATGTGAGTGTTGGTTATTTACGGTTTGAAAAAAATTTATCGTTGCCCCATATGCTTTTCAGCATTTCGAGCGATTCGTCGGGTGTGAGTTCGCCGGTTTGTTCCCGGTTTTTCTGAATAAAAATGCATTGCCGTATGTCTGCTTCCCCAAGAGCAATATCGTTGGCGAAAGCCTGGCAGTTGGGCGATCCGCACGCTCCGCAGTCAGTGAGTGGAAGGCATTGCAACATACGGCTCGATTTATCCATTTTGCGCATGGCTTCTTCCATATTTTCATCCAGCTTCATCATGCTCCGCGGATTTATCGGCTGGATATTGATCCTGCGTAACAAATAATCTTTATATACCTGGATGTTGCCTTTTTCTGAAATCTCATCCTTTGCTAATGGTGAATAGGATCTTAACCGTTCAGCAACCAGGAAACGATTGGTCGAAAGCAGCACTCCGCCTGCACAACTTTCGTCGCAGGCACGGAGTTCCAGGAAATCAATATCTCCGATTTCGTCGTTTTCTATTTTTTCAAGAAACTCAATTACATTGTGAATTTCGTCGATAGCCAAGTTGCGGCCGGGAATATGTGTTGCCTCACCGTGAGTGAGAGTCCATTGCCACGCAGTTTTTGATAGATGTTTTTTAGGAATAACTGCAGGATGTGTGGACCGGTCGGTCCTGATAAATTTGTACACTCTATTGTAAAGCGTATCCATATTAATCACACCTGTAATCATGGAATAATCTTCTCCTACCGGGCTTTTAATGGCAGCTATTTTTGCAGCGCAAGGAGTGATATAGAAAACTCCGATCTCAGCAGGATTAATTCCCCGGTCAGTCAGTTCTTTGCGGCAATAAAGTGCTGTAATATCCAAAGGTGGCTTTAACAGCATGATATTCTCCGTTAACGCAGGAAATTTAACCTGGACCAGCCTTATTATCGCAGGACAGAAAGAAGAAATCAAAGGTTTCTTTTCAGGATGCGCTTTTGCATAGGCTTTTACCTCATCTGCCAACAAATCAACACCTATTTCTACCTCGTAAATATGAGTAAATCCGTTTGCAAGAATGGCTGTATAAATTTGATTCTGTGATACTTCTTCAGGAAACTGACCAAAGAAAACTGCCGGAACCAATGCAATCCTGTATTTGTATGCCTGTATGCGTTTGAAGTCATCCTGGTCAATAAAAATAGCACTTACAGGGCAGGCTTTAAAACATTCGCCGCAATCGACACAACGGTTTTCGTAAAGTATGGCTTTACCATAACGTACCCTGATGGCTTCGGTAGGGCAAACATTCATGCAGTGCGAACATCCGATACAGAGTTCGTCGCTTATCTTCAATGCATGATGAAAATGTTTGCTGTCCATAGTATTAATTCTGTGGCAGGTTTACAATAATTTCAAGCTTTGTTCCAACGCCTACTTCGCTACTAATAATGAGTTCGTCAGCATTATTTTTAATATTCTGCAGTCCCATTCCTGCGCCAAATCCCATCTCGCGAACCTTTGCTGATGCAGTTGAAAATCCTGCCTGCATTGCTTTTTCTATATCCGGGATTCCCGGGCCTACATCAATTAATTGGATATTAACGCGGCGTGTATCCACTTCGCAAATTACTTTACCCCCGTTGGCATGAGCTACAATATTTACCTCGCCTTCGTAAAGCGAAACTACTATTCGTTTTATAATCTGGGGATCAACATTTAGTTGCTTTAATATTTTTTTAAAACTACTCGAAGCATCACCTGCTTTTGTAAAGTTTCCCGCTTCTATATTGTATTCAAATCGCATCGGACCATTAAATCAGTAAACAGGACTTATTCCCTTCTCAAACAATAGCCCACAAGCTTTGTACATGGAGTAACTACATTCCATAAGTACAATCCTGTTTTCTTCGGCAAGTGCAATCATGTCAGGACTGGCTTTTTTATTGCGGACCAGTACAATGTTTTTGATATCCGACATTTCGGAGGTACGTATGGTTTGGATATTTACAAGCCCGGTTAAAAGTAATAATTTTTCGCTGTCGATCGTCAGCACATCGCTCATCAGGTCCGAAGCAAACACAGCTTCAACATCCCTCTCAAGCCTTGTTTGGCCACAAATTACTCTTGCATTGAGAGTTATAGCTACTTCGTGTAATTTCATTTTAGTTATGGGAATATCTGGTATTAAATGTAGCAAAATGAGTATGTTACAATGGAAAAGACGTTATTATTTCAAGCGGCAAAATTAAGAGTAAAAATCCGGATACACAAGTTAGCTGTTATTTAATTCACAATGTTAATAAAATAACAGTATATTTATAATTAGTATAAATAGCGGGGCTTAAAATCTTCTGATTCTGCCAATCTTATATTCCTGATACTGCTTTACCAAAAATACCGATTTTACAGACGATATTTCAGTAAAAGCACTCTTTTATATATGCTAAATATCTGAATATCAATACTTGAATTTGTCTGTTATATTGTTTTCATAAAGTTTTACCTTTGCCGGCTAAAAAAGTATCATTCATACTCCCAATTTGAAATTATATGCAGAAAACGATTTTCATTACCGGTGCTACAAGTGGGTTTGGAAAAGCCTGTGCCCATGCCTTTGCCAGTGACCATCACCGTCTGATCCTCACAGGCCGCAGAACGGAAAGATTGAGTGAAGAGGCTGGGTTTCTTTATGAAACATTTGGTGTTGAGGTGCTTACCCTTAATTTTGACGTCTGTGACCGGCATGCTGTAAAAACCGCGATTGAAAGCCTGCCTGTTGAATGGCGATCCATTGATATTCTTATAAATAACGCGGGCCTGGCAGCTGGAAGCGAACTGATACAGGATGGAAATATCGACGATTGGGAAGCCATGATCGATACTAATGTGAAGGGACTGCTCTATGTAACAAAAAGCATTTTTCCGCTTTTATTGCAAAGTAAATGCCCTCATATTGTGAATATCGGTTCCATCGCCGGAAAGGAAGTGTATACCAAAGGAAGCGTTTATTGTGCTACAAAATTTGCCATTGATGCCCTTACACGTGCCATGCGTATCGACATGCTGAGCCATGGAATTAAGGTATCGCAGGTATCGCCCGGCGCGGCTGAAACTGAGTTTTCGCAGGTCAGGTTCAAGGGTGATATGGGTGCAGCCGCCGCAGTTTATAAAGGCTTTACCCCTTTGCAAGCCGAAGATATTGCCAATGCTGTTACCTGGATAACCAACTTGCCATCGCATGTTAACATTAACGATCTGGTTATCATGCCAACCGCACAGGCAAGCCCGGGATATATCCATAAAGTTCTCTAACCTCTGTTCTTTTTGGGTCTGCAAATTTTCATATCAATACTTACTCGTCAGCAAATAAAGTGCTCCAGTCAAAGCCTTGGATATTGCTATTGAGCAGATGATAGAGCCCGCAATGGTTCATGACGATTTTTTAAAATGCCTTATTCGGTTTCTATTCCAACCAGTTAAATTGCTGCAATATTAATAATTCTTGCATATAAAGCGCACTTCATATTCAATTTTATAATTATCTTTACACCGAACCTCAAACAAAAAGCTGCCCCATGCGTGATGTTACCCGTATTTTTGATATTCTGCCCCGTTATGCAGAATCCTTTAAACCCAAAGAAGACGTGCTTGCAGGAAAAGATAACGGAAAATGGATCAAATATTCCATCGGGCAGTATATTTCTCATGCTGATAATATCAGTTTTGGTTTGCTGAAACTAGGTATACAGGCTGGCGATAATGTTGCAACTATTTCGGGAAGCCGCCCTGAATGGAATCTGGTTGATATGGGCATACAACAGGCAGGGGCAATTCATGTTCCCATTTATCCCACCATAAGCGAAAGTGATTATAAGTATATACTTGAACATGCGGAAGTTAAAGTTATCTTTGTTTCAGGCCGCGATACATACCGGAAGATAGAACACCTGGTATCTGATTTAAAAGGGCTGATAGCCGTATATGCATTTAAGGAGACTGAAGGTGTAAAACATCTTGATGAACTAATTCTGTTAGGCAAGGAGAATGTTCAGACAGCCCGTATCGATGAAATAAAAAATTCAATCAAACCCGATGATCTGGCTACTATTATTTACACCTCGGGTACAACCGGTAATCCGAAAGGTGTGATGCTCTCGCATTATAATATTATCTCCAATTTCAAAGCAGTACAGGATATACCCCCTATAGGAGAAGAAGGAAGGGCATTGAGTTACCTGCCGTTATGCCACATCTACGAACGAATGTTGGTATATATGTACCAGTATTTGGGCATTTCGGTGTATTATGCCGAAAATCCTGCAACTGTAGGCGATAATCTTCGCGAAATTAAACCTGATATATTGTCAACTGTTCCTCGTCTGCTCGAAAAGGTATATGATCGTATCATAAATTCCGGGCGCAAACTTACCGGAGTTAAGAAAATGATCTTTTTCTGGGCTGTCAATGTCGGGATGCATTACGAATTAAACGGAGCCAAAGGCCCTTATTACGCTTTGAGGCTAAAAGTGGCCCGAAAACTTGTTTTTAGTAAATGGCAGGCAGCGCTCGGCGGAAATCTTAAAGTGATTGTGAGTGGCGGCGCTGCTTTACAGCCGAGGCTTGCACGCGTTTTCTGGGCAGCGGGTATTCCTGTACTCGAAGGGTATGGGTTAACAGAGACGTCACCGGTAATTTCGGTAAATAATTTTGAAAAAGGTGGAGTGAAATTCGGAACAGTCGGACCGCTGGTAAAAGATACAATTGTAAAAATTGCAGCTGATCACGAAATACTATGTAAAGGGCCGGGTTTGATGCAGGGATATTACAAAGAACCTGCGCTAACGGCCGCTGCTATTGACAGCGAAGGTTGGTTTCACACCGGCGATCTGGGTCGGATGGAGCCTGAAGGACAACTGAAAATTACGGGACGTAAAAAGGAGATTTTTAAGACTTCGTTCGGCAAATATGTTAGTCCCGAAATGATTGAGAACAAGCTGAAAGAGTCAGCATTTATTGATGCTCTGATGGTGGTTGGCGAAAACCAGAAATTTGCGGCTGCCATCATAGTTCCCGATTTTAATCACCTTCGCGCCTGGTGCGAGATTAAGAAGGTGCCTTATACTTCTAATAAAGAAGTAGTTGCGCTCGAACGAATCAAGAAAAGATTTCATAAGGAAATCCACAAGTACAATAAATCTCTTGGTGCTGCCGAACAAATTAAATCTTTCGAACTGCTTGACAGTGAATGGACTGTTGACTCAGGTGAATTAACGGCAACACTCAAGCTTCGCAGGTCACTTGTTTATGAAAGGTATAAATCTACCATTGAGAAACTGTTTAACCGGCAGGATGATTAGGCCATCTTATCTTCTGATGGTCTTTTGGCATGCTATTCCAGCCCCTTTTTTCTGAATGTAAAGTTCAAAATGTAAAGAGCAAAATTCAAAATTCTTGAAAATTCAATAATTTCCTAAATCTGCAATAGGAATTTCTAAAAGCATATATCTCATGCTTCTTTAGAAAAATTTACTTGCTAAGATTTCTGTTTGACTTTTGCTTTTTAAACTTTGCTTTTAGATTGACCAGTTTGTAAATTAGAATTATAAATCTTTCGATTTCCTTCCGTTTTCAATGCAATATCTTGAATACCAATTCCCTGAGCAGTTCGCCCTGATCGGTGGAATAGTTATCTACGCCAAGTGCACGAACATTGCATTCGCGCAGCCAGCCGATAATATCCTGCACTTTAATGGCATTGTAATTCCGGTAGGCATCCATATAGTCCTGCTTGTTAAAAAAGGTAAGTTTAGCCTTGCTAAGAATGGACGGCTCCGATTTATCGGGTAAAGAATGGATAAGTAAAACTTTGCTAAAAAAACTAAATAACATAGGTATTGTCTTGAAAAGCGAATTCTCGCCCGGATTAAGTGCAAAGTGATGAGCAATCTGGTTCACTTTTACTGCATTCCTTTTTGCAATTGCTTTCTGAAATTCAAATATATTGTAATCTTTGCTTATTCCTATGTATTTTTCAATTACATCCTCGTTAATGATTTTTTCTTTTGGATGGTTGATGTATAGTTTGCCAAGCTCATTGTTGATTTTTTCAAGGTTATTGCCCAGAAATTCGTACAACATGGTTGCGGCTTTATCGGTTATGGAATGACCGGTACTTTTTACCTGTGCCAGGATCCAGGCAGGCATTTCGTTGTCGTATTTTCTTTTTGATTCAACTGCAAAGGATTTTTCCGACGAAACCAAGGCCTTGAGCAGTTTGGCCGGAGGCGTTTTGTATTTATAACACAATACTAATACAGTCGATTGCTGGGGGCGGTTGATATACGAAAGTAAAAGGCTGATATTCTCCTCTTTTTTAAAATCCATATCCTGGGCTTCGCGCAGAACGACAAGCTGCCTTTCGCCCACCATCGGGAATTGCTTGCTGTAATTAATTAACATCGAAGCCGTTGAGTCGCGGCCATACAATACATATTGGTTAAATTCCTTCTCTGTTGCGTTCAAAACATGTTCGGTAAGGTAGTCCGACAACTCATCAATGTAATACGGTTCCTCACCATAAAACAGGTAAATGCTGGCAAATGATCTCTTTTGAAAATCTTTAACCAGCTGATTGTAGTTTGATACCATGGTAGTGGATGCTTTGCCCGGTAAGTATAAGGTTCTTAGAATTTGAGGTGTTTTACAGTAACACGCTTTTCGATAAGCTGCGTAAGAGATTCAATTCCAATTCTGACATGATTTTCCATATAGCTCTCGGTCACTATTCTATCGCTTTTCTCAGTTTTAACGCCGCTCGAGATCATAGGCTGGTCTGATACCAGCAGCAGAGCACCGGTGGGTATAGCATTTGCAAATCCAACAATAAATATCGTAGCTGTCTCAAGGTCGATTGCCATTGCCCGGGTAGCTTGCAAATACAGCTTGAATTTATCGTCGTGTTCCCACACCCTTCGGTTGGTGGTATAAACGGTGCCGGTATAGTAGTCGAGACCCATATCGCGAATGGTGGTAGAAATAGCTTTTTGTAAATTAAATGAAGGTAGTGCCGGTATTTCGGGAGGAAAATAGTCGTTGGAAGTACCTTCGCCCCTGATAGCAGCAATAGGCAGAATATAGTCGCCTAAGGCGTTTATATGTTTTAAACCACCACATTTACCCAGAAACAGACAAGCTTTGGGCGCTATTGCACTGATCAGGTCCATAACCGTGGCTGCATTGGCACTTCCCATACCAAACCGGATCATGGTAATATTTCCGCATGTGGCACTCGGCATCGACCTGTCCCTGCCTTGTATTTCAACATTATTCAGTCGGGCAAATGTTTCAAGGTAGGCCCCGAAATTCACCAGTAAAATATATTTGCCAAAATTCTCGATTTCTGTACCGGTGTATCGGGGCAACCAGTTTGCGACTATTTCTTCTTTAGTTTTCATGTATGTATTTTTAATTTTTTCGGGTCAGATAGCAGCCGCCACACAGACTCATTCCATTGCTGGTAAAGTTTACGATTATGGCTCTTTTCATGTTAAAATTTCCAATATATAGTAATCACGGCAAATTTAGATTTTTTATGCCATCTTTGCAGAGGTTTCGGGTATGATTTTTCCGAAATGGTGAAAAATGCAGCAATTAAATTTTCCTCCTTTTAAATTTAAGTTACGTGTTCTCAATGACCGGCAGGAAATATTTGATCCGGTCAGGCATAAATTCGTTGCCCTTACCCCCGAAGAATGGGTGCGCCAACATTTGATAGCCTACCTCACCGAGATCAAGGGCTATCCTGTTTCGTTGATCGGCGTTGAAAAGCAGCTTGTACTGAATAAACAACTAAAGCGTTTCGACCTGGTTGTATTCAAACGTAATGCAAGTCCATTGCTGCTTGTGGAATGTAAGGCGCCAGGTGTCGGAATTACCGAAAAGGCGTTTGATCAGGCAGCACGTTACAATATGCTGTTAAAGGCCGACTATTTTTTTATTTCCAACGGACTCGAACACTATACATGCCGGATCGATTACGAAAGTAAACAATATGTTTTCATCGAGGATATCCCTGCTTTCGATGAAGTGAGAAGCCTGATAGTGTAAGTGGAAAATTCTGATCCGGTCGTTCTTTGAGAGACGAATTTCAGCGTTCGATAAAAGTCGCAAGTCTTAAGTACAATGTCTCAAGTCTAAAGTTCCAAGTTTCACGGCTCAAGACCTTTTTCCATTCCTTTTGAAATTTGGAATGTCAAAAATGCGACAATCTAATCATTTTCCGAATAAAACAGTTTTCCGAATTTATGCGCCGGACAAAAAAAAAGCCGGAAATTCCGGCTTTTAAGAAAGTTTATCAGGCTCTTTTACTGACACTTCAGCACGGTCTTCATCTGGAAATTAGCAGACTGAACATAAGTGCCAAAAGCTGATTTTTTGTAATTGGTGCATGCGTTGGCAGTGTCTTTCTTACCTTCATATGCTTTGGCCAGTTCGTAATAAAAGCGGGCCATTTTATCGTTGGTTTGTTCTTCCATTGCCAGCCCGGTATTTGCTGCCTCAATTGATTCGTCGTATTTCTTTATTGCATTGTTTGAGAAAGCGAGGTAGTAATAGAGTTCCTTATTTTTAAAGTCGTATGTAAGCGCACTGTTCATTTTAGAGACAGCTTCGGTATATGATTTTTTTGTGAATGCAGTTTTTCCTTCCTGGTAAAGACTTGAGCCTATGGTGTTTTTGGCAGCCTTAATAGTCACGGTATCATTGGTTTTTGAGGCAGAAGCTATCACGAGATCCATATTTTCCATCATCTTTCCATTATCGCCTTTCTTTTGAAAAGCTTTGCCCTTGGTAAAAAGTGCTTTGGTATATGCAGGATCAAAGGCTAAGGCCTTGTCGGCAAAAAGAATAGCAGAGTCGGCTTTTTCAGCTTTCAGCAAGGCGTTGGCTTTTGTGGTATAGAGTATAACTAATTGTGATTCGGATTTCTCCTTGTATTTATCGTCGGAGTACAATTTGGCAAATGCAAGACTTTTTTCATATGCAACAGCAGCCTGATCGTAATTCTTGCTCTTGATCAGATCATTGCCTGCATTGAACTGAAAAACCGGTAACACTTTGGAAACCTTCATCTTGAGCGAATCGGCTTCGACGCCAACGGTTACACACATTTTTTGCACTTCCTGCATTTTAATAACAGCATTCGCCATATCGGTTTTCGAAAGTTCAAGAGCAGCATTGAAGGCAGTGCTAGCATCTTCTTTTGTTTGAGCAAGCAGGTTTTTCCCTGAAAAGGAGGTAAAAATGGTTAAGGCGATTGCCAGGATCAGAGTCTTGTTCATTGATTAAAAGGATTATGTTATTTTTAAGATTCAGATTTCACTGCAAATATACATATTTCTGAATTTGTAGCAAATCTTGTTGAAGCTGAATATTGCAATTATTGTTCCATTCGTGCGGTAGCAGTGTTTTCGGAAATGTTAATAAAATATAAAATCGAAAATAGTGTAAAATGAACAGGATTTTTGCATTCCATTTTTCAAAGACTGCCTGGCTCCAACAGATGGGATTCTTACCCTCGGCAGGATTGAATTTGACAAATGAGCAATTCGGCTCTGATCAGAAATTTCGTACCTTTGCACACATACTGAAATCACTGATTTTTTTCATTTGGATTTAAATAAATCTTTGAATGTTGAATATTGGAAAGGATAATTCACTCATTTCCCAATTTCGTAAGAGGACAGTATTTCTGTTAACTAACAATAAATCCAGGATTAACAAAATAAAACTTATCTCTTGGAGTGCATATTAAATCAGGTTGATCCCAGGTTTGAACCCATGCAGGGATTCAAATACAGGCTTTCTATTTTGCTTTGCCCGGATCGGTTTTCGTTCCTGGTAACGCATGCCTCTACCTGCAAATTGCTGAAATTGTCTTCGTATATTTTGGATTCTACCGATATTCAGAAGGCAGAGACGGGAGGATGGCCGACTATTGGTGATGATTACTTCGGGAACCTAAGTACACTAGATTCTGGCCAGTTGCTGTGCCAGCGTGTCGATATAGCGGTTGTATCCAGCAAAATTACAATCGCGCCTCCCGGGTATTCGAAGCGCAGCAATATGCAGAAACTTATGGCGGCGGCTTTCCCATATAATGCCGATGAGGAGATGCTGACTGAAGTCCTGGCAGATAACGGGCCCGTTTCTGCCGTGTTGGTGCCCCGCTATGTGCCCGAATATTGTTCTTCGTTATTTCCTGGTTCTTTCTTGCGGAGTGCCGTAGCTTTAAGTTTAAAAGGGATAATGCTCAGGCATTCGCAATTTTTACCCCGTCAGGTATTTGTCAATATATACCCGCAGCATTTTGAGATGACTGTCATACAAGGTTCGCGCCTGCTTTACCTGAACGCTTTCAGATATTCATCGCCTTCGGACGTACTTTACTACGTAATATTTGTGATGGAGCAGCTTGGTTTCGAGCTTTCGGAGCAGGAAATAACACTCATGGGTGATGTTTCTCAAAACTCTGCCATCTACGGGCAACTTAAAATGTACTGCGCATCGCTCCGGTTTATTGAAAAGCCTGAAGGAATTGATTACGGCGATGCATTTGAAGGTATAGCCATGCACAATTATTTTACACTCCTTAACATGCCAATATGCGAATAATAAGTGGAAGCCACAGAGGGAAAGTGCTTCGTCCGCCTTTAGGGCTGCCTGTGAGGCCGACTACCGATATGGCAAAGGAGAGTTTATTCAATATTTTAAACAATAATATTGATTTTGAGGATGTTAAGGTGCTTGATCTTTTCGCTGGTACCGGAAATATCTCGCTCGAATTTGCTTCACGAAATGCTATCTCTGTTTTAAGCATTGATAGCAGCAGCAGTTGTATAGCTTATATTTCGAAAATGGCTACTGAATTGAAATTCAATAATTTATCAGCAATTCAGGCGAATGTTTTCAGCTTTCTGGCTCGCCCCTCAGGACGTTATGATGTGATTTTTGCTGATCCGCCTTATAATCTTCCCGATAGGGAAAAAATTCCCGGTTTAGTTTTTGACCATAACTGGCTTGCCGACGAAGGATGGTTGGTAATGGAACACGATAAATACATCAATTTCAAAGAGAATCTGTATTTCACCGAGGAGCGCCGCTATGGTAAAATTCATTTTTCATTTTTCAGCAAATCATTACCTCAAACGGTTGAAGATCAGGAAGTAGGTTGATCTCGCAATTTTCATAGACAAACAGGGACGGGGGCGATAATGCACCTGTGATAAATTCCAGATAGATGAGACCCGTAGCAGTGATTTCTTCTTTGTTTGTAATTGAAATTTTGTTGCTGAAATACTGACAAGTATAAAAATTAATAGCCGGTGAATCGGGTAGTTTTATGCCTTAAGTAAACGAAAAGAGTGATATGAATCATTTTGATATTATCAATAAAGCATTCCTTAAATAATTGAATCATAGATTCATATAGTTAACCAATAATATTCCCTTGAGCAAATTTAATTCTCTTTTTTACCAAAATGATGCATATGCTGTCTGGCATATCAGCAGTTTCCGCAAATTCATTACAGGTCGTTTTCTACTCACTTTTGCCATTCAGATGCAGAGCGTGATTGTTGGCTGGCAGGTTTTCGATCTTACACATGATGCCTTTTCTCTCGGATTGATCGGCCTTTCGGAGGCAATTCCTTTTCTGGCCGTAGCCTTATTTGCCGGCCATGTGGCCGATTTGTTTAACCGGAAATCAATTATTGCCATTACAGCATCAGTTTACGTGGTATGTGCAATCATATTATTGTATATGAGTTATATAATGGGCGATTTATACAAATCGTCAGGAGTGCTTCCTTTGTATTTTATCATTTCATTTACAGGACTGGCGAGGGCTTTTTTCTATCCTGCCCAGTCGGCATATATGGCTCAGATCGTACCTCGTAACCTGTATGCCAATTCGTCCACATGGAACAGCACCGTATGGCATATTGCTGCTGTTTCGGGTCCGGCAGCCGGTGGTTTGATATATGGATTTGCCGGGATTCATGCTGCTTTTATTTGTGTCGTTGTTTTTTCAGCCTTAAGCCTGTTGTTTTTCTTTTCATCGAAATCGGTTCCACTACCCATACGTGCGGCAAAGGAAGGTATTTTTACAAGCTTATCAACGGGGATAAAATTCGTATTCAACAATCAAATATTGCTTGGAGCGCTTGCTCTCGATATGTTTGGCGTTTTATTCGGAGGCGCAGTAGCTTTGCTTCCTGTGTTCGCTTCCGAAATACTTCATACGGGGCCGCAGGGTCTTGGTTTTCTGCGTGCCGCCCCTGCATTCGGGGCTGTATTGATGGCCCTGATTTTGGCTTATCACCCGCCTGTTCATCGGTCAGGAATTAAGTTAATGTGGGCTGTAGGCGGTTTTGGTGCTTGTATTATCTTTTTTGCCTTGTCAGGAAATTTCTTTTTATCACTGGTTTTGCTCGCTTTGAGCGGAATGTTCGATAACGTGAGTGTGATCATCCGTGGAACCATACTGCAAATGTACACTCCCGACGAAATGCGTGGCAGGGTAGCATCTGTAAACAGCTTATTTATTGGCTCTTCCAACGAACTTGGCTCCTTCGAGTCGGGTCTGGCTGCCAGAATAATGGGTTTAATTCCGTCGGTCGTTTTCGGTGGAGGAATGACGGTTATGATTGTACTGGCAACTGCCAGGTTTGCTCCGAAACTGAGAAAGATGGAAATTAAGGGGATGAAGTGATAATGCGGTAATTTGAAAATTAGGTAATTTGAAAATTTAAAATGCCGTGTTTTATAACGGAAATACCTTCTTGCACAAAGGAAATGCCGTCTTACACTAGCGAAATAGCATGAGACACTACAGAGAAATCTTAGCCAAACGCATCTGAAAAAGACGCGCCCGAACAGAGAATTTTATTTATACAGAATGAAGCCATTTATCCTTTTTGGAATAAAATATTTGGTATTACTGTTAATTTAGTGGATGAATTGAAGATGCCGGAAGTCAGAAGACGGAAGTCAGAAGTTCCCCTTACAATTTCTTTATCCTTTGAAAGTGGAGCTTTTCCGGTCAATCACTTTTCTTCAAATTGCTTCTCATTTGTAGAGTTAAATCTCCGATTATCACTTTCTTTCGTCTTCCGACTTCGGTCTTCTGACCTTCTAAAACCAATTCCATCCAATTCGTGGCAGAACCAAATATTTAATGCTTTTTGATGGACTTTTGTATGCCTGAAATAAGTATCTTTGCTTATTATATTCGATTACAGTTAATTACAAAACTATGAACAGCATTATAACAGATAACCTAAACCAAATAAAAGCACTTTGTGAACAGTATGATGTGAAGTCGTTGTTTGCCTTTGGCTCTGTATGTACCCCCGAATTTAACGATCATAGCGACATCGATTTATTGATTTCAATTTCACAGCTTGATTATGGGAGCTATGCCGATACTTACTTCGAACTGGCCGAAAAGTTTGAAGGACTGCTAAAACGACCCGTTGATCTGGTAACAGACAAATCACTTTCGAACCCCTACTTTATAGAATCCATCAACAAAAATAAAACTTTACTTTATGGAAATTGAGATTAAAAAATATTTGTTCGATATTAATGAATCTATTGAATCCATTGAAATGTATCTTGGGGATAAACGCGATTTCACGGTTTACAAAGCAGATAAAATGCTAAGGCGGGCCATTGAGCGGGAATTTGAAATTATTGGCGAAGCCATGAACCGGATTGACAAACTTGATCCCACCATTGCGATAGCCAGTAAAAAACAGATTATCAGTATGCGCAATCGTGTAATTCATGGGTATGATAAAATTGACGATGAAATTATCTGGGGTACTATTGTGAGGCATTTGCCAAAATTAAAAATTGATATTAATAGGTTAATGGCTTAGATGTTAAGATTTGTGGATGTGAGAATAAGGTATTGTGATAATGTGATAATTTGAAAATTAGGTAATTTGAAAATGCCGTCTTACACAACGGAAATAGCATAATCCGTAATGTGGTTGGAATAAAAAAAATCCCTGCGACGGTGTGGCAGGGATTTTTTTTGTAGGGATTTTATCATTACATATCAGCAGATGCACGCCAGCAGAGGTTTTTTTGAAGCTGCATTGAATACTTACGGTTGATCACTCAAATCTTTCACCTGAATATAGAAGTTAATGTCTGTTCCTATCTTAGTATCTTCAACCGTTTTCAATTGTTTCCAGTCTGTAGTCGGGTAAACCCATTCGGGCTTATCATTCACTGTAATTTTTAAAGGCATATCGAAGCCTGCCACACAATTGCTCCAGCGGTATTTTAAAATATCTTTTTCCAGCCTGTATTCGAAAACAGGGATTCTTACATCGCGCAGGTATTGATTAAAAAACGGGGTTAAATTTCTGTCGATGGCCGTGCTCAAATAATTCTCAACCTGCTGGGTTGTAACTGTCTGATGGTAAAATTGTTTGCTCAATCCCCTGATCATTTGCCTGAATTTTTCGTCATCATCCACTATCTGCCTGAGCGTGTGTAACATATTGGCACCTTTGTAATACATGTCGTGCGATCCTTCGGTATTCACATTATATGGCCCTATGATCGGGCGGTCGTTCCTCACTTTGGCGCGTGTGCCGATTACATATTCGCTGCATGCCTGTTTGCCAAAATGATAGTTCAGGAAAAGGCTTTCGGAATAGGCACCAAAAGCTTCGTGAATCCACATGTCGGCAACGTCCTTGCTTGTAATGCTGTTGCCAAACCATTCGTGAGCCGATTCGTGCACAATGATAAAATCAAATTTGAATCCCCAGCCGGTATTGCTTTCATCGGTTTTCACGTACCCGTTTTCGTAACCGTTGCCATAGGTTACCGAACTTTGGTGTTCCATTCCGGGGTAGGGAACTTCGACAAGTTTGTAGCTATCTTCGTAAAAAGGATATGGCCCAAACCAATATTCCAGCGCCTCCAGCATTCGCTTTACTTCCCTGAACTGGAGTTTTGCTTTTTCCAGGTTATAACTCAAAACGTAATAATCACAATCCAAAGATCCTTTTTCGCCCTGGTATTTTTCGCCAAAGTACACATAATCAGCAATATTCAGGTTAACGCAGTAGTTGTTGATGGGATTTGAAACGAACCAGTTAAAGGTAGTTGTGTGATCGGAATTTTTAATGCTGCTACGCAACCTTCCGTTCGAAACATCGGTGAGCCCTTCGGGCACTGTAACGGAAATTAACACGCTGTCGGGTTCATCGTATTGGTGATCCTTGCAAGGCCACCACAAACTTGCGCCATCGCCCTGGCAGGTAGTTACAATCAGCGGGTTTTGATTGGCATCGCGTTTCCACGATAAACCTCCGCTCCAGGGTGGTTTTACACTAACTTTTGGCTTTCCTTCAAAGTCAATTAAAATTTCGTTAAAGTCGCCGACGGCCTGCTTTATTACCAGGGTAATGAAATAAGCATTGCCATCTCGACCGAAAGCAAGTGATTTGCCATCCTGCGATACTTTTACTATTTGCATGGGTTCCTGAAGGTCGATCTGCATAACCTGGTACTTGCTCAATACCTTGTACCTGATGGTGTTGCGGCCATTGAGCGAACTATCCTGTGGATTTACTTTCACCTCAAGATGGTAGTAAGATAAATCCCACCAAACCCGCTCTTTAGTGACCGTTCCCCGTAAGGTATCCTGGTGCGTAAATTTTTGGTTCTGTCCGTAAATCATTGAAGATAAAAGACATATAATTGCTGCAGTAGCCAAATGTTTGAATGATTTCATAAAAAAAGTATTGTTGTATTTTCGCATTAATCTTGGTATTCAAATAATTCACAATTAGCCGCCAACACTTGCCGTTATACCAAATTTCCGGAAAATGAAAATAGCACTTATTAATGATTCTTTGGACGGTTCCTTCAGCTTTTCAAAATCATCGGGTTTGCCGAGTTTCATGTATTTGTTTTGAGCGATACTGTGGTAGGGGAGGAGGTTGACTTCCTTTTTGTCGCCTGCCAGATCAGAGACGAATTTCGCAGTTATTTCAATGTTTTCGTCGGTATCATTTATTCCTCCAATAAGCGGTATGCGTATAATGATAGACGCACCTGCCGAAGCCAGAACTGCCAGGTTATGAAGAATTTTTTCGTTACCTGCATGTATCCATTTTTTATGGAGTGCCGAATCCATCATTTTTAAATCATACAGGAAAAGATCCGTGCGTTTGGCAACTTCAAGGATTGTTTCGGTGTTAATATTTCCGGCTGTATCCACTGCCGTATGGATTCCCCTGCGTCTGCATTCATCCAGCAACTCAATCAGCATTTTTGTATGAACAAGAGGTTCCCCTCCCGAAAAGGTGACGCCACCACCCGAATGGTCGAAAAATATCCGCTCTTTCTCGATGCTATCCATTATTTCGGCCGCTGTCATCACTTTTCCTGACATTTCGATGGCTTTTGTGGGACATATGTCAGCGCATTTTCCGCACAATCTGCAAAGGTCAGTATCCGTAATAATGCCTTCAGTCGTCAGTGTAATTGCTTTTTCGGGACATACTTCGACACAGGATCCGCATTTGATGCATTTTGCCGGGGCATACATTTTTTCGACTTTTGCCGAAATGCTTTCCGGGTTGTGGCACCAGGCACAGTGCAGGTTGCAGCCTTTGAAAAAGATCACCACACGAATACCAGGACCGTCATTGATGGCGTACCTTTTTATATCGAAAATCAGGCTTTGGGACATGGAGTGAATTGGTGATTGGTGAATAGTGATTGGTTACTGGTGATTCGGCTTTTGCGTATTGAACGGTATAGGGAATGTTTTGTGTTTAGAGTACAGTTTATTTCTTTTGCTGTGCGCTATGCACTAAGCACACATTAAAACGAATCGTTTTCGGTCCTTTCAATCACTTCCTGTTGAAGATCGGCATTCATATCGTTGAAATAATCGCTGTAACCGGCCATTCTGACAAGCAAATCTTTGTAATCGGATGGGCAGGCCTGGGCCGCCAGCAAAGTGGCTGTATCTACAATGTTAAACTGTATGTGATGACCGCCTAGTGTAAAATAGCTTCGTATCAATTGGCCTAACTTCCTGATGTCCTCGTCCTTGCGCATCATGCTTGGCAAAAACCGCTGGTTCAGCAGTGTTCCGCCTGATTTTACATGGTCGAATTTGGTAAGAGATTTTATCACTGCCGATGGACCGTGAGTATCAGCCCCATGCGATGGGGATGTACCATCGGAAATGGATTTTCCTGCCAATCGTCCATTTGGAGTAGCGCCCATTACCTTGCCAAAATAAACGTGGCATGTTGTCGAAAGCATGTTCAGGTGGTATTTCCCACCCGGTTTGATATTTGGTTTTCCATCAATAGTTTCAACAAGGTCGTTGTAAATTTTTACCGCTATTGAATCAGCATAATCATCGTCGTTGCCGAAAAAAGGCGTACGGTTCATGATGGTCTGCCGGAGTAATTCTTCTCCTTCAAAATTCTTAAGCACGGCATTTAATACCCTGTCCATACTAAAGGTTTTATCCTCGAATACATGCTTTTTAAGCGCTGCCAGGCTATCCGTTATCGTTCCCAGTCCGCAGCACTGTATATAGCTGGTGTTGTAACGTGGCCCGCCATCGTAGTAGTCGCGACCTTTGCCGATACAATCGTCGATTACCACCGAAAGGAATGGAGCCGGGGCATATTTGGCAAACATGCGGTCGATGTAATTGCTTACACGCATTTTCTGATCAACCACGTATCGAAGTTGTTGCAGGAAAGCATCGTAAAGTTCCTCGTAAGATTTAAATTTACGGGGATCACCGGTTTGAATTCCCGCCATTTTGCCGGTAACAGGGTTGATTCCGTTATTCAGTGTGATTTCAAAAATTTTAGGAACGTTGAGGTAACCGGTCAGCAGGTATGCTTCTTTACCGAATGCGCCCACTTCGATACAGCCGCTGCAGCCGCCTTCGCGTGCATCCTGCAGAGATTTTCCCTGCCTGAGCATTTCAAGTATGTAGATGTCGGGATTAAAAACCGAAGGGTAACCATGTCCCTGCCGGATAACATGCGCTGCTGCATGAAGGAATTTGTCGGGAGTTTTAGCACTGATATGCACCGAGTTTCCGGGTTGGAGGATATGAAGTTCTTCAATTACTTCGAGCATGATATACGAGACCTCGCTTGTTCCGTCGGTTCCGTCGCCTTTTACACCGCCTATGTTGATGTTCGTAAAATCGTTGTAGGTGCCACTTTCGCGGGCAGTAATTCCCACTTTTGGAGGAGCCGGGTGATTGTTCACCTTGATCCAGAAACAGGAAATAAGTTCTTTGGCTTCGTCTCTTGTAAGTGTGCCTTCAGAAATTTCTTTGTAATAAAACGGAGCCAGGTGCTGGTCGAAATGACCGGGATTCATGGCGTCCCAGCCGTTTAATTCGGTGATAGTTCCCAGGTGCACGAACCAGTACATCTGAATGGCTTCCCAAAGGTTGCGCGGTGCATTTGCCGGCACATGGCTGCATACTTCCGCCATTTTCAGAAGTTCAGCAGCTCTTTTTGGATCGGTTTCTTCGGTAGCAAGTTGGCGGGCCAGAGTGGCGTGGCGTTCGGCAAAAACGATCACTGCATCGCACGAAATATTCATGGCTTTCCATTGTTCGGCTTTATCGGTAGCATCCGGATCGTTCAGGTAATCGAGCGAAGATAAGTTTGCCGCAATCTCTTTTTTGAAATCATGCATTCCTTTACGGTAAATTTTGCCGTCGAGGGATGTATGCCCGGGTGCGCGCTGCTCCATAAATTCGGTAAACAAACCGGCTTCGTAGGCAGCCCGCCATTCGACAGGAACATGGCTGAAAATGCGTTCCCGCTGCGTTTTGCCTTGCCAATAGGGGATTACTTCTTTTTCGTACAGGTCAATGTCCTGCTGGCTGATGGTGTAACGCTGCATATCTCGCGTGTTCAGCACATGGAAATCCTCGACGCTGTGGCAGGTAAGTTCGGGGAAGGTTGGAACACATTTTGGTTTTGGGCCTCGCTCACCAACGATGAGTTCGCCTTCTCCGATATAAATCGTTTTCTTCAGGCAATGATCCATGAAATTCATGGCCCGCAGGACCGGGATTGAGTATTTCCCGAAATTTTCTTTATAAAAAGCCGTTTCATGAAGGGCACGTTCAATCGAAAGGGAAGGTTCGGTTTCGAAACTCAGTTTTCTGAGTTTTTGAACGCGTTCGTTCATTCCCGGTCCGATTTTACTGCTCTTAGGTTCGTAGAAATTGCCTTCGGCTGTTGCCGGCCTTTCAGGAGTGCTGGTATGGGGTATGATTTTCTCAAACATGGTTTTTCTTTCTGGAAGTAAGGTGTGGAAATACATTTACAGGTAAAACGGAACGTCCGCAACAGGAATTGCGGATCGATGATAGCTTGAAAAGCGACGATTCGGAAGAAGGGTTAATTATAGAACATCAGGCACTCGAATAAGCGTCTGTAACTTTTCAGAAGGGTTGGTATATAGAATGTTCTTTCCATGCAACCTGAAGTGTTTGAGGCAAAAGCATTATTAAATCAAAAGCGGCCTCCTTTTGCAAAAGTAATTTAAAATTTAAGATTGTTGAATGCGAACCAGGTATTTAGAAACGATCTAAATATATAATTGGTTTAACTTGCAATATTTAACCTTGGAGGATTTTATAATTGAAATAAATTCATTAACTTTGGATTACTGAAAGATTGGTCCTTAAAATGAGGTTCAAGATGGAAGCAATTGATGAAGATAAAAAATTAGTTTTCGAAGGCTTCAGTTATTTTTTCCGCGAGATAAGCTGTACCGACAGGTCCGCCAGGCGAAAATACCCATTAATTCTTCTGAGTGGTGCATTTCAGGATATGAATTCCTGGAGAAGATATGTTAATGCTTTTAAAAATGAATATACCATTATTTTGCTTGATTTGCCGGGTACAGGTAAATCGGATTTTTTGCCTGAAACGTATGGCCTTGAGTTTATGACCAATGCCTTGTTGAATGTTGTCGCGAACCTGGATACCGAAAAAGTTGAAATTGTTGCTGTTTCCTACGGAACACCTATCGGCTATTCATTCGCAAAAAAGTTTCCTCAAAAAATAGCACACCTGGTGCTTTGCGGCACGATGCGAAAAATTCCGGATGACAAATGGGAAGCCACTGCGCATACAGTTAAAACACTCAGCGAGAACAATATGCATGAGTTTGTAATGCAAGTATTAAACTCCCTGACATACAGGGAACAGCCTGAAAAAATCAATAATTTTTACTTGGTCGAGCGGATACTTTATAGCTGCCTTCTTAAAATGAATGATGATTTTAAACTACGGTTTGCTGAGAATACACGGCGCCTCCTGATGCATGCACCCCTTGATATCAGTTCGAAAATGAATACACGAACTTTGGTGATGACCGGTGAATACGATGTTTTTACCAGGCCGGAATACTGCAAAGAAATAGCCAGATCAATCGAAAACTCAATTTTCCTCACAATCCGGAATGCGGATCATTTATTTCACCTGGAACAATTTGATGCAACTGAGCAGATTATCAGGAATTTTCTGCAGGATAAACCGCTTGAAAATATGGCAGAAATCAAAGAAATAGAGTATTTGTAACCTGAGTTTCTATTCCATTTTATGTAAATAACCGACACGGTTTTTTGATGTGGATCAGCTTATTCCCTGCGTTCAGAAACTGTATTTCAGCCGGAGAAACCACATGCTAATTGTTGACAGATTCACATCCGGAGTGTGAAGCCCGATTATTTATCAGGCGAAACTACTCCTCCAGCTATGGGGTTTCACGGTAACCGAACGGTTCCAATCGGGACGAACAATGGTCATGATCATTTCGCCTTTGCTTGAAAGACCCCGGGTTTTTTCATGTGCCTTTATAATGATTTCTTAAGCGGTATAGTTTTGATCGGCAGCTGAAATAATTATTAGTGCAAAACTATATACTCGCCAGAATCGTTTTATATTCAGATTTTTAAGTAAAATTAAGAAGCGCAGTTTTCTCACGCGATAGCTTTATCAGTAAATGATTAGTTTTTGTACTCCCGAAGCGTTCGTGGTTTTGGCAACAAGTATATAGATTCCCTTGCTTTGATCAACAATATGAATTACCGGCTGGTTGGGATTCACCAATAATGTTTTAACCAGTACGCCAAGTGAATTGTATATTTCCAGTTGAATGTCTTCGTTGTATATTTTATTGAAATTAAGCGTAATGTAGTTTGTGGAAGGATTAGGGAATACACTGAAAAATGAGTGATCCATAGTTTGTTTATCATCAGAAGTTACCAGGTTGTCGAAACTCAGATTATCAACATAAAGGACAGAATTTCCATGTAAAGTAAAACTATCCGAATAAAAGGCCGACATCATGATACGGGCACTGTCAGCCTCAGTGTAGTTGGGATCAGAAACGGGAATATTGAAAGAAGTCCAAACAGTTGCAGCTGTTGCCCGAATTAGTCTTCCCTGAACCTGTTCCACCCCGTTTTTGTAAAATACGAAGTGAATATCCATGGTATCGCCATTTTGCGGAAAGAATTTATAATATCCGCACAAGGAAAGAGGATGACCTGTGATGGGGAATGTAGGATTATCTGTTCCAAACCCGGTGCTGTCGCCGGTCCATACCATTCCGGCCGCACCCCAGTCGGGCAGGAGTTCAGCTCTGTTTTCAATCTTAATCGAAAAGCTTCCTATCGAAGCCGGGTAATGATCGTCGGAACGGGACATGCTGTAACAATTCTCCGTTAGTCCCATCCAGTCGTTGATGCAGGCCCAGCCTTGTGGTTGCAGGCAAATACCTGAAGATGTCCAGTTTTCAAAACTGCCGTTGGGGATTTGGGCCGGACTTTCAATTGCGACAACAATTGAAATTACTAATACCAGGGTAGATCGTTTCATTTTTACAATAAATCAGGTTAATTATTTTTACCTAATACCTTAAAGTAAGATGAAGTCCCCAAGTCTATATTACCTCATTACCTCCCCGTTACACGCCAGGACAGCAGGTGTATGGTTGGGGCAAACAGTATTTCAAAGAGAGTGTTACGGCAATATCGTTTTTTCTTATTCTAATTCAATTGGTTTATCGCTTAAGCAATTGAAGATGCAGATATCAAATATACAAAATTTATAGGAATTATTCATGGTTTAAATTAAGCGACATACTACCTGAGAAATAGTTTTCAATATTTTCTTTCCTTTCCGAACTTCAAATCCTTGAAAAATTGGAACTATTCGGTCTTGTTGTTTGCATTGAAATTGCTCATTGTAAACTACTTATTATCATTTGCCCGTTTTATATTAATCGTTGCTTATTCAACTTCGCTGATCGAAAAGGTCCATGCATACCTGCAAGGTGGCATTTTTTTTAATGAGGCCGGAATTGTGATGACTATTTCTCCATTAACTATTTTCCATTTCAAGTTATTTTTCGCTCCAAGTAGTTGTATGGACGCATTCTTTCCAGGTTTAATGCCTTTAATTTTAATCACGGGAGGCAGATTTGTTTCTTTTTCTCCGGCAAGGTAAATGGCATTTACCCTTTTGTCCTTATTCTGTGTGAAACAGATATTCTCCTCCTTGTAGGGTGCAATGGGCCTGGTTCCATAAATAGCTTCACCATTTATCTTCATCCAGGCGCCGATTTCTTTCATCCTGGCGTATGCAACTGTGTCGTAGTCGCCAAGCGGGCTTGGGCCCACATTCAGCAGGTAATTTCCGCCTTTGGCAACAATATCAACCAGGTAGTGAATAATAGTGCCGGCTGGTTTGTAAATATCGCCCGGAACGTACGACCAGGACGAAGCCATTGTCATACAGGTTTCCCAGGGATAAGCCAGTGGTTTTTCCGGAATTTGCTGCTCCGGTGTGCGGTAATTCTCAAATTCACCGGTAACTGATCGGTCAACTACTATAAGTCCTGGCTGATGCCTGCGTCCCATGGCGGCGATTTTAGCCATATCAATGTCCTGATCGAAAGGGATGGTTTTCTGCCAGTCGATATTTGGGTCAATACTTTGTTTTGGCCTTACCCAGCCGCCATCGAGCCACAGTATATCCACTTTACCGTAATTTGAAAGAATTTCTTCTATCTGGTTGTACGTGAAATCTTTATACTGCTGCCAACGTTCGGGATAGCGTTTCGGATCGTAATTCACATTGCGGTCCTTTGGCGGGAAATACGGCCACCAGTATGATTCGCAATGCCAGTCGGGTTTCGAGAAATAGGTTCCGATTTTAAAGCCTTCTTTGCGGAATGCTGTCGTAGTTTCCTTGCCGATATTTGCTTTTGGATTTGTGTGAAAAGGCGTATTCAGGCTTGTGATTTTGTAATCGGTGTATTTGCTGTCGTACATACAAAATCCGTCGTGGTGTTTAAACGTCAGAATCATATATTTGAAGCCGGCATCCTTAGCGGCCGCGGCCCATCTATCAGGATTGAAGTTTACAGGGTTGAATGTTTTCTGTAAATCTTCGTAAGCTTTTTTGTAAGTAGAATAATCGTTCGAAAACGGACCTTTGCGCTGCGTCCAGCCTTCATCCTCAGGACAAATGCTCCACGATTCCACAACGCCCCATTGGCTGTAAGTGCCCCAGTGCATGAAAATCCCGAATTTCAGATCCTGCCATTCTTCAATATTTTTAACTACCTCAGGATCTTTTGGGACAATATAAGGCGCTTCCTGTTCCTGCGCTTCGAGAGTGTAAATACTGATCAGTAATAAGATGATTGAGAAGAAAATTGATTTCATATGGATTATAAATTTGACATTATATTTTCCGTTTGTAAATTGAAAAGTAATTTTTGTTTATGATTATGAATCAATGGCGATTGTTTCCGGTGCTTCGTACAAAGGTCCTGATGGTTTAGATCCCATGTAGGAATAGTAGATTATGAAAAGGTAACTTAGTAAAGGAATGGTAATTGCCAGGGCCATGCTATGTGTTTTGTCAGAGATAAAACCCATCAGAGGGGTCCAGACTGCACCTCCGATGATTGCCATAATGATCATGGAACCGCCAAGTTTGGTATTGGGACCTAGTCCTTTTACACTCAAGGCAAATATGGTTGGAAACATCAGCGACATGAAAAAACTTGTTGCTACCAGTGCCCACCCCCCGATAATTCCGGGCATGACGATTGATGTGGCACAAAGGGCCACATTTATTACGCTGTAAGCACCCATAAGTTTTTTGGGAGCTATGCTTTTCATCAATGCTGTGGCAACAAAACGGCCTATTCCGAAAGCAAGGATAGATATAAACAACATTGCTCCGGCTTCCTTTTCCGATTTCTGCATGTAATCTTTCAGATACTGAATCATAAAACTCCAGGTTCCGACCTGGGCGCCGACATAAAAAAACTGTGCAGCAATACCATTTAAAAAATGCGGATAATGCATCAAAGCCGAGAGTTTCCCTTTGTCGTTACCTTTTGTGTCAGTGATTTTTTTCTCAACAGGGAACTTTGTTCTCCAGATCAGAAACGCCAGCAACAGGATAATGCAGCCAATTACCAGGTAAGGTGGGCCAACACGCATAATTTCCTCATGGAGGTATGACTTGTATGTTCCGGCAGATTTCATTGCCACGGTCTGTATATTGGACAATTCGGTGCCTGAGAAAATAAATACTGTTCCTATCAGCACTCCTGTCATTGATCCGAGCGGATTAAATGACTGCGAAAAATTAAGCCTGTGTTCCGAAGTTGCAGGATCGCCCAGAACGGCAATAAAAGAATTTGAGCCTGTTTCGAGAAATGCCAGTCCGCTTGCAATGACAAACAGTGCAAAAAGGAAAAACCCATACCTGCCGGAACCTGCCGCAGGCCAAAACAGGAAGCATCCTGCCGCAAAAAGCAGCAGGCCGATAATCAGACCTGTTTTGAAATTGTATTTATCCATGATAAGTGCCGCCGGCATTGCCAGCAAAAAATATCCCAGGTAAAAGGCTGACTGTACCAAACCCGCCTGCAATCGTGTCAACTCGAACGATTTCATGAATTGCGGAATGAGAATGTCATTCAGGTTGTTAGGCAGTGCCCAGAGAAAGAAAAGCGCAGTTACCAATATAAACGGGAGTAACGACTCTTTGCTTACGATCTTGTGTTTTTCAGCCATATGATTTGATTTATTGATAATGAGCGATGTGTTTAGATGGTTGAATAGATGGCCAACCTGGATTTCTGATTTTATAAATTATTTTTTCTCCTGATTTTGATTTGCATAGCACTTTCAACAGGAGTTTCCGAAACCAGGATGATATATCCGCCACCTCCGGCACCCGAGAGTTTCCATCCCAATGCCTTTTCTTTGTACAGCGAAATAGTTTGCAGTATTTCATCATCAACCATATTCGGGAACATCGCGATTTGCGCCTCAAATGAACGCCTGAAGGCATCTCCGAACGCCCTGGTATCTTTCTTCAGGATAGCTTTCCAGCAATCTTCAGTTGAATCCGACAAGGCTTTAGCTCCTTTCGGACTAATATTGGTGTTTTCGAGCGGGCTGTATGAGCTAACCCTTGGACCCAGCGATACCAGGTAAAGATTTTGCTCAATCCATGAAAGCACATCTTCATCGTTTATAGTATTGATCTTTTCAGGCCAGTAAGTGCCGTTATAATTCAGCTTATTAAGTCCCGGAATCACAATACCGAGCGAATCCTGCGAGCCTGAAACATGCACGGTGCCGGGAGGATTTTCGAAACTGAATAGCATCCTTGCCAGGTGCTCGGCATCGCCATGAGGAATTTCGTTGCGCCAAAGCTCAATTGCTTTCCGGCGTGTGCTCGACGACATCCCGCTCCGTTCGTTAAATTCGATCGCAGGCTCAATACTGATGGTAATTACTGAGCCCGGATGGTGTTTTGAGACGTAGGGCTGGTCGAGCCATCCTCCCGCCAGGTCGATACGGAAAGGGATGGTGCATTCGGTTCGTAACATAGTTGTTGATCGCACCGGCAGATCGGCATGGGGTATACGTTTCAGGATGTGATATGCAATGCCCATTTCCTCGCAAAGAGCCTGTTTTGAAGGCGTATGGCCATCTTCGTTCACCACAAAAATATCGGGCATAACCTCCTGCAATTCATTCCGAAAATCGATATATCCCCAACCCGAGTTTACTAAGCACTTTTTTACGCATGCCAGGGCATCGATCATATACTTGCGTTCGTTCTGCGTATTAACAGGATAACGGCCTTTCAGGTGATGTACATTTGCATCAGCACCAATGCTTACAAATAAATCGCCATAGGATGCTGCTTCCTTTAAAAATGCAACATGACCGCTGTGAAGCATATCGAAGCAACCGGTAACAAAAACTTTTTTATTTGGCTTAGCCTGAATTGAATTGTGGATTTCGGTATGAAAAACTTCAGTCATTGCAAGAGGTGTTGCATCAGTTTTCAAAACCCTGGCTATGATTTCGAGCAGGAAGGAATGATCTGAATTCTTCAGCGTCTCGATGTAAATGTACACATTATTGAGTCCCTGGAAGATCCGAAGAGTTTTCAGGTCATAGGTGGAACCCCAGAAATCAATATCCCCCAGATAATCGCCGGGTACTGTTTCGGGAAGATCGGCAGGTGCCGGAAAGCAATAAGCATATCGTAAAACTTCTCCGATCAGAAGAGTTGGTGATTGAAAGCTGAACCAAAGATTTATTCCTGCCCACCATTCATCCTCTTTCCTGGATTCAAACGGCTGCTGCATAGTATCGGTGAGTTTCCACCAGTCTCGGGTGGATTGATCGCTACCCATGGCTTTCATATCGGCTTCATAATCATTGCCATTATATACCATGTGGCTGAAAAGGATTCCATCATGCAGAAAAATAGAATAATCGCATATATCCGATTTGTGGATGCGATCCAACACTTCGGGAAATGTATGTTTATGCAACGCTTTATACTGTTCTTCGAATTCCTTTTTGAGTCCAATGATGTTACCCAGAATGAGTTTGTTTTCCTTGCTCATGTGTTTGTAAACTATTTTAAGTACTGTGGAATAAGATTGAAATTAGGGAAGCCTGAAGCTGGTGCTTTGTCTGATTCTCGCAATAGTTTGATTAGTAGCTTAATGTAACTGAATGCTTGCGCTTTTCCGGTTAATTGATATCAGCCCGGTCCATTTCTGTCCGCTCAAAAGAATTGAAAAAACAGAATCAGATATTGGGTGACCTTTTTGCATATTTATCCATTTCACTCATTTGCTCTTCAGTTAAACGCACAGCCTGATCCCTGCTCCGCATTATGATGCCACATGCCAGCTCAAAGAAAAGTGCTTTCTGAATTACATCATCAAAACTTTTCCCAACGACTACTTGTCCATGATTTTTCAAAACTACCAGGTCGTGTGTTTTCAGGGATTCGGTAACTTTTACTCCAAGTTCAGGTGAACCGGGACAAATATAAGGCAGCATATCGATTTTGCCAATATAAACCGGGACTTCATTGATAACATTGAAATTAGTGGGAGGATCAGGTAAACAAGCCAGCGTAGTGCCATACAATGACTGGAAATGAAGAATCACATTTATATCCTTCCGTTGCTGCATAACACCAAAATGAAAACCGCAATCCATCGATGGACATACATTATTTATGATTGTTCCATCCGTAGGCCGGCTGACGCAAACCTGGTCCTTGCTAAGGTAAGGAAGCCATGAACCTGTTTGCGAAATCAGCATTATTTCGTCATTCAGACGCCATGACAGGTTGCCACTACTGCATAATAAAAGTTGATGTGTACCTATGCGGTGGGCTGCTTCTACAAAAGTCTTTAAGTGGCTGTCAGTTACTATTGGCATTTTATTCTGGATTTCTAAAGGTTTTGGGAAAAGATAATTTATTGGTGATCAGGAAGTCTGGAATACTTGGTTATTCTGGTTTGTGTTAAATGTAATATTACGAGCTAGAGCTTAGTAATCTTGCAGGCAAATCCGCCTCCGGAAGCCAGTTTTAGGGCAAGAGTGCTTTTGTTATTTACAGTAAAGGTTTCACTGAAATAATCTTCGGCACGACGATCGGCATTTATCCCATCTTTAAAAATAGTAACTGAATACTGACCTTCATCCAGAAAACTGAGCGGAACATCAAAGCTGCGTTCTGTGAAATCAGTCATGGATCCAACATACCAATTGTTGCCATGTTTACGGGCTACTGTCACATAGTGGCTTATAGAAGCATTGATGCACCTGGTTTCGTCCCAGGTAACAGGGACTTTAGCCAGGAACGATAAGCATTCAGGCTCTTTCAGGTAATTGGTGGGATTGTCGCACAGCATTTGCAGGGGACTTTCAAAAACAATGTATTTTGCCATTTCGTGACAGCGGGTGCCCATGCTCATGGGAGCATTATAGTTGATAGTGAATGATTTCTGGTTTTCGTTACGCATGGCTCCGGGAGTATAATCCATGGGCCCGGCAAACATCCTTGTGAATGGCAAAGTACAGTCGTGAGCCGGAGTGATATCCTTCGACCATTTTACATTTTCCAGGCCTTTAACACCTTCGCGGGTAAGTGCGTTCGGGTAAGTACGGCTGAATCCGGTCGGCTTGTAGGCTCCGTGAAAATCAACCAACATATGATGTATGGCTGCTGTTTTGGCAACTTTTTCGTAAAAATTGACCATAGCCTGGTCGTCGCGGCAAAGGAAATCTACTTTCACACCCACGCATCCCCATTTGCTGAATTTTGCAAACGAAGATTCAAATTTTTCTTCCAGTGCCCTGCCGGTAACCCAAAGGATAATGCCAACATTTTTCTGTTTTGCGTAAGCGAACAAAGCATCCATATCCATCTCCGGGTTTACCTTTTCGAGGTCTTCCGGTTTCGACCAACCTTCATCGAACACAACATATTCCAGTTTATTTGCCGATGCAAAATCAATATAGTATTTGTAGGTATCTGTATTTATTCCGGATTTGAAAGGCACGCCCGAAATATTCCAGTTGTTCCACCAGTCCCAGGCAATTTTTCCGGGTTTTATCCAGGATGTTTCGGCAAGTTTACAAGGACTTCCCAAACGGTAAGCCAAATCATTTTCCATCAAACGTGCTTCATTTTCGGCTAATCCGAAAGCACGCCAGGGAAATTCATGTGTGCCGCCGGTGCGGGCAATGTAATTTTTACGGCTCACAATGCCATAATCGCGATCCGTTTTTGGTGTCATCTGGTCAACTACTTTCGCGAATGTGCCGGTAAAAGAACCGTTTGATTTATCGCTGCCCAGCAAATATAAACCAGGATAATCCAAAAGGTCGCTTTCGGTAAATGCGGCAATCGTTCCATTTGCCTTGTGGAAAACGGCCGGCAGAATTCCCATTTGATTGCTTTTTACAGAACCTGCCTGGCGATAGGTATAAAAGCGTTCGGAGTGGGATACAAAGTTGTCTTCATCGCCGTAATAAACCGAATCAGCGGCAGCCATATTCAAAGTTACAAGCTCATTATTTATGGTAATTGTATCAGCGAAACGGGTCAGGAGCCTCCAGGCAACGCCATCATTGTATGCACGCAATTTAATGCCATAATTGCCTTTAAACCAGATTTCTGTCTCGTTGTAAACATCAGGAATACGGCTGCGTTTTTCAGCTACAGGTGGAATTATTTCCGTGTTTACGGTTAGTGACTTTATTTTTGGATGCGTCGGACTTACGAATGCTTCCGGATGTTCCTGGATGCTCATGGAAACCGGTGACGGAGCCATAACCTGCTGGTTGTTATATTCAACCGACAGAAGTAAGCCTTTGGAATAACCGAGCCTGATTAAGGCTTTACCATCCGGCGATTTTACAATAATGTCTTCAGCTGAAGCGTATAAGAACGGCATTACAGCCAGAGTCACCAGGATCAGCAATCGTTGATATAAGGTATTCATGGAGTATTTATTATTGAAAGATTCAAGGATGCAAATATCAGGAAGCCGGGTGCAAAACACCTTAAATCCTTTTCTCTACTTTAAGGGAGCAATTGCCTTTGCAACCTGCTCGCCAATACCGATTTTGTATCCTTCGGAATAATAAACCAGGTTGCCGTTTTTATCGCTGATTGCAATAACCGGAAGGTTGTTCCCATTGTTCCTTTTGCGTAACCGGCTAATTTCTGCCAACAATTTGGCCCCTTTATCGTACGCAAATATATTTTGCGAAGGAAGGTTCGTGAAATTGGACGGTTTAAAAGAGGCACTAATCTTATCCTGTGCGAACAGGAAAATAATACTTCCGCCCCATTTTTCAATTAAGTCCTTAACGCCCGGAATATCAGCCAATACATGTTTCGAAGGCTCTTTGTCAGGATCAATCCAAACCAGGATGGCACCTTTTGCAGAAGCCAGCTTGTCGAGCGATATAACTTCATTTGAAGCATACCGGTTAAACTTGTATAAGTCCGTATTTATTTTTGCCCATGGCTCGGCAGGTGTGTAATTCTGGCGGATTTCAACCTTCACATCCGTTGTTACGGAAGCTGGTACCTCGAAAAATGTTACCGACGAAAGTACACTGCCATCTGCCTGCCTGTTACCTGTTACGAGGAGGTATTTGCCGGCTTCAATATCGGTTTTGGTATTAAATTCACTCAGTTTGGTTCCATAGTCGAAATCGACAGTACGGTAAACACCCTTGTTAAAACGTGCAATTGTGAAGTTAATGGCGTATTTGGGATCGGATCCAGGGATCGGATTAACGAAATGTACACTGCCTTTCGCGATGATATTTTCGGTTAACGTTTCAAAAGCTACATTCTGCCAATCTTTGCCATCGTAGTATTGAGGCATGTTTGTTGCCGTATTTATGCGGGCTGCATGACCCAGGCTGCGGCAAACAGCCACGAAAAAGATATCGCGCGATCGTTTGTCGGCCATTTTGAGTTCAAAAACACCACGGGGCGATAGGGGCGCACGCGAGTGCAGGTTTGCTGTATCGTCAATTTTTATATTTGTCTTTATCCAATCAATCAGCACATTGACATCCGTTTTAAACTGCATCACAAAATCATAGCCAAACTGTTTTTGCAGAAATCCGCGCCAGGGCATCATCATTTCGTTGGCAATGCGGCCGTTCATTACGTAGCTGGCAAAAAACTCCTTATCCTGGCTCGAAAGCGGGTTGTTATAGTTAAATGAATTGCCCAGGTGATCCCTCAGAATTTCGGCTTTGGTGTCTCTTAAATCTTTCTCCGAAATGGCTTCGAGCAAATAAGCAGCCCATTCTTTCTGAAAATTTGGTGTTTCGGATATAAAATCAGCTATTTCCTTCCAGTTGCCATAACTCTTCAGGAAAATCGGCTGTAGTTTTTCGGCACTCAACGACTGCCCGACTGCAAATGCATTAACCCACGACGAATCCCTGAAAGTTGTCATGTAAAGAGTGCGAACCGAATCTTCCTTGTGAAGCCTGAGGGTGTTGTAATCACGGTCTTTCAGATTTGCTTTTGCAGGTAGCGGGTTTTTCTCAACAGGCGGAATCAGGTCAAATTTTTCAGAAAGATTTCCAATATGGATATCATTAATCACCACCGTAACGGAATCCATTTTATCGACAGAAATCCTCTTATAACCCCATTTTTCACCCTGGTAGGCCCAAATCAGCAGATCGCCCAGTCCCGAAATGATCGAACTCATTCCATTGACGCCGGTTTTTCCTTTTGCAATAGGGTAGAATTCAGCATAGTTATACAGCTGGTACTCCACATTCGCATCTGCAACAGGTTTATTGTCAGTCGAAAGCACTTTAACTTTGATGTTTTTAGCCGTGGCATAGTTCTGTATCAGGTTGAGTTCGGCAAAACATTTTTCGTTGTCGATAACCGGTTCGTCTCCATAATAAGCTCCGAATGCGCGGGTATGAACTAGCATTGCCCTGCGGGCGGGTTCGGCAAACCATCCCATATTCAGATCGGGATCAGGTTCGCAGGCACCCATAAAATACCATTTCCCGGCAATCCATACCTCCACCCAGGCATGGTTGTCGTCGGTGTGTGCCCAGCGGGGAGTGTACACCTGCCGGGCAGGAATCCCGATGGTGCGCAATGCTGTAACGGTAAAAGTAGATTCTTCGCCACAGCGGCCAAAGGATGTTTTTATGGTTGCGAGAGGCGAACTGGTGCGTTCGTCACTGCTGCGGTAGGTTACTTTTTCGTGGCACCAGTGGTTCACCTCCAGTGCGGCATCGTGCATATTCATTCCGGCAACGCGGTTTTTAAGTTCGTCGTACATCTCAATCCTGAAATCATCGAGGTTCTCGTTGTTGACGCGTGTCGGCAGCACAAAATGCAGGAAAATTTCTTCGGGAATACCTGTACCCCAGGTCATTTCGCTGCGTGCTTTAAGTGCAGATCTGATTTGCAAAAGGAAATATTCACCCGTGTAATCGGCGAGGTCGCTTAAAGGCATATATGCATACAGGTATTCGAGTGCCTGTTTTTCGTCAGGAGGCAAGGGCCTTTTTAAAACTTCAAAAAGCTGTTCACTTCGCCCGGCAGCCATTTGTTGCTGTTTCTGCAACATTTGCTCCATATCAGCCTGCGTTTTGGTGTTTTTAATCAGTTGAGCCTGGGATGTAAAGCTCAAAATCAGAAGTACAACAAATAAGGACGAAACTTTAGATGATAAACGTGTTAAGGTGTAATTCATGAAAATGTTTTTAAATATTTTTACAGGCGCAATATATTGTTCAAGGTTCAAGGTTCAATGTTCAAGGTTCAAAGTTTCAAGGTTCAAAATGTTCAAAGTTCAAGTCCCCAATTATCGCATTATCGCATTACCGCATTACCTCGTTACCGCATTATCTCATTTTCAAATTACTTTAAAATAATCTCATCCGCAAAAATCCAGGCCGAACCTCCATTCCCTTTATGCCCTGGGGGACAAGTTCCGATGTTGCTTGCGATAACTTTTACGTATCGGGCTTTTACCGGCAAATTGGTCTTTGTGACGAAGGTTTTAAGAATTGTCCCGTCCTTGTCCTGGGGTATATTATTCCTGATCGTTACTGTCGATAGGAAATCAGTGCCGTTTTCGGATACTAAAAACTCAATTTTCGAGGGCATGAATATCCAGGAGTTAATATCCTGCAGGAATCCTGCGCCAAAGGTGTTCAAAGATTTTATTTCTCGTAAATCAATTACAGCTTCGAGGTTAACTTTCTCAAAACCAAGCCATCCGCCCACCCTGAAATCAGCAAAACTACGGATGCCATCAATCAAATTGTTTGCCCCGCCGCTTGAATACTGGTTTGCAGGAGGATAGGTGAGTGTAATATCTCTGTCATCAGTCATCTTCACAAAATCGGATTGAACCCATTTACTCGATTTCCCGTTTTGCCTGGCACAATACCCGATGGTGCAGGTTTTATCAATAGTAAACGGTGCCAGGTAAGTTTTTTCCGAAACTTTTCCATCTGCATCCGTCAATTTGTAAAGCAGGGTAGCACCGGGTGAGCCTGTAATCGTGATTTCTTTTGTATCCCTGAACACTTTGGATGCATCTTTAATAGCCGGCACCGGCACAATAAGGCTATCGGAGATAGCGGTAAATGGTTCGTTTTTAGTGCCTGTTCCCCATTTCATATTTGGTTTATCCGTCATCGTAAACTGTAGTTCACCTCCTTTCATAATGTCATCATGTTTGAGAAAGGACGCATCGTATTTTTTGCCGTTGAGAGTTGCTGAACTTATATAGAAATTATTCTCAGAAATATCTCTGGCACTGATTATAAACTTCTTTCCGTTTTCCAGGTTGATGGTCACTTTAGTGAACCAGGGCGTGCCAATCACATAAAAACCGGTACCAGGTGTTACCTGGTAAAATCCCAGGGCACTCATTACAGCCCATGCCGACATCTGGCCACAGTCCTCATTCCCGGTTAGGCCATCAGGATTGTCATGATACAAAGTATTAAGTATCTGGTGGACAAGTTTTTGTGTTTTCCAAGGCTCACCTGCAAATGGGTAGAGGTAAGCGATATGGTGGCTGGGTTCGTTGCCGTGTGCGTATTGGCCGATCAGCCCTGTTATGTCACTTTGGTCGCGGCCTGAAGTTTTAGACGAAGCACTAAAAAGAGCATCCAGTTTTTTAACCAGGTTTTCCTTCCCGCCATGCAACTGAATCAGCCCGTTCATATCCTGAACGGTCGAAAAACTGTATTGCCACGAATTGGCTTCGGTATAATTGAAATTGACTTCGAAAGGATCGAATGGATTGAACCAGCCACCGTTGCTTCTGGCACGCATAAAACCAGTGGAAGTATCGAATATGTTTTTATAATTCTGTCCTCGTTTAATGAAATAGGAATAATCGTCATTTTTGCCCAGTGATTTCGCGAATTGAGCTATGCACCAGTCGTCGTAAGCGTATTCCAGCGTTTTCGAAACGCTTTCTGTTTCATCGTCAGCCGAAATAAAACCATTTCGATCCAGCATTTTTAAACCGGTGTTGCCTTCGCGCGTGGCACTTTTTCGCATGGCTGTGAAAGCTTTTTCTGCATCAAAACCCTTTAACCCTTTCAGATAAGCATCCACTATCACCGGCACGGAATGATACCCGATCATGCAGAAAGTTTCATTTCCGGCAAGTTCCCAAACCGGCAACAATCCTCCATGTTCGTATTGAGCCAGGAAAGTCTTTATATAATCGAGTGTACGTTTCTGATCAATAATAGTCATAAGCGGATGAAAAGCCCTGTAAGTGTCCCAGAGTGAGAAGACGGTATAGTTAGTAAAAGAATTATCCTTGTGGATTTTCAGGTCGCGGCCGCGGTAACTGCCATCCACATCCATGTATGTATTCGGGTTAACCATGGTATGATACAGAGCAGTGTAGAAGATCGTTTTCTGTTGATCGGTTCCGCCTTCAACCTCAATTTTACTCAACTCTTTGTTCCAGGTTGATTTAGCGTCGGAACGAACTTTATTAAAATCCCAATCGGGAATTTCAGTTTTCAGATTGAGCCAGGCACCGGTTTCGCTCACGGCTGAAATGCCCACTTTTACATAGATTTTCTCGCCGGCAGCAGTGTTAAAATGGAAAATGGCTTTGATATTCTTCTTGTTTTCAACAGATTGAATATTTGGAACCGTATTGTTATCGACGGCTATTTCGTAAGTAGTGAAAGGTTTCGAGAACTCCGCCGCGAAATAAACGTACTGGTTGGCAGCCCAGGACCTGGATCGGCGCAGACCCTCAATTTTTGTTTCGCTGATCACTTTTATCGACGATTCGAGTACTTCGTCGCGGTGAAAAAGATCAACTAATATATTGGATTCGTTGCCGGCAGGGAAAGTATAGCAATGCATGCCAGTCCGGGTGGTGGCTGTGAGTTCGGCAGTTATACCATAATCATCGAGAACAACTTTATAATACCCGGGAGCAGCACTTTCGCTGCTATGTTTAAAATGTGAACCATATCCTGGTTTCCCGTCGGAGCCGTTGTTCCAGCGGGTTTCGCCTGTTGTAGGCATGAAGAGGATATCGCAGAGATCGGGTACGCCGGTTCCATTGAGGTGGGTATGCGAGAAGCCATAGATATAGCTGTCGTCGTAATGGTAGCCTCCGCATCCGTCCCAGCCTTCGAGTCTCGTGTCGGGACTTAACTGAACCATGCCAAAAGGCGTGGTTGCCCCCGGGTACGTGTGGCCGTGGCCCCCGGTTCCAATAAATGTATTAACGTAATCGGCAGGTGTTTTCTGAGCAAAGGAAGCAAGCGAAATAGCCCAGACTGTGAGAGCAATAAAAACTGTTTTATTCATACTAATAAAAGGGAAAATGCCAGGTTCAAATACAAATTTCTTCTAAAACTTTGATGTAAAAATACATTGTATTTAAACTCCTTTACAGCAGGTCAGGAATTTTATTTTCTCCAATCCTATCCCGATTTGATTTATTAGTTAAAAATGGATATTTATTCCCGGTTGTATGCGTAGAACAGGCATTTGCAGATAATTGGTATAGCTGGTGTTACCTCCTGTAAGAAAAACAAAAGATGCCTCGGTATATGTAAAATCGGCCTGAAGTAGAAAACTTACCCGTTTGTCGAGTTTGTATTCGAAGGATGCGCCGGTTAGGAAAGTAAACTTCGAGTCGAACGAACTTGTTTTCCAGAAGTAAGTTTTTCCAATCATATAAATATCGCCGCCAAAAAACTGGTCGGGAGTCCGGGTTCTGAAATATCCGCCCATCAGTTTAAAAGTTGAATAAAATTTCTTGTATATAGATACCTTATAATATATGCCTCCCATGTAAGTGGTTAGTTTATAGGGTGCCGAAAGCAAATCCAGGCTCTTGTATTCCGGTGTATTTGCCACGTAATCAGCAGCGTAACTAACTGCATCGTAGCCAAATGAATTGGATGAAAAATCAATCCCGAACCCTATTTTAGGAGTAATAAACCAGGCTGCCTCAGCACCAAAGGATTTTCCTAAAAGGGCATATCCGCCGTTATCAAAATCTTTCGATGCCATTTCGCCCATTGGAAAGGCGAAGCCGAACCTCACACCTGCAAACGAATTTCCCTTTTGTGCCGAAACAAAAATAGAACTTAAGCTGCTAATTATGAATATGATAATGAATTTTGCGGTATCTGCCATCTGGAAGTATTGTTTGCCGCCAAAAGTAATAAATTGTACGGATTCACCTGGTTAGATTTACGATTAATGATTTCGGATTTACGATTTACGATTTACGATTGCGGATTGTGGATTGTAGATTTACGATTGCGGATTTACGATTGCGGATTGCGGATTGCGGATTGCGGATTGCGGATTGTGGATTGTGGATTGTGGATTTACGATTGCGGATTGTGGATTGCGGATTGCGGATTGCGGATTGTGGATTGTGGATTTACGATTGCGGATTGTGGATTTAGGAAGAGCAATTAACGATTTGCGATTAACGACTTACGATTCACAAATAACTATTACCATTTACGATTTACGATTTTCCATTTACGATTTTCCATTTTCCATTTTCCATTTTCCATTTTTCATTTTCCATTTTTCATTTTCAGAGAAAAACCTTAGAAAACAATCGAAAGCTAACTTTTGTTCAAAAATATTTTCAAAATTTATACATATTTTCAAATTTCGTATTATTTGTTTTATATCTTTACATCTATATATCTAAATACATAATCCTTTTATTATGCCACAACACATAAAACGCCTGATCGGTGCCTTTGCTGTAGTAATAATACTGTTCCTGATACTACAGTCGTTTCTCAGGCCAACTTCCTTTGGTAAGTTAGGTCATTACCGGGCCGATGCAATCCAGGAGAACAAGATGAAGGAATTGCATTATGCCGGATCCGACAAATGCACCAAGTGCCACGAAGAAATGAAAACAGACAAAGAAGTTGGGTTTCATGCGCAGCTTCAATGCGAAGCCTGTCATGGACCGGGTTTAAAACATGCCATGTATGCCGATAAATTTAAGGATGGCAATTTGCCGGATTCATTACTGCTTCATAAACCGGGCTCCCGGAAAGAATGCTCTGTTTGCCATCAGTTGAATGCTGCGCGGGTTAAAATAGTTTTCGATACTATAGATAATTCAATGATCAAACAAATGGATCCTATGAAGCACAACCTGGTGGATAAAAGAAATTTTGCGAAATTAGTATGTATCGAATGCCATAATCCTCATCAGCCATGAACATAAACAAACCTAATCTTTCAAGGAGAGATTTCTTCAAAGCCGGATCCATCATTGTTGGCGGAATAACTGTAGCAACAGCATTAACTCCGTTCGACGGATTATTGTTTGCCACCGAACCGCCCAAAGGGAAAGGGAAATGGTACGGAATCGGTATTGATATAAATAAATGTATTGGTTGCGGCAATTGTGCCAAAGCATGTAAATTGGAGAACAATGTACCCAAAGACCCCTTTTATTTCCGTTCGTGGGTTGAGCAATATACCCTAAAAAATGACGGGAGCGTTTTGGTAGAATCGCCAAACGGCGGAATCGACGGGTTTAAGCAAACGGTGCCGGACGAAGAAATATTCAAATCATTCTTTGTTCCCAAGATGTGCAATCATTGCGCCAAGTCGCCATGCGTGCAGGTTTGCCCGGTAGGAGCTACATTCGAAACCCCGGAAGGCATTGTTTTAGTTGATGAAAATTATTGTATCGGTTGCCGGTACTGCGTTCAGGCATGCCCTTACGGATGCCGGTTTGTTAACCCGGAGAAAGGAACTGCCGAAAAATGTACCCTTTGTATACACAGGCTTGATAAAGGCATGCAACCTGCATGCTTCGAAATGTGCCCGACCGAGGCGCGGATTTTTGGAGATTTAAACGACCCCGGGAGTAAAATCAATTATTTCCTCAAAAACCATACATGCATGGTTATTAAGCCAAATTTGAATACTGGTTCAAAATTATTCTACAATGCTTTAAGCCCGGAGGTTAGATAATATGACACAACACATTCAACATCTTTACGAAGTTCTTTCAAAAGTGGATGGATATGTATATCCAAATGAAATTGAACTTAACTGGAGCATACTCATTGTGCTGTATCCTTATATTACCGGCCTGGTCGCAGGGGCATTTATCCTTGCCTCACTCGAACGCATCTTTAAATTGCATGTGCTCCGCCCAACCTACGGAATCGCCTTGCTGACGGCCTTGTCATTCATGCTGGTTGCCACCATGCCTCTTGTTAGCCACCTGGGAAAACCACAAAGAGCCTACGAAATTATGGTTACACCGCATTTAAGCTCAGCCATGGCAATCTTTGGTTTTGTCTATTTATGGTACCTGATGGTCGTTTTGTTACTCGAAATCTGGTTCGACTATCGCCGCGATATGATAATCTGGGCTGGTGAAACAACCGGATTTAAGCGTTTCCTATACAGAGCTTTTTCTCTGTGGTCAACAGATATTTCGCCTAAAGCCGTGGCGCTTGATAATAAACTCGGATATATAGTTACCATAATTGGTGTACCATCCGCATTTTTACTGCATGGATATGTAGGATTTATATTTGGTTCAATTAAGGCAAATCCATGGTGGTCAACGGTTTTGATGCCCGTTATTTTCCTTTTTTCAGCCATTGTGTCGGGAATTGCCCTGGTAATGCTTGTTTACATTGCCATAACCCGCATACGTAAAATGAAAATCGATATGCCCTGCCTCGATACGATAGCATCGTATTTGTTCTATATATTACTTATTGATTTTGTTCTGGAAGGACTGGATCAGATTCATCGCATATACATTGCGGAAGAATCGTTCGACGTATTGCATAACCTGGTTTTCGGAAGACTCTTTTTTACACTTTTCATCATGCAGGGTTTGATAGGAACGGTCATTCCATTGTTAACATTAGGGACTTTACAGTTTTACAAACCCAGAATTCAGATACGGAAAGCAATTTATACCGTTGTCGCAGCACTTATTCTTATAGGGATATTCTTCATGCGCTGGAATGTGGTGATTGGCGGGCAATTGTTCTCAAAGAGTTTCTATGGATACACCAGCTTCAAAATCGGTCTTATTGGTACAGAAGGGTACCTGATGGCTGCTTTCTGGTTAATAGTTCCGTTTATAATACTGTCGTTCCTGCTCTGGCTGTTCCCTCCATGGAAAAAGAAAGAGGATAATCATGAAATCCAGGTCGGGTAATGCCGATCTGAACAATTTCAAATCTAAACACTTAAGCCGATTATACCGCAAATCAGATTCCCTGGTTGCTGTGACTAATTCTTAAAAGTGACTTTTTAACTTCCTGGTCCTACACACACATGGTGTTTTTTACAATTCTAAAGATTGAAGGAGACTGTTATGAATTCAAATGATCTTAAAAACGGTGATTTAAATGAAATTCTTAGGCGTTTAGATTCCATCGAGGAGCGGATTGCTATTTTGGAATCAGCAAAAACGCGTGCTGCTCAGGATCAAATGACTGAAGATACTGCCGAAGAGGATGAATCCGGGTTTTCTGATTTAAACATTTCAATCAGCATGCCTTTCGAGTCGAAGTTTGGTGAATACGGTTTAGCCTGGCTCGGAAATATTGTATTGTTTTTTGCCATAGTCTTTTTGTGGCAGTATTTTAACGATGCCGGTAAACCGGTCATTTCAATGGCCGTAGGCATTGTCAGTGTGGCCGGGGTATTTGTTTTGTCACATTATTTCCGGAAAAGCTTTTCGTATATGTCGTTCATCTTTAACCTTTTCGGGTTTATTATTTTGTATTATATCATTTTGCGTTTACACTATTACAATGCAAAACCTTTGTTGACTAATCAGGTGTTGGCAACCTTACTACTGCTGATAGTGGTTGGAATTCAGTTATTTATTGCATTTAAAAAACAATCCCAGGCTCTGGCTGCACAAGCTTTCGCTTTGGCAATAGTAACCGCCTTTGTAAGTGATCATACGCATCCTTTTTTCCTGATCGCCATCGCAACTACAGGTATGGTTCTGTATGCTTTCTGGAAATACAATTGGTGGAAAGTTTCGACATTTATTTTGTGCATTACGTATTTCACTTGCCTGATCTGGTTGTTGAAAAACCCTTTATCACTGGTAACAGCGCCTGGTGATTTAACCTACCATTATTCATTTGTCTATTTCTCTATCATAACCGGTATGTATTCACTGGTAGCATTCCGGAAACCGGATGAAGCATATCCTCAAAACCTGGTACTTTCAACTCTGCTTCTTGCCGGTATCGCTTATTCTGCTTTACTACTTTCGTTGGTGTTTACGCATTTTGCGACATCCTTTGTGCCCTTTTTCGTGGCAATTTCCGTCTATTGCGTGGCATACTCTGTCGTCCTTAAGATATATTCACCCTGGAAATATTCGCCGGCACTATACGCATTATTCGGGTTTGTTGCCATCAGTATTTCCGTTTATGGTATTTATCATTTTCCCGATGCTTTTCTATTACTGATCTGCCAGAGTTTCCTGGTGCTGGCATTGGCACTTTGGTATCGTTCGTATATCATTACGCTGATGAATACTTTTTTGCTGGTTACCTTGGCAATCCTTTATTACACGCTGTCCGGAACGCTTCAGTCTGTGAATTTCTCCATACCTCTTATAGCCTTTTTATCAGCACGTATTATCAACTGGCAGAAGGAGCGATTGAACATAACAACCGACTTTCTCAGGAATATTTACCTTTTTACCTTGTTCCTTTCGCTTTTGTACGCCACCTATCACGGACTGCCCGGGCAATATATTACGGTATCCTGGCTTTTGATTGCAGGAGTTTATTTCGGGCTGAGTATTTTTGTGAAAAGCATCAAGTACCGCTGGATGGCGATGGGGAATCTGATCGTTGCCGCATTCTATTTATTTTTAGTCGACTTAGCCAATATAGAACTCATTTTCAGAATCCTGATCTTTCTTGCATTTGCGATTACATCAATTGTAATATCAACTTATTACGTAAAAAAGCTGAAGGGGAAAGGAACTGAAACCGAAGGATAAATTGCTAAAAATCATTTCCCGATATAAATCTACAATTTATAACAAAGCAAAAGCCGCCTTTTTAAAAGACGGCTTTTGCTTTTAATTTACTTGGTATGATAGGTAAAATTATCTGAAAATTATTCCAAACAACGGTATCCTATTTTATTCATAAAGTACTCTATGGCATTCCGAACAAAACGCTGTTTTCCATTTTCCCCTGATTTCGGTTGGGTGAACGAACTCCATTGATGTGCCCAAAGCAACCGTCTGTACTTTTCCTGTCGGACCTTGAGCCAGGATGCTGTGGCAAAGATCACAGTTTCTTGAAATGGTCTCTCCGGTGGCAGTTTTATGCCTATCGGAATGGCAACGGAAGCAGCCATCCGATTCCAGGTGGCCGATATGATCGAGGTACCTGCTGGCTTCAACCTTCATGAAAGGGAAAACGTTGTTGTCGTACTCAGCCTGAATGGCAACAATGGCTTTGCTGATACGTTGTAATTCATTATCATAGGCTCCTGATAACTCATCTTTATAGTAGGTATTTATTGCTTTCTTAATTTCCATGTGGGCACTGTCTTTCGTGTTGTACGAAACTTTCAAAGCCTCCATGGCTGCCATTTTGATATAAGGCAGGTCGTTGGGTATTGCACCCGCAACCATTGCATTATCAATAAAATTAGGTGCTGATAAGTATTTGTGTGATGGGCGGTTATGGCAGTCCATGCAGTCCATAGTCCTTTTTTCGAGGCTATCCATGGCTTTTTTGTCAACAGGATTTTCTTCATCCATGAAAATTTTCACTTTACCCGTTTTCAAATCGGTATATTTTACCCAGGGAATGCTTTCCCTGTTGGAAGAACCTGCCAGATACTCAATCTTTACGTTCTTGTTAATATGCCAGTGTATGCCTTCCGAAAGTCCCTTGGCACTGTACTGAGGCCCGATTTTCATAAGCAGTGAAGTGTTCCACTCAGTGTTTCCTGAATCAGCTAAATAAGAGCGCAGATTTCTCAGTTTCTGAGAGTAGAATTTTTGAGGCCAATGGCATCTTTCGCAGGTTTCGCTGGCAGGACGCAGGTTGCGAAGAGGGGTTTCAATCGGGGTGGAATATTTTTTGAAAATCACTGAATACACCTGGTACAAACCTGAAAGTTTTGATTTAACGTACCAGCCTGCTCCTTCACCTACATGGCATTCAACACATTTAACATTGGCATGCGACGAATGCTGGTATGCGACAAATTCGGGTTCCATCACATCATGGCATAAGGTGCCGCAAAATGGAACCGATTCAGTGTAATGGAATGCCTCGTAGCTTCCCATGGCTGTTGCAACGAGTAAAACGAAAGTGATGACAGAAATTCGGATTATTGCCGTTCTCTGAATTTTGCTGTTCATATCCAGGATAGGCCAATTTTGCTTACTTGGCTGTTTTCCCTTTAATTTCCTTCGCTTATTAATCATTCCTGCCGGAATCAACAGAAGGCCAATCACCATAAATGCAGGCGATACTATGAAAGTGAATAATCCCATGTAAGGATTAGTCTCGCTTGAAAGCATCGTGAAAATAAAGAGTAGAATTATGGCTACTAGGCTATTGATGGCCAATAAAAAACCGGTAATTGTTATCCAGTTATACGCATTTTTTGGCATTTTCATATGGAAGCGGTTTTAGAAGTTGTCGATTTAGTTATGTACATACTTATATGGATATATTCAACAAAAGTAACTAATAATACCAAAAAAGAAATCGGATGACTCTATTTATAAGGAGTCTTAATAGGTCGATTCAGGATGAGATTCGTTCATTAATAAGGGATCTTTTCAACTTAGATGTTAACATGCAATTGCTTGGAGAACAGGAAAATGAATGAATATGCTGAAAACATATTTTGATTTTAATTTTATAATGTGCCATAAATGTAAAGATTAAACACAGACAAAGAATGTACCAAGCACAGAGAGAATAAATATATTTATGTTGACATTGAGCATAACATAACTATATTTGATGCACGTTTCGCTTATATAAAAGCTGAAAGCAGTTTTTTATATAAATCCAGTGAATGATTTAATGGATTGCTGATTATAATGTGTTCAATCTTAAAGTTTAAAAGATAACATTCAATACATATTCACCCCGTTTAATACCTGTCTCAAATGGCTTACTGACTAAAATTTCCTCCAAACCAATTTTTTCGAGACCTGATATTTTAATATTGGTTAGCAAAGTTTGTGATTTATAATTATCAAAGTACTATTGAAATCCGTTAATGTATGAAAAATCTTTTTTCTTTTCTTGTCTTAACTGCACTTTTCTCCTTTTGCGAATTTGCTTATAGCCAGACAAAGGTTTTTAGCCATCCTGATAAAATCATTCATATTTCCCCACAGGATTCCAGTTTTGCTTTTGGATGGGATGTGAACACCACATCTTGCATTGTGAAAGGACGGTTTAATAATGATAATTATGACGATATCCTCGTTGGAGCAATATTTGGAAAAAATGCATTGAATCAGACGGTTACAAAAACATATATTTATTATGGGACTGCCAACGGGGCAGATTTGCTGAATCCAACCATCATAAATGGAACCTATGTTGTTGACAATTCAAACTGGGATGCCTATTCAAAAACTGTGGGCGATTTCAACAATGATGGGTATGACGATATTGCCATCGGCATACCTACTTATCAGCGTAATGGCACTACTGCTCGGGGCTATACATTTATCATATTTTCAAAACCTGACGGGTCTGGCTTAGATACAGCTAACCGTTTAAATATAATAGGATATACTTCAACCGGGATTTTTGGACAGGATGTGCGTACCGCTGATATAAATGGCGATGGTGTTGACGATTTATTAATCGCAGCTCCTTACGAACAAGGTAATTATGAAGGCAGAATTTATATTTATTATGGGCGCACAGGTTTTAACGGCACTTTTGATAAGGTGATTTTTAAAACAGGAGGTCAGATGAATCGACTCAGGTGGTGTGGAGATGTAAATAATGATGGATATGATGATATCATTACATTAGATGAAACAACCTGGGATTGGAGTACATATAGGATGAATGTCTATATGGGTGCACTGAATATTCAGCAGCAACCCCAGGAAACTAAATCTTTGCCCTATTCTAACTGGTCAGTTGTCGGTGATATAAACAATGATGGTTATGCCGATGTTATTACAAGTTTTTCGAATTCACCAAAATTAGAATTGGTAAAAGGTAAAAGCAGTTTTAGTTTAACCGATACTATCAAATACAACAATGTTGGGTCTGATATTGCATTGTCCGAAATCTCGGATGCGAATAATGATGGAATAAACGACCTGTTTCTATCCACTACCAGCAGCGATGGGACTAAATCGTATATTTTTTCCGGAAGTACAAGTGCCTATCTCAATTTTTCTGATACGTTGTGTAAATTCATCGATTCTGACAATACCTATGGGAAATCAATCACTAACCTTGTTTCTGCCGATTGCAACGGAGATGGCAAGCCGGAGTTTTATGGTTATAGCCAAATGATGCCTTACAAGGGTGTGATATTTGTTTATGAAAACCTTCCAAATGCCGTCCTGCCCCCTGTTGTTACTTCAGGTACATCTTGTGGCCCCGGTTCCGTTACATTAACGGCTTCAGGTGCAACCGGAACTGGACAGTATAAATGGTACGCTTCGCCAACAAGCCCAACGGTAATCAGCACCGGGCCTAACTACACCACACCCATCCTGACCCATGATTCAACATTTTATGTTTCTATCGACAGTGCCGGGTTTCAAAGTGTGAGAGTTGCTGCATTAGCGAGTGTTTATCCGTTGCCTCTAAACCTGGGTCAATCGACAGGGCTTTTACCATCGGTGCAAACCGGCCTGATTGCCTATTATCCCTTTAATGGAAATGCAAATGATGAGAGTGGAAATGGGAATAATGGGTTTGTGAATGGGGCAACGCTGACAACTGACAAGTGTGGAAATGCAAATAGTGCATATAGTTTTAACGGTGTTAGTAATTGGATTGAGGTGCAAAATGATACTAACTTTAATTTTGGGTCATCAATTGATTTTACATATTCGTTTTGGATAAAATATAGCAATAGTTTATCAGTTAGCGGAATAGTAGGGAAAGAAAATACAACTCCTCAGGCTTCTGGTTGTCAAATTATGCTTATTTCCAACAAAGCGCGAATGGACTTTATGACCAGTAGTCCAACCCAAATAGATTTTCTAAGTAAAACTCCATTGAATAATGATATTTGGCATTTTGTTGTTTTTACTGCAACACGAAACACAAACCAATGCAGGTTTTATGTGGATGGTTTAATTGATTCAACATTGACTAGCAGTAATTTGTCGTTGGGAAATGTCACAAATTCAAGTTCACTCAAGATAGGAGTTGAAAGAATGTTTTATAATTATTTCAACGGAAAGCTTGACGATATCCGTATTTACAATCGGGCTCTAACCCTGGAGGAAGTCGTTAGCCTTTATGCCGGAAGTTGCAAAGTTCTGACAGCCGGATTGAGTTCCGATTCCATCTGCTCAGGATCCAATACCTCACTATTCATCCAAAATTCACAATCCGATGTTTCTTACCAGCTTATTAGTGGCGGAACAAATTATGGCAGTCCGCAAGTTGGAAATGGCGATACCCTGACATTCGCTATCAACGGATTGACACAAACCACTTCACTTACAATTCTAGCAACTGATACCACAACTAGTTGTTACGATACGCTGGATTCGATATTTACGGTTCATTTAAATCCTTTGCCAAACAATATTGGGCAATCAAGTGCTTTAAGTTCTTTGCAAAATGGACTTGTTGCTTATTATCCATTTAATGGAAATGCCAATGATGAAAGTGGGAATGGGAATAATGGGGTAGTGAATGGGCCAATACTAACTTTTAATCGGTGTGGCATTGCAAACAAAGCATATAATTTTGATGGTATAAATGATAATATATTGATCAACTCAAGTCCTAAACTTGATCTTCATTCGAGTCTATCATTGGTTGCTTGGTTTAAAGCGGATGTTTCCAATTTGGGAGACCAACATCAATTGACGTGGCGTGGTGACTCACAATTCGCACATGATCCATATTCTCTATGTTTCACAAATGCGAATATTGGATTCCGTAGAGATGTTAATACTGGCATTACAGTGAATCAGATTGTGTCAAATGCATCCTCATTAGATTTTTCACTTTTTCATTTAGCTGTTGGAACCTATGACAGTTTAACTGGAGCAATGTCATTGTTCATAGATGGTATCCTTAAACCCAACAGTATTTACCAGGTCAATGCCTTTATATTACATCAACTTTCTGGAATACGATTGGTGCTGTAGAAAATGGACCTGGACAAAATTTCAAAGGGGTCATTGATGAAATACGTATTTACAACCGTGCCTTATCCAATGTTGAGGTCGCTAATCTTTATTTTAGCAGTTGCACATCTTTAAATGTCAGCCTGAGTTCCGATTCCATCTGTTCTGGCTCCAACACCTCACTAACCATCCAAAATTCCCAAACCGGCATTGCTTACCAACTTATCAGCAATGGAGCCAACTACGGAAACCCGCAGGTTGGAAATGGAGATACACTTTCTTTCCCGATCAACGGATTAACACAAACCACTTCATTTACCATCTTTGCCACAGATACTGCCACCAATTGTTCCATAACCCTGGATTCGACATTTATAGTATATGTAGGTTCCGCAATTAATGCAGTTGTGTCGCCAAACATTACCATATGTAGCGGAAGCAGCGCAATCCTGGCCGCTTCGGGCGGAACAAACTATTTGTGGAGCAATGGTATGGCAAGCGATACCATTACTGTATCGCCGACAGTAACTACCGTTTACCAGGTTACGGTTTCAAATGGTTTTGGGTGTAGCGATGTGGATTCGGTAAGGGTGACTGTTAATCCTTCTCTTACAGTTGGGGTGATTTTAACAGCATCGGCAAACCCGGTTTGCGAAGGCGATACGGTACATTATACGGCTCACATGATCAATGCCGGAACCAATGCCTCCCTGCAATGGTATGTAAACGGGGTGCTGGTTTCAAACAGTAACATTACGAATGGATTGATAGCCTATTATCCTTTTGATGGCAATGCGCTCGATTATAGTGGTAATAACAACCATGCAGCGGATGTTACAGCGACACCTACCACCGATAGATTTGGAAATCCCAATGCGGCATATAATTTTGCCGGGCTTTCCAACCCTCAAATCATCCGGGTGCCAAACAGCCCTTCCTTGCAATTAACCAACCAGGCTACATTTTCGCTTTGGGTATGTATGAACAGCTATTATGGAATGAATGGATATGGCCAGACAGTTACAAATGGTGTTCATATGCTTTTTTCAAAAGATTATGACCAATGTTGCCTCTACGAGGCTATTTTTGGTATGCCGAATGGTGAATTCCAGTCAGGCGGATGTACAAATGGATGGTATTCAGGTATAAATTTTGGAGATACTGTTTCAGGGTCTTCTATTGGCCAATGGTACAACATTACCTATGTTTTTACACCTACTCAAGGCAGGATGTATGCTAACGGCCAACTTATTACAGCCAAATCCGGTACAACCTCTTTTGCCAATTCCAACAGCAAGGATCTTTATTTCGGCAGGCTTAATTCCTTCTGGTATCCTTTGAACGGGAAACTGGACGATGTGAAATTTTATAACCGGGCATTGTCGGATACTGAAGTCCTGCAATTATACCAGGGTGCTGATTCCACTTTCTCGTATGTTCCTCAAAATGGGGATATTGTAACCTGCGTACTAACCGGAAGCGGACCTTGCCTTATTAATAATCCGGCAACATCCAATGCCATTGTAATGTCGGTTACACCCATCTTACCTGTTTCGGTTACGCTGACTGCGACGGAAAACCCGGTTTGTTCGGGTACAACAGTAACATACACGGCTGCGCCATCAAACGGAGGCACTGCACCCGATTATCAATGGAAAGTGAACGGAACCAATGCCGGGACAAATAGTTCCTCGTTTTCCTTTATCCCGGCCAACAACGATACCATTACCTGTGTTCTCACATCGAGCATCAGTTCCTGTACTACCGGAAACCCGGCAATCTCGGATAGCATTGTCATGACTGTGAATCCAAGTTTTCCTGTAAGCGTAATAATTGGAAGTTCGGCTGATACGGTTTGTTCAGGCACTTCGGTAAGTTATACAGCAACTCCTACTAATTGGGGAACTTCACCCATTTATCAATGGAAAGTAAATGGAATCAATGTTGGTACAAATGATTCCACCTATTCCTATATCCCGTCAAATAACGATATTATTACCTGTGTGCTGACTTCAAGCATCATTTTATGTCCCGCTGGAAACCCTGCTACTTCGAACAGCATCAACATGACTGTAAATCCAATTCTGCCGGTAAGTATTTTAATTGGAAGTTCAGCAAATCCGGTTTGTACAGGCGCAATGGTAGTTTATACAGCAACAACAGGCAACGGGGGCACAACCCCTACT
>JBAXBJ010000004.1:0-115281 GCA_037142075.1 Bacteroidota bacterium
GCACCTTTTTTGTGAGCCATATCTTTTGAATATTATGAGTTACACTTAAAATTATACGTTTATCGCTTCGATTTTTACCTGGGTCAGATTCTGGCGGTGGCCACTTTCCTTCTGGTATCCTTTACGACGTTTTTTCTTGAAGATTTTTACTTTGTCACCACGTAAGTGAGCCAGTATGGTTGCCGACACTTTTGCGCCTTCAACAAGCGGTGTGCCAATGGTTACAGTGCCTTCGTCATCCAAAAGCAATACTTCGCTGAATTCAACTGTCGAACCTGCTTCTCCTTTGAGGCGGTTCACATAAAACTTCTGATCTTTTGCAACTTTAAACTGTTGCCCGGCTATATCTACTATCGCGATCATTTTCTACTATTGAGTTTTTTATCCGTTAAAATGGAGTGCAAAATTACACTTTTTCTGATACGAAAACACATGTACATCAAATTTTTACAACTTTTTTTCATAATTAATATAATATAACCGGATGTGTGTAGCCTGGCAAGCAATTTGCAAAGATATTTTGAACGCCGGGACTGGGTTTAAAATTCCGGCGTTCAGATTGCATGGGATAATTTCACTGGCTTGTGAACTTAGCTCAGCTATTAAAAATTTCAACTTATGAGTTTCTTCACTAATCCGAAAAACCGGCATACCCCAGATAGTGAAACTTGCTTATTATAATCCCCTTTAACCTGAGATTCCATTTTAGGCCAAGTTGTCTATAACCAAAGTTAGTTGTCCTAAGCCGGTTTCGATTTGCCACTCCAGGCTTTGAAAAAATTCGCAATTTGCAAATCACAAATCTTATGTTGTTCCTAGTGTTTTCTGTTGTAATTTTATCGCATAAAGCTACCATTATGCCAGAGGAACAAATCGTGAAAATATATTGTGCCGGGAAATTCCTGACTACAGCAGCGCAACTTATTGTTACAAATCCATTCGATGGCAGCCTGGTTGCCAAAACCTTTCTGGCAGGGGAAACCGAACTCGAAACAGCCATAAGTGCGGCAGGCCGAGTAGCTGATGAATTGTCCGAAACACCATCTTACACAAGGTATAACATCCTTAAACAGATCAGTGAAGAGTTATTGTCACAACGCGAAGAATTTGCCCAGCTTATCACACTCGAATCGGGCAAACCCATCCGGTATTCGTTAGCCGAAGTGGATCGTTCGGTACAAACCTTTGCAGTCGCAGCCGAAGAGAGCAAGCGGCTGCCATCCGAATATTTCAGCCTCGACTGGACCAAAGCCGGTGCGCAAAAGGAAGGATTGGTGAAATATTTTCCGGTTGGAATTGTTGCCGGAATTTCACCTTTCAATTTTCCACTTAACCTGGCGGTACACAAAATTGCCCCTGCCATCGCAGCCGGGTGCCCGATTATATTGAAACCATCGAGCCTGACCCCCCTATCAACTTTATTGCTGGCAAAAATTATCGACAATTCAATCTTACCCAAAGGCGCTATTTCAATCTTGCCCATGGACAGACGCACGGGAAACAGGCTTGTTACCGATGAACGAATAAGCTTGCTTTCGTTTACCGGTTCGCCCGAGGTAGGCTGGAAAATGAAAAGTGAAGCCGGAAAGAAAAAAGTAGTTCTTGAGTTAGGCGGAAATGCAGGAGTTATCGTTTCGCATGGTACCGATCTGGATTCTGCTGTCACAAAATGCGTGGCAGGAGGCTTCGCTTATTCGGGCCAGGTTTGCATTCACACCCAGCGAATTTACGTGATACAGGATTTGTACGAATCTTTTATTGAAAATTTTGTTGAAAAGGTGAAACAAATAAAACCGGGCGATCCTTCAAATCCGGAAACGGATATAGCCGTAATGATAGATGAGGAAAATGCCGAAAGAGTCGAAAACTGGATTGCCGAAGCTGTCGAAGGCGGAGCTAAAATACTGGTTGGCGGGAAAAGGGTGAATCGTTTTATGCAACCTACCGTTTTGACCCGGACCCACGAAGATATGCTGGTCTGTTCCGGTGAGGTATTTGGTCCTCTGGTAGTAATTGAGCCGGTAAAAACTTTTGCAGAAGCCATTGACAGGGTAAATTCCGGAAAGTACGGATTGCAGGCAGGTGTATTTACCGATAGCATTTCAGAGATGAATCTGGCATTTAATAAATTACGTGTAGGCGGGGTTATCATTAATGATGTACCCACCTTCAGGGTCGATCATATGCCGTATGGAGGAGTGAAGGAATCCGGCCTGGGGCGTGAAGGCGTAAAATACGCGATTCTGGATATGATGGAATCCCGGCTATTAGTAAAGAATAGCTGATCTTATTGAATCATTTTCTCAACCGTTTCAGTGTATTTTTTCACAAGCGGGATCACAGTCGGGGCGATCTGCGAAACCGGTTTATACAGAACGGAGCCTTTTTTGTGCCCGGCAGTAAACAAACTACCCTGGGGATCAATACGGGCAAACAACAAAAAGATAAAACTGGCGATCAGCAATCCCTTTGCTATTCCAAACACCGCCCCTGCCAGGCGGTTTACAATTCCAAGACCGACGGTTTTAACAACTCCGGTCATGAAACGGCCCAGCAGGAAAATAAGCACAACAACAAGTATAAATGTAACGAAATATGCAATTAATTTGATGTTGCTGCTTTGCATACCCATATCGTTCTTTAGCCATTTGGCCGTTAATTCCGAGAAATGCGAAGCTGCATAAAACCCCAGAACCAACCCGGCCAATGTTGCAATACTGATAATAAAACCACTGGAAAATCCTTTATAAGCAAAGTAAAACAGGAAAAGACCAAGGATGATATCTAATGTTGACATTTATTTCGGATGTGGAATGTGGATGTCGAATGTCGGATGTTAATGGCGGATGTCGAATGTCGGATTGCGGATTGCGGATGTGGGATGTCGAATGTCGAATGAGAGATGTGGGATTTTATTAATTCTCCTTGTCACCACTCTCCTTGTCACCCTTTCGCCTTGTCGCCCCTCGCCCTGTCACCCGTCGCCCGCATTCCCTAATCACAAAAACCTAAACCCCAACCCCTTTTTTCGGTTTCAGTTTTTTTGTCAGTTCTGAAGTAAATACAAAATCCTGTAATTCTTTATTTTCCGTGTAAAGTATATTATGCTTATCTCCTTCCCACCATATTTTTCCCTGGTAAATGAAATAGATCTTTTCGCCGATCTCGAGAACCGAATTCATATCATGGGTCACTACCACGGTCGTCATATTATATTCCAGGGTAATTTCCTTAATCAGTTCATCAATCAGGTGAGCCGTTTGCGGATCGAGGCCCGAATTGGGTTCGTCACAAAAAAGATAGCGCGGATTCATTGAGATAGCGCGTGCAATGGCGACACGTTTTTTCATTCCGCCACTTAACTCTGATGGCAACAGTTTATTTGCATTTTCGAGGTTTACCCTCGACAGGCAGAAATTGGCTCTTTCAAGTTTCTGGGAAAGAGTCTGCTCAGTGAACATACTTAGCGGAAACATTACATTTTCCTCCACGTTAAGTGAATCGAACAGTGCCCCACCCTGAAAAAGCATCCCGATCTCCTGACGAATTTCTTTCATTTCGTTAAACGACATTTTCGAGAACGACCTGCCATCGTAAAAGACCTGTCCCTGGTCGGCTTTTATCAATCCTACCAGGCATTTAAGCAGTACAGTTTTTCCCATACCACTCTGCCCGATGATGAGGTTAGTTTTCCCTTTCTCCATGGTGACCGAAACATTTTCGAGCACTAAGCGATCACCAAAACTCTTACTTATATTTTTGCCTTCTATCATGCCAGCAGAATTTGAGTAAGAATAAGATTTACAAAAATAATTGCTATACTGCTGTAAACCACTCCGTTAGTGCTTGCTTCACCGACTTCGAGCGCACCGCCCTTGGTATAAAATCCATTATACGCCGATACTGAAGCAATTAAAAATGCAAAAACGACCGTCTTGACAAATGCATAAAAAATATCGTATAAATGAAAAAACGATTGAATCCCATTCACATAGTCAACCGAAGGGAATAGGCCGGTAGCGATTCCCGCAAGCCATCCGCCACCGACTGAAAGCAACATACTCATACCAATTAAAAACGGATTAATTAACATGGAAGCGACTATTTTAGGTAGAATAAGATACGTCGCCGGGTTGATCCCCATGATTTCGAGGGCATCAATTTGTTCGGTAACACGCATGGTGCCTAGTTCCGAAGCTATGCGTGAACCGACTTTTCCGGCAAGGATCAGGCTGATAATAGTTGGTGAAAATTCCAGGATCACACTCTGCCTGGTAACAAAACCTATGGTGTACCTGGGAATCAGCGGGGTATCGATGTTAAATGCCATCTGAATGGCAACAACGGCGCCCATAAAAACCGATATGATCGCAACAATGCCAACGGATGCCAATCCAAGTTTTTCCATCTCTACCAGGATCTGCCTGATGTAAATTGACTGTTTTTCAGGACGTTGAAATGCCTGGCCCAATAAGCCAAGATAGCGCCCAAAGTGGAATAAAAATTTCATTTCGTACAATAATTAGTGCTAAATTAGCGTAAATTTTAGGATAAGCATTCAATGCCAGTTTTTTTTCTGGCCCCGATACCCGGGTATTAACGGGATTTCCGGTGATTGAGTATCTTTAATAATCTTAAAACCAAGATAATAAAAAAATAACTATGTTTAAAAATATAGCTTCCTGTTTCCCGCTAAAGCAGTTGCTCCTCATTTCGGCAGTATCCTTTCTGCTTACAACAGCCGGCTGCGCCGGAAGCAGGAATAACAGCCAGCGAAACTGGAACCGCACACCTGCTTCAACCGGTCACAGCAGATGCGGATGCCTTTTAATAACTCCTGATAATCAAAATAGTACGTTATACAAGCCTGTCATCTATGCCTTACAAGCCTGAAAAACTCGAGGGTGTGCTTTCGCGCTTTCCTGAAAAAGCACGGCCAATGACAGAGGTCCTTTTTAAAGAGCACATTTTTCTTTTCAGGATAACTGCACCGCGGCTAACCAGGCTTGGGAGTTTTAAAGGTGTTCGTCATGGGGAAAGACCGGTGATTCACATTAACGCAGACCTCGGGCAATTTACATTCCTGTTGGTTTTCCTGCATGAGCTTGCACACCTGGTGGTAATGAAACAATATAGCCGCAAAGCCAAACCTCATGGTTCGGAATGGAAAAACACCTACCGCAACCTGGCGCAACCCTTTTTGGCCGGGCAGGTTTTTCCTGCGGAACTTACCGCTGAATTACTCCGCTATTTCCGCACTACGCCAGCCACTTTTCACCGCGATACACGTCTGATCAACACTTTGTCTTCATTTGAAGGAGGCAGGGCGATAAAAACGGTAAATGAAATTCCTATAAACAGTACTTTTACGCTAATGAGCGGGCGGAAATACGTCAAACTTGAAAAATTGCGAACACGTTATAAATGCCTATGTTTGCTCACCCGCAAATATTACCTGGTTCCCCGTTCAGCACAGGTACTGCAGGAATATGAAGAGCAAATAGTTAATAGTTAATCGAAAATGGTTTATCGCTTTCTTAAAATGGAACATCTAACCTCATTTCGACTTCGTTCAGTGCCTGTTTTTTTTCGAATTTATGAACGGGAAATCCGGTAACAGAATTTAATTCTACCGAAAGCAAATCTAAAACAGGAATTCATACCTTTGCAAAAGTTATCCATCATCAACTTGTTGTAAATTAATTTGTTATACTAAAAAGTCAAGCCGATGAACAAAAATTATTATTGTGTGATCATGGCAGGAGGTGTTGGAGCACGGTTCTGGCCACTAAGCCGAAATTCGCGCCCCAAGCAATTTATTGACATTTTGGGGACCGGAGAAACCCTGATCCAGCAAACCTTCAGAAGGCTTACTACCATTTGTCCTCCCGAAAATATTTTTGTGGTAACACATAAGCAGTATTTCGACCAGGTTGTGGAGCAGCTTCCTGCCATAATACCCGATCATGTGCTGTGCGAACCCATGCGCCGAAATACAGCTCCATGCATAGCTTATGCCACTTATAAAATCCACAAGCTTAATCCTGATGCCTGTGTGGTTGTGGCTCCATCGGATCATATTATCCTGAAAGACAATGAGTTTACCCAGACACTGCTTTGTGCGCTTAAGGCTGCAAACCAGAATGACTGGCTTCTGACTTTGGGCATCACACCCAGCAGGCCTGATACCGGGTACGGGTATATTCAGTTTGATGATTTGCATAGCTATACAGCTGATTGCAAAGTGCGGAAGGTGAAAACATTTACTGAGAAGCCTCATCACGAACTTGCCGTTTCTTTCCTTCAAAGTGGTGATTTCCTTTGGAATGCCGGCATTTTCATCTGGTCGGTCAAAAGCATTCTGAATGCTTTCGAAAAACACCTTCCTGAACTGAATGGGATTTTTAAAGAGGGTACCGATGTGTATTATACCGGACAGGAAGCCAACTACATCGAAAATGCATATACAATCTGTAAAAGCATTTCGATTGATTATGGCGTGATGGAAAAAGCAGATAATGTGTTTGTTATGGCGGCCGATATAGGCTGGAGCGACCTGGGCACATGGGGATCCCTTTACGATACATCCGAAAAGGATTCAAACGGGAATGCTATAATTGGAGCAAAACCACTCACTTACGATACACGGAACTGTATCATCAACCTACCTTCGGGTACCGTTGCTGTGATCCAGGGATTAGAGGATTGCATTGTGGTTGAAGATAATGGCATAATGCTGATCTGTAAACGCAGTGCAGAACAAAACATACGCGGGTACGTGGATGCTGTTCGTGATGAAAAAGGCGAATTGTTCGTTTAAATTCTTTGCGCCTCCCGATGCAGTTTCCACCGAAATACATTGAACTTATCCACTGAAAATTAATTACAAATAATAGAATACAAATTCATGAAAAAAATCACACTCTTCCTTTTGACCCTGTTGTCTGTTTCTGCTTTTCAAAGCCGGGCCGACGAAGGTATGTGGCTACCCCTGTTCATTCAACGTCTTAACTACGTTGATATGCAAAAAGAAGGTCTTCACCTTACTGCCGACGAAATATACAGTATCAACCACTCCAGTCTTAAGGATGCAATCATCATGTTTGGTGGCGGATGTACAGGTGAAATCGTTTCGCCTAACGGGTTGATATTTACGAACCATCACTGCGGTTATGGATCCATTCAGTCGCATAGTTCTGTTGATCACGATTACCTGACCAACGGTTTCTGGGCTACACGTTACGAAGAAGAATTGCCCACTCCCGGTCTTACCGCTCGTTTCCTGGTCAGCATACAGGATGTTTCTTCGGCCGTTCTGGCCGGCGTTACGGATAAAATGGGCGAAACCGAAAGGACTTCAAAAATAAAGGAGAACTCTAAAGCTATTGAATTCAGCAATACCAAAGGAACGCAGTACGATGCAAGGACCGTTTCTTTTTTCAACGGCAACGAATACTATCTTTTTCTTTACGAAATTTACAAAGATGTAAGGCTTGTAGGCGCTCCCCCGTCGGCAATCGGAAAATTTGGTGCCGATACTGACAACTGGATGTGGCCCAGGCATACCGGTGATTTTTCAGTTTTCCGCGTATATACCGATCGCGAAAACAAACCAGCCGAATACGCAGCAGGTAACGTGCCGATGAAATCGAAACAATTCCTGCCCGTTTCGATCAAGGAGAAGAAGATAGGCGATTTCGAAATGATTATGGGATATCCCGGCACTACCGACCGGTATGCGACTTCCTATACCATCAAGTGGGCCCTGGAGAAAAACAATCCGATGGTTGTAAAAATCCGCACTAAAAAATTAGACATTCTTCGCGAAGATATGGCTGCCGATCCTGAAGTACGGATCAAATATGCATCCAAATATGCCGGTTCAGCCAATTACTGGAAATTTTTTATAGGTCAGAACAAAGGATTGAAACGTCTGGGTGTTTTTGAAAGAAAACAGGAAATTGAAGAGAAATTTGCGGAATGGGTGGATGCCGACAAAAATCGTAGCGTAAAATACCGTGATGCCTTGTACAATATCTCAACTGCTTACGAAACGATCAACAATTACGAAGCGGCAGTCCGGTACAATTCCGAGGCAATTGTAAGGGGTTGTGAAATAATCGCATTCTCGCGGAATTTCAACAAGTTGGCCGACGAATTAGCAAAAAGCCAACCTGACCAACAGGTTGTTAAAGACCTTGTGCAGCAGGCGACTGAGGCTTCCTTGCAGTATTTTAAAAATTACAATATGGCTACCGACGTAAAGATGCTGGCCGCCATGTTACAACTTTATTACGACGATGTTCCCAAACAAATGCAACCTGCTTACCTTGAACAGATTCATAAAAAATACAAGGGAAGTTTCGAAGCTTATGCCGACGCTGTTTTTAGCAAAACCATTTTTGGCAGCAAATCGAAAGTGGACCAGTTCCTGGCAGAACCTAAATTAAAAGTCTTGCAAAAAGATCTTATTTGGCCTTTGCAGAAGGCTTTTGCAGCCAATGCCTCACTTATCGATAGCCTCGTGAAACCATCCACCGAAATGCTTGCCCAGGGACGGAGGTTGTTTGTAAAAGGCTTGCGCGAAATGCAAAGCGATAAAAATTTCTATCCCGATGCTAACAGCACCATGCGCGTTACCTATGGCAAAGTATTGGACTACAGCCCTGCCGATGCCGTTGATTATGACTACGTTACTACACTTGATGGCGTAATGGCAAAAGAAGATCCTTCGAACTGGGAATTTGTGGTTCCGGCTAAATTGAAAGAACTTTACAAAGCGAAAGATTATGGCCGCTATGGCGAAAACGGAAAGATGGTCGTCGGTTTTATCACCAACAACGATATTACCGGAGGCAACTCAGGCAGCCCGGTATTAAATGGGGATGGCGAACTAACCGGGCTTGCTTTTGATGGAAACTGGGAAGCCATGAGCGGGAATTACGCTTTCGAGCCTCAACTGCAACGCACCATATGTGTCGATATACGGTATGTACTCTTCATTATCGACAAGTACGCCGGTGCTTCCAATCTGATCCAAGAACTTGATATTCGTAATTAATAACTGGTAAACGATTTATTTTAAATGAAAATTACTTTTTATAAAACTCTGGCGCTTCTCGTTTCATTGGTGGCTTTGGTTTCATCCTGCAAAGAAGATCCTATTCCTGAAGAATATAAGCGGGGTGGCAATAGCCTCGCTTTAGCCGATGATGGCAACCTGATTATAGCAGGATATAATTCTACAACCTCCAAAGGATATGATGCCACACTTATTCTGGCGAACCAGGCAAATGGCGATACGATATGGATGCGGAGTTTTGGCGACTCCTATTCCGACTCATTTTATCATGTCCAAAAAGCACACGGAGGAGGGTTTATTGCCACCGGTTTTAGCAACAAAGGAGCTTCCTCTTCACCTGCCATGTTTGTAGTGATTACCGATGCAAATGGGAATAAGGTAAAAGCGGTCCGATATTCAGGCTCGTATTATTCGCAGGGTTTCAATGTATTACCCCTTGCCAATGCAGATAGCGGTTACATAATTGCAGGATATATACAGAACTCAGCAAATACCGACAGGGATATTTACCTCGTAAAAATTAACAATGCCGGAGAAGCCCAGTGGGAAAAAAGGATTGGTTCAAAAAGTAAAGTTGAATACGATTCGGTTAATGAAGCAGCCTATAGTATCATGTCGGCACCCGACGGAGGTTATTTTATTACCGGTTCGTTAAATGGGTATAGCTCCTGCTGTGGAAAAATATTCCTGATGAAAGTTTCATCTACCGGTGATAGCCTTTGGACAAAGAAATTCAATTACGGAATAGGGTATTCAATAATAGCTGCAAAAGATGGTGGAGTTGTTATCAGCGGAACGTTTCAGGAAGGGACTAGCCAGGACATTTTCCTTATGAAAACGGATACTGCAGGCAAACTGTTGTGGAAAAAAACTTACGGTGGTGCCGGTTATGAATATGGTGCATCGGTGGTTGAAACTTCGGATGGCGGTTTCGCGATCACCGGGATAACTGATATGAAAGGCAGCCAGGATGTATATCTTATCCGCACCAGTTCTACCGGTGACATGCAATGGAGCAACACTTACGGAGGGTCCAATGTTGACCAGGGATTCGGACTGGTAGCCATGCCTGACAATGGATTTTGTATAGCCGGTCTGTCAAACACGGATGGAAGTTTCTTTTTTCTCAACAGAACTACCAGCGAAGGTGCTCAGAGTTGGGTAAAGAAAATTCAATGAGAATTTAATTGGAGGCAGGAATTGTGATTTTTCAGTGTGTGATTTTTAAAAGACGGCCGTCATTTTTTAGACAGCCGTTTTTTTATTCCGGGGTTTCCCGTAAAATGCGGTACGCCAATATTCCGGTTAACCCATTAATAACGCTACTAAAAGCCAAAAAGATTAAAAAATCACCGCTGTATCAGGGGTGAGAAATCTGCAAACACAACTTCCCTGATGGTTCGTTCCCTATACTCATCACATTATCAGTCGTTTTCGAATCCTGGCAAAATTTCATTATTTTTGTATCAGAAATAAATCATCTGTCCGGAATCACTCTGACAGCATTTAACATTACAATATTAAAATGGTATTCCGCACATTTATCCTTCTGCAGATACTGCTGGCATCCGTTTGCGGACTTGCCGTGGCACAGGAAAATGGCAAAAAAAAAGATGTTGATAGCATTTATAAAAACATTGAAACCTATTCATCCAAACGAAAATTCACAAACCTTCTTTGTGCGTTTTTATTAAAACCGGTGCATAACACGGCTTCGCTGCCTATGGTTACTTTGGCAAATCAAACCGTTGAAACATATAGCCGTTACGAAGGAAAAATAATCAGGCATATTTCTATTGTTACCCTTGATCCTTTCGGGTTCTCGGTGCATGATACTACAGCCCGGCCGCTGAGCATCCTTGAAAAAAGCGGAAATGCGCTTCATATTAAAACACAGCTCTTTACCATCCGCAACCAACTGCTGATCCATAAAAACGACCCTTTCGATTCGCTGACAGTAAAGGAATCGGAACGATTAATCCGCAGTCAGAGCTACATTCATGATGTGGTGATTACGGCTGAAATGGTGGGCGAAAATTCCGATTCGGTTGACCTGATAGTTAAAGTAAGGGATTTATGGAGCATTATTCCTGACGGAGCTTTCTCAAACGAAAGTGTAACTTTAAATCTTGTCGATAAAAATCTTGGTGGAACAGGACATACTTTTTCAACTACGTACAAACAAAATTATCTGAACGGGAATAATGCTTTCAAAACATATTATTACATCCCGAATATAAAAAACACGTTTATCAGTACCCGTCTGGATTATATGATAGATGAAAACAGAAATTATCAGAAGAGCGTGTCTGTTGAACGGCCTTTTTTCTCCCCCCTGGCCCGCTGGGCCGGTGGGGCGTATATATCGCAACAGATGCTGCCCGGTTGGATTTACAAAAATGATACGACACGCCTGTATCTAAAATCGAAATACGCTATTCAGGATTACTGGGCAGCCGTTGCCTGGCAGGTTTTTAAAGGAAAATCGGTAACCAACAGAACCACCAAACTGATTTTTTCGGGTCGTGTATTTACTCTTAAGTATCTCGAAAAACCAGAGGAGCAACCAGAGCTCATGGATTATTATTCAAATGAAATCATGATACTGTCGGGGCTTGGGATTTCGAGCCGTAAATACGTAAAGCAGAGCTACATTTTTAGGTTTGGGACTACCGAAGATGTCCCGGTTGGGGTAGCTTATGGAATTGTTGGCGGTTACGAGCTAAAAAATCACGAACGCTGGTACTGGGGTTTACGGTATTCGTGGGGCAATTTATACAAATGGGGGTATTTCGGCACCAATTTCGAGTATGGAACCTTTATAAATGCATCAAAGAATACAGAGGGGGCTTTGACTGCAAGCATCAATTATTTTACCGGATTATTTTCTATCGGGAACTGGAAATTCAGGCAGTTTGTCAAACCTGAACTTATCATTGGTATAAACAGAACTTCGTTCAGCCGGATTTCATTGAATGATGGATATGGTCTGAATGGTTTTAACAGTGACGTATTATCCGGCACCAGGCGCTTTTTGTTCGTTATACAAACGCAATCCTATGCTCCGTGGAACCTGATTGGCTTCAGGTTTGGACCGTACCTGAATTTCTCTTTCGGTATGATGGGCGACAAAACTTCAGGGTTCGGTCACAGCCGAATGTATCCGCAACTGGGATTTGGCGTACTTATTCGTAATGATTATCTTGTAATAAGTAATTTGCAGCTTTCGTTTGCATTTTATCCTTCTATTCCCGGAAACGGAAGCAATGTTTTCAAAACCAACCCTTTCAGAACTACCGATTTTGGATTCCCTGATTTTATTATCGGGAAGCCCGAAATTATTCAATTCAGGTGATTTTGTGTTGATAGGTTGTTGGTTGATAGGTTGATAAGTTGATGTGTTGATAAGTTGTTGGTTGACAAGTTGATAAGTTGATATATATTTGTTGATAGGTGATGATATATAAATTTTATTGATGAATTATGTCATAAAAGTCTTCAACTTGATCAACCCTTCAGACAGATCATCTCATCAACCACTAAATACATCTACGCCTCTACCCATCAACCCATCAACCCATCAACCCATCAACCCATCAACCCATCAACCTATCACCCCATCAACCTATCAACTTATAGATTTATAACCCTTACTTGTTTCCCGCATCAACAATCTGGTGTATTTCCAGGTAAAGATCCTCCACTTTTTTACGTGCCCAGGGCGTTTTACGCAGGAATTTCAGGCTCGACTGAATACTTGGATTTTCGATAAAGCAATTTATCTGGATAATCTTCCCCAGTATTTGCCATCCAAAATGATCGACAAGTCGGTTCAGTATGGTTTCCAGGCTTATTCCATGAAGCGGGTTATTCTTTTGCTCGTCCATTAAAATTATTCGTTTAAAAATTTGCGCCATACTGCCAACTGCCACGAAATTCTTGCATTGAGCAGGCAGCAAACCATTATCCGGCAAAGTTACTGCGATATTGACCTGACTGGTAAAGGATTTAAAAAAAAAGGACTCCGCCGGGGAATCCTTTTTTTAAATGTTTGTTCTTCTGCCTATTGCACAATCTTAAGCTCTTTAATCAGGTTGCTGGCACCTGCATATTTATCTATTACAAAAAGTACATAGCGTACATCAACGTTGATTGTGCGCTGGAGTTCAGGTTCAAAAAGGATATTTCCGCTCATGGCTTCCCAGTTTCCATCGAATGCCAGGCCTATAAGTTCTCCATCGCCATTGATAACCGGGCTGCCCGAATTTCCTCCGGTAATGTCATTATCAGTAAGGAAACAAGTATAAAGTTTGCCATTTTCGCCATAGCGGCCATAATCTTTTTTATTGTAAAGATCCTTTAATTTGGCCGGAACGATGAATTCCTCGTTGTTCGGATCTTCCTTCATCATTACACCGTCGAGGGTAGTGTAGTAATTATAGTGAACCGCATCAGCCGGATAATAATCGAGAACTTTGCCGTAAGTCATTCGCATGGTGCTGTTTGCATCAGGGTAGAAACTTTTGGCCGGCTCCATTTCGCGGAGGGCAGCAACAAACAGGCGTTGGGCTTTTTTATTCTTCGCACTCAATTCCTGGTTTGTTTTCTGCAACACTTTAAAATTATCCATAAAGGAGTTATAGGCGGCTAAGGCAGGATCATTCTGAAGTGTCTTCAGGTTTGGTTTTGCAAGGAATGCGTTGAAGTTAGCCTCGGTGTAAAAAATCGATTTCTTAAACATCTCGGCTACATACTTATTGATATCGCCTTTATATTTTTTCTCAATAACCTGGTATATAGCAGGTTGCTGTGAAACAGGGATATTTGCCCGGAACAAAGTCAGCAAGGCTGCAAGAATGTTTTGCTCAATTGCATTGTTGTATTCTTTGAAATGTTCTTTGGACGTTTCCTTATATTTTTCCATCTGTTTTGCCAGGTCATCTCCTTTTGCACCTGTTTTTAATACTGTTTCGATGGCAGTTGACTGTCCTGGAAACGAAAATGCCTTCGATCCGAAGAAGCAAAGTTGTGTGTACCACATTTGCTGATACAGGTTTTGATCTTTGTATTGCTTGTAAACATCAGCGTAAGTACTCAAAACATCACCATACTTGGCTTTGCGTTGTTCGTCGGCATTGATCCATTGCTGCAATTTAGCTTCCAGTTCCTGCTTCTTCTGAACAACATCCAGGCGTTTTAAGTCGCGGGCTTCGCCCATTTTATTTTTCCAGAAATTTGCCAAACTTGCATAAGTGCTTGCATAAGCAATCCGGACAGCGTTATCGGCATCCATTCCGGCTTTCTGATTTTCGAGTACAATTCCCAGTCCTTTAACAATTACAGGATCAATATCGTTGAGGGTTGCTTCGCAGGCCCATGAGTTACGGTAACGGTCGGTACTACCCGGAAAACCCCATATCATGGCAAAATCATCTTTTTTGTATCCTTTAACCGAAACGGGAAGGAATTTTTTGGCAACCATCGGTACATTATCCTTGGCGAATTCAGCCGGAGAGCCATCGGGAGCGGTATAAATACGGAAAATACTGAAATCGCCGGTATGACGTGGCCACATCCAGTTATCGGTGTCGCCGCCAAATTTACCAATCGACGATGGAGGTGCACCAACCAAACGCACATCGCTATACTTCTGGTAAACAAACATATAATATTCGTTCCCGTTGAAAAAACTTTTCAGTTCCACGGTATATTTCCCGTTTTCGGAAGCCTCTTTTTTCAGTTCATCCACCTTTTTTGTAATGGCAGCACCACGGGCAGTTTCGTCCATATCGGCAGTTACAACTCCAAGTACATCAGCGCTCATATCGTCCATACGAACCAGGAACGAAACAAAAAGGCCCTCGTTTGGAAGTTCTTCATTCTTGCTCATTGCCCAGAAACCATCCGTAAGGTAATCATGCTCAACCGAGCTGTGGTTTTGAATAGCATCGTACCCGCAGTGGTGGTTGGTAAAGAGCAATCCTTCGGGCGAAACTACTTCGGCCGTGCAAAATCCACCAAGGCTGACAATGGCGTCCTTTAAACTTGAATGGTTAATGCTGTATAGCTCTTCGGCTGTGAGGTGCAGACCCATTTTCTGCATATCGACATAGTTTAAGCGTTCCACAAACATGGGAAGCCACATACCTTCGTCGGGAGTGCTGGCTGCTTTCGCGAAAATCGCTGTAAGTAAACATAATGCAAGTACAAGTTTTTTCATTTTTGAACCGTTTTTTAGTTATTGATTAAGTAGCAAAGATAAGTCTAAAGATATAATAACAAGGGATTCAGATGGTTTGGAAGGCTAATCCTCTATAAGATGACAATAATATTCTGTGAGTTGGCGAAAAAATTCTGTATAAAACCTGTTGTAGCTAAGCGGGATTTGCAATCCCGCTGCATGGAGCCTGGGATTTTCAATCACTTATATGAAAATGCAAGGTGGTATTTTCATAAGCAACTTAATCTTATGTTTTGAAATTTGTCCCGGGGTGCACTCTTTGGGGTCAAAAAAAAGAGTTCCAGTTATCAGATTGAAAATCTGCAACTCATAATGACGGGATTGCAAATCCCGTCAAGCCAATTGTGCTAAGCGGGATTTGCAATCCCGCTGCATAGAGCCTGGGATTTGAAATCCCGCAAAGCAAAAAAGCTCAACAGAATTTTATCCCGTTGAGCCTCTTTGGCAATTCAAATTATACTTGCCTCTTCTTGTCGCCCCTCGCCTTGTCTCCCCTCCCCTTGTCTCTTCTCCCCATTCCCTTGTCTTCTCTTTAACTACAATCCCAACGCTACTTTCCCCTGGTCGAATACTACGTCTTTCGGGATGTTGGCAGTTTTAAGCAGGTCCAGGCCGGATTGAAGGTCAGGACGTATATTCCCGTTTTCCTTCATATAATTAACCGCCTTTGTGTAGTCACCTTCGCCTTCAACACTCAATATAAATGCACTCCATTCATTCACAGCCTGGTTCATTTTATCCATATCTACTTTAAAAGTACCATCGGCATTGCGCGAGAATGCTTTTTTATCCTCAAAGAAATTAAAACACATCATGTTGGCTTTGCCATGAGCTTCGGCGGCGCCAAACCTGACCGAGCGGATGAGCCCGGCCATATAAGTCACGTAAGCATCTTCGACGCTAATTCCGGTAAGTTCACCTTTGTCAATCAACCAGCTTACCATCCATAAGCCTACAATATCGGCTTTGGCTTCTTCCCAACCCGAATACTGCTCTTTCAGCGTTTCGCGAATGGTTCCTTTTCCCGTTACCGTGTTCTTAATTCCAAGACCGTGCGAAACTTCATGGAACATTACATTCCCGAAGAAAGCATCAAATTTAATGTTTTTCCTTTGCGCAGTGTCAATCAACACCTCGGAAATAGGTACAAGGATTCTGTCGAATTTAGCCTGCATAGCGTTTTTCAACTGCAAACGTCGGCTGCCTTTGGCTAACTGCACTTTTTCGTCGTTGGGAAGATTGATAGCAATGGTTTTGCCTCCACTGTTGGAATGACCGGCGTAATAAAGAATTTCATATGCGTTCAAATCAGAATCTGTACCCGGAACTTCTTTTTTATATTTTGCATCGCAAGGCAATTCTTTTTGAAGGGCAGGAAGCATGGCTGCATATTTTTCCAGTTTCGTGCTCCATTCTTTGTCTTTAACCAAGAGGGCGGCTTCGTGCGCGGCTTTATAGCCAAACAGCTCATCTTCATAGCTTTCGATGGGACCAACTACAAAATCCAGGGTGTTGGTTTTCATTTCCATCCAGGCCATATCGCTGGCGAAATAGTCATCGGTTAACAGAGCCTTCGAACGCAATTCCAGGTACTTTTTCAAGCCGGCGTCTTCAGCCAATTCAGCAGCTTTCAATAGCAAACCGGCTGCTTTCTTGATATTATCAGCATACACTTCGTGATACCAGACACTTTTCAGGCTCTTATCCGCATTGCGCTCAATAACAGTATACTGACTTGTTTTGTTTGCATCGTTCCATTTCTCAAACTCTTCCTTAATCATATCGGCCGGGTAAAAATTAGCTCCTTTAGGCTTTTCGCCAATGCCTGCAATGAAAGGTTTGTTTTCGCCTAACCTGTCCCATGGGCCATAATTAATAGCCACAAACTGTTTGGCATAGGGATCTTTTATGGTGTCGAGTAAAGCGTTTTTATCGCCCCAGGTCTGTTGCCAGAAAATATCATCCATAATCTGGGCAACATCCAGCAGAATAGGAATCATCTGCCTTTCTTTTGGTGTAAGTTTGCTCAGGTCGGTAGTAAGCTTAACAACAGCATAATCAGCGACGTTTTTTTGCATTTGGCTCATTTGGGTTGCATCATTAACGGCATTGTTGTTTCCCGGTTTTTGCTTGCAACTACTTGTAGTAGCAGCAAGTAATGCCAGCGAAACCATGAACGGGAAAATGTGTTTTAACATGATTTGACGTTTTTTTAGTTAATAAGCGGCGAAATTACTTAAAATCAAGATGATGAATCAGATAATAATGTCTTTTTTTGACCCTAAATAAGCTTTTTGATATTTATTTTTATATTTTGTTTGTCTTGATGTGTTAATTTATAATTTTGCATTGTTAATTGATTAACAACTGAGATAAAAAAAGCAAAAACACCTGAAATGATTGTATGCCAATCTTTTAGATATTGTACAGGCTTACTACTTTGAATTAGATACAATACACCACATGAAAAAACAACTTCTGATACGTGATGTTACCCTCCGCGATGGGCAACAATCACTTTTCGCGACCCGCATGAATCAAATGCAGGTAAACCGCACTCTATCAGGATTTAAGAGTGCAGGTTTTTATGCCATGGAAGTATGGGGCGGAGCTATTCCTGATTCGATCATGAGGTACCTGAACGAAAATCCATGGGACAGACTGGAAAGCATACACAAGGAAATTGGTGACTCAACCCTGTTAACTGCTCTTTCCCGGGGACGCAACCTATTTGGATACAACCCTTATCCTGACAGTGTTATCAGTGGATTTAACCGAAATGCCATAGCATCGGGCATTACCATCATGCGGATCTTTGATGCCCTGAACGATATGGATAACATTCGTTCGACAGTAAAATATGTTAAGGAGAACGGTGGAATTGCCGATTGTACGTTAGTTTATACAGTTGATCCAAAATATTCGACCCGCGAGAAAGTAAAAGCCCTTTTACATGCTAAAGTATTACCAACCAAAATATTCACCAAAGAGTATTTTCTGAAAAAAGCCCTTGAATTGCAGGAAATGGGGGCTGATATCATTACCATCAAGGATATGGCAGGGCTTATCACTCCAATTCGGGCAGGCAGGCTGGTGCGCATGATAAAGCAAAATGTATCGCTTCCTCTTGATTTTCACACGCATTGCACACCTGGTTACGGGCTTGCATCTACCCTGATGGCAATCGTAAATGGCGCCGATATTGTTGACACCTCGCTGATGAGTTTTGCCGGGGGAACCGCTGCTCCGGCTTTCGAACTGATACAGCTTTTTTGCAGCCGCATGGGTATATCCACAGGTGTAAACCTTGAATCCGTAATCCAACTTGACCAGGTTTTGCGCTCGATACGACATGAGCTAAAAGAATTCGATCCCTACAAGTTCCCGCGCGAGTTCAATATCCTTACGGATAAACTACCCCGCGATATCGACCAAATGATGGAAATGGCCATTGCCTATGCAAAAGCGGATAAAGAAGACGATCTGCTGGAGGTGTGCCACCGTATCGAAAGTTGGTTTGGATTTCCGGAACCTGACGCCAAAATATGCGAGGCCGAAATACCGGGTGGAATGTATTCCAATATGTTGGCCCAGCTTAAAGCCCTTAAACTCGAAAAACTGCTTCCTCGCGCTTTGGAACTTATCCCGCTGGTCCGACTGGCTTCGGGCTGTCCGCCTCTGGTTACGCCAACCAGCCAGATTGTTGGCGTACAAGCCGTTAACTGTGCTCTCGATGAAGCAAACGGCAATCCTGCGTATACGACTAAATCCATTCAATTTGTCAACCTTGTGAAGGGTGTTTACGGGCAAACTCCGGTTCCTGTCGATCCTGATTTCAGGTTTAAAATTGCAGGGGTAAAAAGAGAAATGCCATTTGATACGAAGTTTTATAAAAAGCAGGAAAACCCGGTTTTCGAAGAATATGGCGGTGTGAAACTTGCACTTAATGAGAAGGAGGAACTTTTACTGGAACTTTTCCCTTCTGTAGCCCATGAGTTCCTTAAAAAACGCATGGAAAATACTTATCTTACTGAAATACATCGCATTGAAGAGGAAAAACAAAGAAAACTGGAAGAAGAAAAACACAAGTATAATATACTTTCGCCGGATGAGAAACAAAAAAGATTGCTTGAGGGATTGTATAATTATGGTTGGTCGAGTGCGGAAGGAGAAACATTAGGGTTGTCGTAAGCATAAAAACATTGTTTTGTTTGTTTGAAAGTGGTTTCCAGGAATGGGAGCCATTTTTTTTGCGTAAAGAATTTCGGGTAGCCTGATTTTTTCAACCTTAACAAAAACAAAACTGACCCAAACTAAAACGCAATACATTTTCCGTTGCTTTCAAATCATTACCTTTGCCTTTCGATTTTTAGAGAATGAAACGCAAGTATAAAATAGCACTTTCCTTATTTTCCGGCTTATTGTTAAGCGCGGGATGGCCCGAGCGAGGCTTCCCGGTTCTTTTATTTTTTGGTTTTGTGCCCCTGCTTGTTGTAGAATACCAACAATGGAAAAATCGCGATAATAATCATTCATCCGGATTTTTGGGGTACGCAGCATTGTCAGTTTCGGTATGGGTTTTGCTCACCACCTGGTGGGTTTATATTTCGACACCAATCGGCATTGTAGCGACTATATTGGTAAACACTTCCCTGGTAGGGGGCTCCTTATACCTGTTTCATATCACACACCGCAGGCTATCGGGCACAATAGCAGCATACACGGCATTAATCGGCTATATGCTTACTGCCGAATACATTCACCTCCGCTGGGATTTGAATTTCCCGTGGCTTAACCTGGGAAATGGTTTTGCAAACTATCCCAAATGGATACAATGGTATGAATACACGGGCATTTTTGGAGGTTCACTCTGGATTTTACTGATCAACATTCTGCTTTTCTTCCTTGTGCGCGACTGGCTTTTACTAAAACAATTTAACCGTAAAATTGGCTTCCGGTTGGCCGCTACCTCACTTCTTATCGTTATACCAATTTCGATTTCTGTTTTAATTTACAACCGTTACACCGAAAAGTTAAACCCTATTGATGTGGTTGTAGTGCAGCCGAATATCGATCCGTACAACGAGCAATTTGAACTGGATCCCATGGTGGTTACGGATCGCATGTTGGCTCTTGCTGCCGGAAAGTCGGATAGCCTCACTGATTTTGCCGTTTTCCCCGAGAGTGCCATACAGGAATATATTTTTGAAGACCAGATTGAGCGTTCGCCAAGTATAGCACGTTTAAGGAATTTTAATAAAAGTTTTGCACGAATGAATATTATCACCGGCATTTCGTCGAGGAAGATATTTGCACCAGGCGAGCCGCTGAGTGTGAGTGCCCGAAAATTCAGAGATGCGGATCAATATTACGATTCATACAATACGGCCTTGTTTATTGCTCACGACAGCACTTTACAGAAATACCACAAATCGAAACTTACTCCCGGAGTGGAACTGATGCCTTTGGTGCACTATTTTCCTTTCATTAAAAAACTGGCAATCGACCTGGGCGGGACTACCGGCAGTTTGGGGATTAATCCCGATCAGACGCCCTTTGTTGTCAGCGATAAACTTAAAATTGCCCCGGTAATTTGCTACGAATCGGTGTATGGCGAATTCCTGAATCGTTTTATTCAAAACGGTGCCAATGTAATATTTGTGATTACCAACGATGGCTGGTGGGGAAATACCGCAGGGCACAGGCAACATATGCTTTTTTCGGTTATCAGGGCGATTGAAACCCGCAGAAGTATCGCACGATCAGCCAATACCGGGATTTCGTGCTTTATTAACCAGCGCGGAGACATTTCGCAACGCACCGAATATTGGAAACCCGCTGTAATTCGTCAAAAGATCAATGCGAACGATAAAATTACTTTTTATGTAAAATATGGTGATTATATTGGCCGGATAGCCTTACTGGTGGCAGCTCTTTTCGCTCTGCTAACCATCTATACTGCAATAAGTAAGAAGATATTTTAATTGGAAAGGTCGAAAGTCGAAAGTCGAAGGTCAAAGGTCGAAGGTCGAAAGTCAATGTGCGAAGATCGAAAGTGGGAAGCAGGAATATTGACCCTCATTATTTTCACCTTTAAAAACAACGCATAAATTGCAAAATAAGGTTACCAAACACTCGCCTTGTCGCTCATCGCCCCATCGCCTTGTCACTTCACCCGGGCAATTCACCCTAAATAACACGGCCTTCCCACTTTCCTTTCTTCAAATATATCCACGAAAGTGACCCAAGCACAATAGCGTACATATATTCGCATAACCAAACTACTTCGATGGGTTGGCGGAGTTTGACAGCCAGGAGCCAGGCAAATACAAGGTATAAGCTTAGTGTCGAAACTTCCAGTGCCAGTCCGGTGCGTGTATTGCCCGTGCCCAGCACTCCGTTGAACAGAACGATGGTGGCCGAAAAAAGGAAAACTGCACCAAGAATGATATAATACGAAGCAACCGACATCTGTAAAAGATTCCTGTCGTTGGTATAGATCGATATCATAAAACCCGGTATTAGTGCTGCCAGTAACGAAATCACGAGCATAATTCCCATGCTTAGGATAAGTACTTTTTTGACGATGGGAATTACTTGTTTGGGGTATCCTTCGCCGATAGCATTGCTAACGATGCTGCTGGTTGCCGAACTCATGGCCCAGGCCGGGATCATAAGCAACATGTAAATACTGCGAATAATGTTGGAAACAGCCAGCGATGTTTCGCCCATTTTTTCGATCAGCAGGAAAAAACCAAACCACACGGCATGTGACAGAACAAACTGTATCATAATGTATAGCGAAACATTCAGTGTGCTTTTCATGATTGAAAAATCGGGTTTCACAAATGCAAAAAGCTTGTATTTAGCCAGGTGTGCTTTTCGTGCTGTAATGGCGAAAAAGAAGAGCATCGCACAAACTTCGGAAATAGATGAGGCCAAACCGGCACCGGCGATACCCATTTCGGGGAATCCCAACCTGCCGAATATCAGCCCGTAAGCCAGGATAATATTAATTCCGGCCATGATCGCAGCACTGATACTGATGTATTTTGTAAAAGCTATCCCCGTGTAGAAGGATCGGAAAAGCAAGGCCGAAGACGCAAAAAACAATCCAAAAATACGATACTTCAAAAACACGGTACTCGCGTTGAAAACGGCCTCCGAAGCGATAAAAGGTTTCAGTACCTGTGCTCCGAACAACACAATAAACGTAGTTATCACTACGGATGAAATCCCCAGGAAATAGAAGCCGTTCTCGAAAATAGAACCGATGGCAGGGTAATCCTTTTCTCCATTCCTTCGCGCAATTAATATCTGCACACCTGTTGTAAAACCGTACGCTACCATGAAAAGGGTAATATAGAATAAGCCGCCGATAGCAGAAGCCCCAAGTTCAACCGAGCCGACATGCCCCAAAAATGCAGTATCAGTAACATTTACCACGTTCTGGGCCAGCAGGCTGATCATGATCGGCCAGGAAATGACCCAGATTTTTCTTAATGAAGGAGTTTTGTCAGGCATATTTTATTTCGGAAAATTGAAAGGTAAATCTTGAAATGGATAAAACTATCTCAGAATCAAAAGGCAGGGGCTTCCATCTTTTAACTTTAATTCAAGGTACAGAGTTTTAGTAATTAAAATCCGGTTCAAAATTAGGTGATTCTTTTCAAGCGTAGAAAGTCCTTCCTGAAAGTATTTGGTATTCGCAAATCAACAAATCCAAGTGCCCCTTTTTTCTAAGACACAAAATATTAATTATTGCGTTTATTATCAATAACTTACTGAATCAAAGACCATGTAGGGATTCATAAATAATTACCTGCACTAATTTTTTACAAATTGCACTTTATTCTTGAAGGCAATGTTTATCTTTGTAACAAGGGAAGATTTGAGTCTAAACAAACGTTATTCCAAACTCTTTTTAAAACTATCTTTACTAAAATGATTGAAAATAGACCTATCTGTTTTGTGAAATTTCAATTTACCTGCAATGAAACTTCTTAAAAGGAAAATTAAAAAAACGGTAATCTGATAAGTATTCCCTTAGTTTACATGCAATATAAGCTCAATCCATATAGTTGATAACTAAAACCATGACAAACATGAAATCATATTCGATCAAAAAAGGAAGCCATTATTCCTCCAAGGGTCTTTTTGAAAGACTGGGAGCCATTTGTTGTAATGTTAAAACATTTTCGGTTCGCTTTAAATTTCATACCGATTGCTACTGGGCTCCGGCAAGGAATGCGGATGACTATGACCTGAACAAACTTACAGGAATGGGTTTTGGTCTCAATCTTCATAAAAATTCAGTGCGGCTGGCATGGGTACCCGATTTCGATGTCGCCGGTACAATAAAAATTTATGGTTATACGTATGATGAGAAGAAAGTGGACCCAAAGTTTACCTTTCTTTACATTACTTCTGTGACGGTGGAGCAAATTTGCGAGGCAAAAATTGAAAGCAAGGGCGATAAATACACCATCACCGTTAATAAGATAGCGGTTGAAATGGACAACATGCATAAGGATCCGAAAATTTGTTTTCGCCTTTTCCCTTATTTTGGAGGAAATAATACCGCTCCGAAAGATATGGCGATAGAGATTGAATATCTGTAGCAGAGCTGCCGCCAATTATATACGTATCAGTGAACAAACAAATCCCGACCTCAACCTTAAAATCCGAAGGATTGGTTTATTTGTTCAACCGTTCCCGATATCTACCCGAAAAAATAATGCGTTTTATCAATTAAAAACGATGAAAATACCGGGAAAATCAATCTTTTAAATCACATATTACACTGATTATAAATATATTATAAATATTTGAAAACTGTTGTAAAATATATACTATTTTTGTATTCGAATCTTTGACAAGTCTCCTGACAGGTCACAATCAAATTAGACGCTAAAATCTAAATCCAAAACATGAAAATCAGAATTTTACTGCTTATTGCCGCTTTTTGCGGTGGCGTTGCTCAACTTGTTGCGCAAGACATTCCCGTTTCCCCTTCAATAACCGGAACAGGTGTGTTTTTAGGTGAAACCAAACCCTTAAGGGATCTGCCTGTTGTCACTCCCCAGGAGATGCAATTGCATAAGGAAAGAGCTGAAAAGAAACAATTCAACAAGAAACTCAATGTAAGAGATTACCCGTTTGCTGATGTGGCTCTTCCGAAAGGACCGGATGCTGTTTGGCAGAAAACCATGGGAAAATCCATGGCAAGCAATACAAATCCTATTGTAAATGTCGATGGGCAAACATCTCCTTATTTCCCTCCCGATTGCAATGGAACGGCAGGTCCTAACCATTTTATGCAAACGGTCAACTGCACGTACGCTATTTACAACAAATCAGGTGTAAAAGTTGCCGGCCCAACTAACATGAACCTTCTGTTTAACGGTGTAAGCGGTTCGAATTACAACGATGGTGACCCTATCGTTCTGTACGACGAGCAGGCTGACCGCTGGTTTGCTACTGAATTTACTATCGGGCATACCAATGATGTGATGATGGTTGCCGTTTCGACCACCAACGATCCAACAGGTACATGGTATGCTTATTCTTTTGACATCGACAATAACCCTGATTACCCAAAATTCAGTGTATGGCAGGATGGGTATTACATGGGTGTTAATAAAAGTTCCGGAAAGGATACCTACGTTTTTGAGCGTTCACAGATATTAGCAGGTGCAGCAAGTCCGAAATTCGTTGGTTTTGACAACCCGAACCGACCGAGTTCCATCGATAATTTTATGTGTGTTCCTCCTGTTGACAACGACGGTCCTTTTGCTCCGGCAGGCTCACCCGGACTTTATATCGCCATGCACGACGATGCTTTTGGAGGAGGAAATGATGAATTGTGGATATATGAATTAGTTGTAAACTGGGCTAACACAACAGCTTCGACCTTCAGCAGGGTTCAACAACTCCAGGTTCCACCCTTCGATAGCAATTTTGGTAATAACTGGACAAATATTAAACAGCCAGGGACCAGCCAGGAATTGGATGCCATACCCCAGGTGATCATGAATGTGCCTCAATACCGCAATTTTGGCTCATACCAAACGCTCATGTGCTGCCATACTGTAGATGTTGACAATACTGATCATGCCGGAGTCCGCTGGTACGAACTGCGCAAAACTACCGGAAACTGGACAGTGCGCCAATCCGGCACATACGCGCCCGATGCTCATTCTCGTTGGATGGGTAGCATTATGATGAATGGAAACCATGAAATAGGCCTGGGATATTCCATATCAAGTACAACCGTATACCCTGGTATCCGTTTCTGCGGACAAACTTCTGCCGAAAACGCAAATGCACTTGGCGTAATGGATTTTGCCGAGGATACAATTCACCTTGGAACTGCTTCACAAACAGGTTACGAGCGCTGGGGCGATTATGCTCAATTATGTGTTGATCCTTCTGATGACGCCACTTTTTGGTTTACAACAGAATATATTCAAGGGGGCGGAAGAAAGACCAAAATAGCATCATTCCAGGTCGGTCCTATCTTTCCAACTGCTGATTTTACGGCTAGTAACACGCTGCCATGTCTTAGTAGTACAACTGTAGCATTTATAAGTCAATCAACCAACAATCCGACTGAATACTTATGGCACTTTACACCAAATCTTGTTACCTATACTGACGGTACTGACAGCACTTCCATTAATCCAAAAGTGATCTTCAACGCTTATGGAACTTATACGGTGGCACTCAAGGTAACCAATGGCGGCGGATCCAATACTACCACTAAAACTGATTATATTCATGTAAATGAAGCTAATGCAGATTTCGCAGCCAATGCAACTACGGTGGTTATTGATAATTATACTACCTTCAGCGATGCTTCCACCTGCGGCGCTACTTCCTGGCTTTGGGATTTTGGCACAGATGCTTCACCTGCTACCGCTACCACCCAGGGACCGCATACCGTTTCCTATAGCACTACCGGTCCAAAAACTATCAAGTTGACTGTTAACGGGATTTCGACCGAAACAAAAACCGATTATGTTAACGTAATTGGATATAATGTTAACATGACAACTGCAACAGTATCAATGTGCAGCGGTTCTTTCTTCGATGCAGGCGGACCATCGGCCAATTATGGAGATAACCAGAACAACACCCTGTTATTCCGGCCTGGCATTCCCGGCAGTAAATTGCAGTTTGTTTTTACAAGTTTCAACATTGAGGCTCAAACTACATGTAATAAAGATTATTTGAAAATTTTTGACGGAACTACCGTTTTCGCTCCTCTCATCGGAACGTATTGCGGAACAAACTCGCCGGGGACTATCACTGCATCGAACGACGAAGGAGCTGTATTATTTGTGTTTCACAGCAATGCAAGTATAAACATGGAAGGCTGGTCGGCAAGTGTGGCTTGTACAGCAATCCCTACCGGAAACCCTGCCTCGATAGCTGCAACTCCGGTTAGCAGTTCCCAAATCGACATTAACTGGTCGAAAAATACAGATAACAATGATGTACTGCTTGCCTGGTCGCCCGATGGTGTTTTCGGCACTCCGGTTAATGGTACTTCATATACAGTTGGTACAGTTATTCCGGGCGGAGGAACTGTTCTCGCAAAAGGAAGTGCAACAGTTTTCAATCATACGGGTCTGGCTTCTTCTACAAAGTATTATTACAAAGCATTTTCCTTCAATGCCGAAACAAGATATTCATCCGGCATTGATGTAAACGCCACAACCTTATTTCAACCAACGCTTTCGGTTGAACCTTTAAACATAAATGTTACATCCCCATCAGGGAACGCTCCTTTCAATATTTATTCGAATACCGCCTGGACGACTTCGAGCGATCAAAGCTGGTGTACATTAGCTGCTTCCGGTACCGGGAATACTTCGGTATTGGCCATTTACGAGGAGAATTTTTCGGTAAATGCACGGATTGCGCATATCACCATTACTGTTACCGGTCTGCCTGCGCAACAAATAACACTCACCCAGGCTGGTGCCGCACCTTTACTCGCGGTTACACCACCCAACCAGAATGTTGCTGATCCTTTAGGAAACACGGCTTTTACAGTCACTTCCAATACCGATTGGATTGTCAGCAGCGACCAACCGTGGTGTACTGTAAACTTATCCGGATCGCACAACGGAACCATTACTGCCGGGTATCAGCAAAACCTTACTGTTTTTGCAAGAGTTGCACATATTTCGGTGACAGTTAACGGCCTTTCCTCCGTTATTGTAACTGTTACCCAGGCCGGAGCTGCACCACTGCTTGCGGTTACTCCTCCTAACCAGAATGTTACTGATCCTTCGGGCGTTACACCTTTTACGGTTACATCCAATGCCGATTGGATCGTAAGCAGCGATAAAACATGGTGTGTGGTGAACCAGGCAGGAACAGGTGCTGGAACAATCTCTGCAACGTATGCCCAAAATTTATCGCTACAACCGAGGGTTGCCCATATTTCGGTTACGGTAAACGGTCTGTCTTCTGTTATTGTTACCGTTACCCAGGCCGGAGCTGCACCTATGGTTGCTGTAACGCCAAATGTAATAAATGTAAATGCCTATAACGGATCGGTTGATTTTGCAGTGACTTCGAACACGGATTGGACAGCTTCCGCTGACTCTGCCTGGTGCGTGGTTACAGCATCCGGATCTGGTAATGGCGTTATTACAGCCGTTTATCCATGGAATCCGAATAAGAAAAATCGTACTGCCAAAATTTCGGTACATGCGGCAGGCGTGAGCACGCAGGTTGTTACGCTTATACAGGGGCAGGAAACAGCATCAGTTCCCGAAGACGGGGCTAAGGGATTAAGTATCTATCCTAACCCTGCAAAAGGTCTGTTCAACATTGTTGTGGATAAATCAAAATATCCTTCCATGCAGGTTACCATTTCCGACGCAACAGGCGCTGTTGTTACAAACCGTCAATGCAAAGGCGAATCCGAATACCATTTCGACTTGAGCAAGTCGCCGCAAGGCACTTACTTTGTGAAAATAAAAACGGATACCGAAATGTTGGTTACAAAACTGATAATTATAAAGTAGGCTTAGAGTAATAAAATAAAAGTTCATTTGCGAATCAGATCAAAACCACGTTCACACGCGGATTTGATCTGATTTTTTTTGCTGGTCATTGCTAATCCAGCCGGGTTGTGCGACAGACACAGGCAAACCTGTGTATTTTGAATTGCAAAAAAGCTCAACAGTACAACTTCTGTTGAGCTTTTGATTTTTCGGAATTACAAATCCCGCAGGGTATTCATGGCTTGACGGGATTTGCAATCCCGTCATAACGAGTTGCAGATTTTCAATCTGCTGCCCAAAATTTTTTACTATGAAAGACTTCGCTGCCGTAATACTGCTGAATCGCGAAATGCACTCAGGTTGAATCAAATAACCCATTGAATTGAAAGAGAGTTGTGCTGATGCGGTTATAAGCGCTGCAAACAGTTAAGTATACACTCCACGATCTTCCAAACAACTGATTTCCAAACAAAAAAGAAGACCAGAAAGCCTGTTTTTGTACCCAGGTATTCACAAAAGTCTTGCACCAGTGCATTGGAATAACCAAAAGTAGAACACAAAAAAACTCCGGACAAAGCCGGAGTTCTGCGAAAATGTAAATTTTGGGACTTATTGAGTTATCCCTAATTTTTTCTTAACAAGAGGGCCAACATCTTCGCCACCTTCGGAGTATAGAAGTATATCCTCAACAGCATTCATTATGTATGAGAAGCCGCCTTCTTTAGCTACATCTTTAATAGCCTGTTTTGCTTTATCAACGAAAGGTTTGATCAACTCAGCCTGTTTAGCCTGAAGATCTTGTTGAGCTGATTGTTGAAAAGCTTCGATGCGTCCCTGAAGATCCGTAATTTCCTTTTCCTTGGTAGCTTTGATTATGCTCGACATGGTAGCAGCATTTTTTTGATAATCAGAACCTTTTTGTTCCAATTCTGCCTGCATGGTCTGCAATTCGCCCTGAAGACCCTGAACATATTTTTCCATTACAACTTTAACGGTATCCTGACCGGGCATTAATTCCAGAACTTTACCAAAGTCAATATGACCTATTTTTGTGGCTTTCTGAGCATGGGTAGTTGTTGCAACCGCAACCAGTACAACAATTGCTAAAACTTTCAAGAGGTTCTTCATCATTTTTAATTATAGGATTAATTTGTTTTCAGATTAAATGAGGCGCAAAGGTAGTAAAAAGGCAATACGCTAAGCACCTGAGTGTTATTTTTTGCTTTTGGCAGGTTGCTGAGGTTTGTAGGTGTATCCCAGTTTATCGAGAACCTGCTCGCTGATATCGTACTTCGGATTGGTATAAATAAGTGTGGCATTATTGGCTTTATCGAATACAACGGCATAATTTTCGGCTGAAGAAATTTCGTCGATTGCATTGTACACCTTTTCCTGTATAGGTTTTACGAGTTCCTGTCGTTTTTTAAACAAGTCGCCATCTTTACCAAAACGTTTTTTCTGCAAATCTTTGGCTTCTTTTTCTTTCTTAAGGATATCGTCTTCACGCTTTTTCTTCATATCTTCAGGCAGAAGCACGGCTTCGTTCTGAAAGTTCTTATACATTTTATCAATTTCGGTAAATTTTACTTCTATCTCCTTTTGCCATTGAATCGAAAGCTCGTCGAGCTGCGTTTGCGAGTCGGCATACTCAGGAATATTGTCAAGTATATAATCCGTATTCACAAAAGCATACTTCTGGGCACTGACCCCAAACCCAAAAACACAAAAGATGGCTACAATCAAAAAGATTTTTTTCATAGTATTTCCTTCTAAATTTAACATTTGGTATTTACTTTAGTTGTTACCTGGATATCAAAAAACCTGCCAAAACGATTAATCAATAGACGAATTCATTGAAAAATGGAATTGCCCCTGGTTGGCATTAGGTAAACCTTTTATCTCATCGAAACCATATCCCCAGTCGAGGCCAAGAAGTCCGAACATAGGCAGGAATACCCTGACACCTACACCGGCCGACCGGCGAACATCGAATGGAGTATAATCGCTGAAACTTCCCCAGTCGTTACCTGCTTCAACAAATACAAGTCCGAAAATGGTTGAGTTGGGGTTGAGCGACAAGGGATAGCGAAGTTCGAGTGTGCTTTTACTATAAATAACACCTCCTGTGGCTTTCGACGATTTACTCGGAGGAGGGGTGAGGCTTTCATTGGCGTATCCCCTGAAACCGATAAGCTGACGACCATCGATGGCTGAGGACCCCGACATACCATCGCCACCCATATAAAAGCGATTAAAAGGTGTAACTTCAATATCATTGCTGTATTTACCCAGGAAAGCCATTTTCGTGCGGGCCATAAGTACCAGATCGCCCACGATTTGCTGGTAGAAAGCACCACTCAATTTAAATTGATGATATTCAATCAGGCGGTACTTATCTTCTTCTGATTTTGCTGCAAACCAATCGGGAGCTATTAACGAGTATGGTGGTGTGAGTTCGAGCGACATATTAAGTTCCGAGCCGGCACGGGCATACACGGGAGCATCCGTCGAATAACGACCTAATCCAACTGTATAGGAGTAACTCTGGTACAATCCACTCGATTTCTGACCAAATAACGGGTAATTTTGTAGGTTATAATGCTGAAGGCTAATAGTTTGCGAGAGGTTAAAATAGTTGTCGGGCCATTTTAACCTGCGGCTAAAGGCAAACGATAATCCTGTGATATTATAGGAGTAATAAGAGGTACTTGTTTTAGCCAATCCATTATTATAGGCGGAAAGATAGGTGGAGACACTCAATTGATTCGGTTTTTTACCTCCAAGCCAGGGTTCGGTAAACGAAGCACTTGCACTCACATAACCTTTTCCATACGATTGCAGTCGCAGGGAGAGTTTTTGCCCGTCGCCCGACGGGATTGGTTTCCAGGCACCTTTCTGAAAGAAGTTACGTGCCGAAAAATTGTTGAACGAAACACCAAGCGTTCCAATAAGCCGGCCATACCCCCAACCTCCGGAGAGCTCAAGCTGATCGGACGAAGTTTCCTCCACTTTATAGGCCACATCTACAGTTCCGTTTGTAGGGTCAATATTTGGCGTTTGAATATCAATTTTCTCCTGGTCGAAATACTTAAGCTGGGCAAGCGAAGTACGGCTGCGTAAAATATCGGAACGGCTAAAGAGCTGGCCAGGCCGCGAATACAATTCCCGGATGATTACTTTATCATTGGTACGCGTATTACCTGCCACCGATACCCTGTTCACATTCATTTGCCGGCCTTCGCGAATACGTATCTGTAAATCAATTGAGTCGTTTTCAACTCTTACTTCAATCGGTTCGATAGTGCAGGTAAGGTAACCATCATCAACGAACAAACTCATCAAGTCGATACCGTTTGGATTGAACTGCAGCGAGGCATCCAACTGTTCCTGGTTGTAAACATCGCCTTTGCGTATGCCTAATAAAAGGCCTAATTCGGTTGAGGTAAATTTGGTGTTTCCTACGAATGAAATATTGCGGTAATAGTATTTATCGCCTTCGTATACATAAATGTCAATTGTTATGCTGTTTCTTCCGGTTTTGTATATGGAATCTTTGAGAAAGGAAGCATCCCGGTAGCCATTTTCATAAAGTTTCTTTACAACCGCCAATTTATCCTCTTCGTAATCGCTTTCGATAAATTTAGAAGATTTAAAGATTCTGAATTTTAAATTTTTATTCGCAACTTCCTGAACATAAGACTTATAATTTTTCAAATCTTTGGTAAACAGGTGGCCGAAAAACCCGAAAAATGACTCCTGAAGAGCAAACAACGGCTTGTACGAACCCTGCTCTTTGGTCTTTTTTAATGCTGATTTCAGGGTAAGCTCGCTCAGATTTTTATTGCCCAGAATATTAATCTTCTCAATTTTTACTCGCCCGCCTTTGTCAATGTTAATATTGAGGGCAACATTATTCAATACCATGGTATCTTTTACTTGGGCAATGGTCACTTTGGCATTAAAATAACCTTTCCCTATATAGTGCTTCAGGATTGTATTCCGCATTTTGGTCAGCATATTATCAGTGACCACATCGCCTTTTGATATTTTTATTTTTTCGCGCAGGTCGTCGGCTTCACCTTTACGAACACCCCCGAAACTGAATTTTGATAACCTGGGTCTTTCTGCCAGGCGTATTTCGAGAAAAATCTGCTCACCCTGAACCTTGGTCGCTACTATTTTAACGTCTCCAAAAAGTCCTTGTTGCCACAACTTATCCATAGCTGAGCGGATTTTTTCGCCTGGAATGTCAATTTTGTCGCCTACCTGCAATCCTGATAAGGATATCAGTACTGAACTGTTGAGGTATTGAACGCCCGTAACCGTAATACCACCAATTGTGTATTTATGCGGGAGGGTGTAATTGATATCGGGAACTTCGTCATCTATCGAAACTTGTGCCATTAAAGGCATTGAGAGGATTGAAAGAAGAAATAATAGTAATGTATAGTGCCTCAGTGTCATCCTTTGCAATTTATAATTTGTTCACTTGTTTTACCAAAACGCCTCTCGCGGTGTTGGAAATCAATAATAGCTTCGTACAGATCCTCTTTACGGAAATCGGGCCAAAGTTTAGGCGAAAAAAACAACTCGGTATAAGCGGTCTGCCACATCAGGAAATTACTGGTACGGTATTCACCGCTGGTGCGAATAAGAATCTCAGGATCAGGGAGGTCAGGGGCATTCATATGATCCGAAACCATTTTTTCAGTGATCTGTTCCGGATCCAGTTTCCCTTCTTTAACCTCCGCCGCTATCTTTTTAATGGCATCCACAATTTCCCATCGGCCGCTGTAACTCAATGCCAGGAATAAATCCATGCGCGTATTACCGGCAGTTTTTTCCATGGCTTCTTCGAGTTCCTTTTTTACCTGTGGGGTAAGGTCTTGCACATTTCCTATGACTCTTAGCCTGATGTTATTATCATTCAGCGTTTTAATCTCACCATTGATGGTAATTACCAGAAGTTGCATTAAAGCGTCAACTTCTTCTTTTGGCCGGTTCCAGTTCTCGGTTGAGAAAGCATACAAAGTGATAAATTTTACCCCCAGTTCGGCTGCAGCTTCTGCCGTTTCGCGAACAGCTTGTACCCCGTTGTGATGGCCAAAAACACGTTGTTCGCCACGTTGCTGTGCCCATCTGCCATTGCCATCCATGATGATAGCGATGTGCTTTGGGAGCCGGCATTTATCAATAGTGTCGATCAGATTTTCTTTCTCCATCATTTCCGACAAATTTAGGCTTTTGCTGTTTACAGCCATTGCCCCTTTTGTTAATTATTCTTAATGTGCCTGAGCCTGATTATTATACCCGTAAATGACTAGTAGCCTTCACGTTGATGGTCAAGGCAGCTCTCATGCTTCAGCATTCTTATTTTCACAGTTACCGATACCCCGGCAAATGAATACCAATCGGTATCGCGGGAGTTCCCTCGTTGCATTCCCGCGTTGTGCGAAAGCGTAGGATCCGAGGCAATTTCTTTTTGGGTTGCAGCACCCGGTGCGGTTCCGGCCAGGTCGAGGTAGTATGTTTTACTTATGTCATCGAGGTAATCGGTGCGTGTTTTACGCATTCCCCACTCGGCTCCGACTCCTATCAGTTTGTTTACGCTGTATTTAACTCCGAGTCCGAAAAGTGTACTGATCGTATAAAGGTTATACGGTTTTCCCTGGCCCTCCGTGGTTAATGGTTGCAGTTCGACATTCGCTCCCTGCACATTTCCGTAAGGTTTAAAAAAAGTTCCGGCAGCACCTCCAAACAAATAGGGTGTAATCGGATGCGCCTTGCTACCGATAAAGTATTCAAAAAAATTAATTTCAAGTTGCAAACCGGCCTCGGTAACAGTTGACTCAAAATTAAGGTTGCGGTCAGGGTTGGCTTTGCTCACTGCATCGTCGCCGGCCACAGCTCCGTATAAACCATGTGCCCTCAGCGATATCCGCGTGGTGAAATTCTGCCTGTACATGATCCCGTATGCCGGCTTCGACATTCGGAAAGGCATGGCCGGATTCAGATCTCCAATGTAATACGTCACGCCACCCAATAATCCCAGATCGCCTGATTTCTGGGCAAAAGTGAGAGACGCAAAAAGCACCATAGAGAAGAATAAAAGACTGGTTTTACGCATATTTTTTGAAGGGTGCAAAGGTAGTTTTTTTATTGATGCGGTGCGCATAGTATTGTTGGATGCTATGATTTTGGTTTTCAGCTTATTGGCCGTTTAAAGAATACACAACCTGAAACAGGAAATGCGGGAAAATCGAAACCTGTTTTATCAGTTCGATACACGAGTCATGCTTCAACATACAATAACCACTTCATAAATTAATAGGGAACACACAATATTCATTTTTAAAAATTGAACATTTGCAGCCAGGTCATGAAGCCCTTGGGTAAGCGGCAGGAAAGCAATCAGTATTTAACCGGGAATGAACATTAATTGCGAATGTCAGATCCCCAGTTAAGTTTTGCCCGTATTGTTGAAAAAAAGTTTTCATTCAGTCGTTGAACCAGGTTTATTTCGAATCCGGCTTTACCCACAACCAGTTCGTTTTCAGGAGAAATGAGAGTAGACTGCGAATCGAGGCCAAGCAAAGCCTGCTGTTCGCGGCTGTCAATCCTGATGCGTATGAGGCTGCTGTCGGGAATAACGACGGGACGTACGGATAAATTGTGTGGAGCGATAGGTGTAATAACAAAATTACTTGAGTCGGGTGTAATAATTGGACCTCCGCAACTCAAAGAGTAAGCCGTTGATCCGGTTGGAGTTGCGACAATCAGCCCATCGGCCCAGTAGGAGTGTAACTGTTGGTCGTTGACCCACACATGCACAACTACCAGCGACGAATTTTCTTTTTTGTTGATAGAAAGCTCATTAAAGGCATAATTAAAATCGCTGAATAAGTTTGCCGGGGATTGCAGGCAAATCAGGGTCCGCTTTACAATACGATAGCGTTTTTCGATAATATCATCAACTGCAGGAATGATTTCGTTGCGCGGAATGCTCGACAAAAAGCCCATCCGCCCCAAATTGATTCCGACAATGGGAATGCCTGAATCGCGCACCTGCCTTACAGCATCGAGCATAGTTCCATCGCCGCCAACCGAAAAAAGCAAATCAGCATGACCTTTAAGTTCAGCATGATTGCTAAAAATTTCCACATCCTGCCGGAAAGCAATTTTATCTTTCAAAAAATCATGGAAAGGTTTCCAAATGATCAGTTTAGAGCCCCTGCTTTCGAGTGTTTCGGTAAGAATTCGAAAGTACTCAAGGTGGTCGGGATTAAATGCTTTACCAAATATTGCTATTCTCACTTTTTATGATTTTATACGGTTTACACCCCTGTTGAATGCCTGTTATTGCAGGCAGATTTGCTTCAGATATTGTATAAATTTGGGGAAACTGAGCCTTTTTCTTGAAGAAAGCCCAAGCTATCCCTTTGAATTAATAGCCTTATTGCTCCAGATTGCCTCACTCCATGTCGCCCCTCACCCCTCGTAAAAGCAAAAATCTTCATCCACAGCCATAAATCTGAAACTTACGTAATCTCTTAGATTCCTGCTATAAAGTGAATAAAGATACCACTTTCTCCCGATCTGTTAATGGCATATTCAATCCTGACTACTTTGTCGTAATATGTTACCAGGTCGAGTCCAAGTCCTGCACCGGCAAGCCAGGTTTGTGGAAGGACATTATTATTTAACCCAATCCATTGTGGCTGCCACACATATCCTGCATCAGCGAAAGCCGTTATGTATAAGGCGTAGTGAATGCGTCCGAATTTTGGTGTCGGGATAAAGCCAATATTCCGGGTTCGTTCGGGCACGAGGGCAAATTTTGCGTTTGAACGAACAATACCAAAATGTTTGCCATCAATTACATAATACTGGTAACCACGCACATAATCGCGGTTATAGCCCAGTCCCTGCATTAAAAAGTAGGGCTGCCATGTGCCTGACGAAACTTTTCCTATGAATGAAATCCCGGTATACCAGCGCGAAGCCAATTGCGAATACAGCCTTGTAGTTGTTTTTGCCCAGGCTACATTTACCGGTTTCTCAAAAGCGAAGCCCAGTCCCGATTTGTTCAGCTCCAGATCGATATACCAGCCTTTAAGCGGGTAATATTTAATATCGCGATGGTCGATTTTGAGCCTGTAATAAACGAACAAAAATGAAGGTTGATTGACATCCGGGTAACTGTAATCACTGTTTAGAGCCAGCAGCGAATCGCTGAAGGAAAGATTCCGGTATCCGATGTCAAAATTGTGTGAAGTAAAAATAGAGTTACGGTACGATGTTTTGGCAACAAAATAGTTCTCGGTGGATAAACCATCAGTCACGAATACAAAGACAAGTTTATCATCCCTGGTCATGTACCCGGTTTCCCGGTTTTTTTTATATCCGGCCTCAAATCCCAATCCAAGATGCTTGTTTTTGTCGATATAGGGATTAAGATAAGCTAAGCTGAACTGATGATTTTTTCCAAACTGAATAACAGCATCCAACTCGTCCATTCGACCGGTGAAATTGTACCATTTCACATCAACGCCATAATTGATGCGGGTAAAATCGCGCGTTTGCCACCATGCATTAAAATTGCGATCTGTGATTTTAATGATTGGAACGGGCCAGATATACCAGCGTTCGAGTAGTTCTATTTTTACATTTACTCTTGGTATAGCCTCTGCACTTATTTTAATAACAGTATCGATGGTTACAAAATTAAAAAGCGAAGTATTCAGCAGGTTTAACCGCGATTGGTAAACCATTATGCCGAATTCCGACATCGAAATAGTATCGTTCGCAGCAAACTGTAGCTCACGAAAAACAACATAATCCAGTGTTTTTTTATTCCCCGACAGCTCTATTGAATTTACAATGACCTTTTTCTCAATTTCGTTTGTCCGGGCTGTAACCGGCACTAAACTGAAAAACATCAGATTAAGCAAAACCATTACCGGTACTGCATAAACTGACGGTTTTAAGAATCGAAAAAACATGAATCGGGATCAGACGTTTAAATAGGTCATCAGGAGATCGTAGCGTTCGCGAAGGTTGTCGAAATAATCGCTTTCGAAAAACGATGCTTTGATCGTATAATTATGGCGTAAAAACGATTGTATAACAGGCTGAATATCAATTTTATTAAGTTTCAATGTAAGCTCCAGGCGGGTCGAATCAATGGGCGAAGTCACATAAAAGCTCAGCATTTTAGCATCGTTATCTTCAATGATTCTTGAGATTTCGACCATCGAAAAATCGTTTGCATTCAGATCGAGAACCAAGATTCCCCCCGGGTTGCTGACAGCGGCAGTGGCAGCCATTTTTTCGACAATATCGGCGAGGGTTATTACACCAAGGTAGGTCCCTTTTTCGTCAACCACCGGCAAGGTGGTGAGCTTATAGTCGGCAAAAAGCTTCATGGCTTCGTAAATATGCTTCGATTGCAGTATCGAAATGTTCTGCAACTGAAGCTGCAGGCTCCAGATCGGCTCTTCGAAAGAACCTTCGGCATAAATATCAGCCTCCGAAACGAGCCCCAGTAACTGCGAATCGCTGACAACCGGAAGGTGCGATACCTTGAACTCATCGAACCAATGCAAGGTCGTAAGCCCTGTATCGGAAGTTTTAAGTGGCAGCACATCGCCTGATATAAGTTCTTTTGCTATCATATTTTAGTAGGCTCAAATATCGTGCCTCAAGCTGTAAAACCAAGCCTGCTGTTTTGTAATTTTGCAGCATAAAAATTGGTGATGACAAAGTTAAGTGTAAATATTAATAAAATAGCTACAATTCGTAACGCCCGGGGCGGAAATATGCCTGATGTGCTTAAAGCAGCCATCGATTGCGAATTATTCGGCGCGCAGGGCATAACCGTTCATCCCCGTCCCGACGAACGCCATATCCGGTATAGCGATGTGTATGAAATATACCCCCTGATTAAAACAGAATTTAACATCGAAGGGAATCCTGTTCAACAATTTATCGATCTGGTGCTTGAGGTTAAACCTGCTCAGGTAACCCTGGTTCCCGATTCGCACGATGTGATTACTTCCAATGCAGGCTGGGACACTAAAAAAAACAAATCGTTCTTAACGGAGATTGTTTCAGAGTTTAAATCACATGGCATCCGGACTTCCATTTTTGTCGATCCGATTACCGAAATGGTATCCTGCGCTGCCGAAACCGGAACCGACCGTATCGAACTTTATACAGAAGCCTATGCTCACAACTACCCGCTTGATCGTATTATGGCTATTGCACCCTATGTGGAAGCTTCAAGGATTGCCATTCAAAACGGCTTGGGAATCAATGCCGGGCACGACCTCGATCTGAATAATCTATGGTACCTGGTTCGGAACATCCCTGAAATCAAGGAAGTTTCCATTGGTCATGCCTTAGTAAGCGAAGCTTTGTACCTTGGCCTGGAAAAAACGATACATTTGTATTTGCTACAGTTGCAGTAGCGTTGTGTCATTTTTTGATAGATTATTTTTATTAAAAATAAACAAGTATTTACTATGACGACCCTTAAACATCCCCAATTCTTATCGCTTAAATATTTATTAATTATTGTATTGTGTTTTTTTGTTTTTAAATCTTATTCAAAGAAATATCCCGGTGAATATTACACAAATGATAGTGATACTATTTCATGTAAAATAGATGTAGCAGAGAATCCTTATTACAATGATATTATTGACAATATTTCATGTAAATATTTTGTACGTATTTTTGAGCTTGATAGTTTAAAAGTTTTCAAAGCAAATCAAATTAGAGGATTTTGCATTAAAAACCCAACCTATGGTAACATGTTCTTCAGAGCTATTACTTTTAAAAAAGAAAATATTTTTGTCGAAAATTTAGCTGAAGGACGGCTTTCTTTATATAGATACGTTTATAGAAATTCTTACGATTGGTCAATTGAATACAGGGATTTGGTAAAAAAGGGAGACACCTACACTCTAATATCCATTCTATCATTTAAAACTTCTTTTTCACCTCTTGTTGAAGATAATGATGAAATATATAAAAAAGTTATGAATAGGATATACAAAAATGAGAATATCCTTGAAGTTATTAGATTATATAATTCTTCGTTTTAGAGTAACGTTAATCTCTATGAATTTCTTTGCATTTTATCCAAATGAACACTGAAAGCAGATATTTAGATGGCTTGAATCAATTAATAATTCTTAAACAGTTAACTCAATAGCATTATGATAAAATACATTTTGATCCTGTTTCTCTTCGTTTATTCCATTGCCATTTCGGCTCAGAACAGTGTTGAACCCAAACAGACGGAGGAGCGAAACGGGCTACTATACCTGAAAGGCGAAAAAACGCCCTATACCGGAACCGTTGTTTCCTTGTTTCCATCAGGCAAAAAACAAATTGAGGCTCACTACCTGAATGGCAAAGAAAATGGCTTGGAATCAACCTGGTTTCCTGACGGTAAGCCCATGATGGAAATCACCTATCGCGATGGCGAATTCAACGGATCATATAAGTTTTATTATATCGAAGGAGGCCTCGAGTATGAAAAAATATATAAAGGCGGTTTGATGAATGGCCTGTCAACCCATTATTATCACGATGGAAAAATAGAATACCAGGGCTCCTATTCCGACTGCCGCGAAACAGGCCCCTGGACGTATTACCACCCGAACGGGCAGAAGATGAAAGAAGGAATTTTTAAATTGGGATTCGAAGATGGCGTGTGGCAGTTTTGGGACGAAAACGGGAAATTGTTAAAAGCAGTTGCTTATCGCGACGGGGAAGTGATTGATGAACGTATTACAAAATAAACGAAGCCAGAGATGAAAACTATTGCAATTTTTACAATTATACTGCTGACTGCCTTATCGACATTTTCGCAGCATGCCCAGCCGGCAACCGCGCTTACGAAACTATGGGAAACTCTCCCGGGCCTGAAAATTCCTGAATCGGTTTTATACGACCCAACTTCAGGTATTGTTTACGTTTCGAATATAGATGGGAATCCTTCGGAAAAAGACAAATCCGGGTTTATTTCAACACTTTCACCGGAAGGGAAAATACTAAAAGCGGATTGGGTAACTGGACTGGATGCCCCCAAAGGCATGGGCCTTCTTAAAAATCATCTTTTTGTCACAAATATTGATGAAGTGGTTGAAATTGATATTAATACCGCTGCAATAGTGAAACGATACCCGGTGGCCGGGTCTAAATTCCTGAATGACATCGCAATAGACACTAAAACCGGTAAAGTTTTTATCACCGATTCCGGCAACGGACAGGTGTACACATTGTCAGACGGGAAAGTGAGCTTGTGGCAACAGGGGCCCATGTTCAAAGGCTCCAATGGCTTGTGCATGACTGATAACGCACTATTTATTGGCGCTTCAGGAAACATAGTAAAGGCTGACCTCAACAGTGGGGAAGCTGTTATTTGGATCCCTGACACCGGTGGTGTTGACGGCCTTTTTGTGACATCGGATGATAAATTCATTTACAGCGATTGGAAAGGCTCCGTTTTTATTGCCGGCAAAAACCAGGAACCGGAATTGCTGCTTAATACCTCTGCTGAAAAAGTTAATGCCGCCGATTTCGGTGTGATCGCTTCAAGAAACATGATACTGATACCTACTTTTATGGACAACAAAGTAGTGGGTTACAGTTCCAGACTAATTAAGTAAAGCCGGTTCTCCGAAATTTATATGAAACTTTTTTTTCGTGAATTTGGGCAGGGACAACCTGCCATTATTTTGCACGGCCTCTTTGGACAGAGCGATAACTGGGTCACCGTTGGGCGGCGCATTGCCGATCAGTTTCACGTATATATCCCCGATCAGCGTAATCATGGTCAGTCTCCCCACACTTCCATTCATAGTTTTCCTGCCATGGCCGATGACCTGGCTGAGTTTATCGAAGATCACGAAATTGAAAACCCGATACTGATCGGACATTCGATGGGCGGCAAAGTTGCCATGACCTACGCACTCGAGAATCCTGAAAAAGTGAAGAAATTAGTGGTTGTCGACATCAGTCCCCGTAAATATCCTGAACGGATTACCCATACCCAGGTAATCAGTCAAATGCTGAACATTGATCTCGAAAATACGGCAACCCGTGGGGAAGTAGAAAAGATTCTGAATTTACGGATTACAGATCCCCGTGTACGGATGTTTATCATGAAAAACCTGTATTATAAAATTCATGGCAAATTAGCCTGGCGGCTGAACCTGGATGCTATAAATCAAAGTATGGATCTGCTTTTTGACGGAATCAGGAGCGAAAATCAATACAAAGGGCCAACTTTATTCATTCGTGGCGGCAAGTCCGATTACGTTCCCGATGAAGACATCACTCTGATTACAAGCCTGTTCCCAGAAGCGGTCATAAAAACAATTTCCGGGGCATCGCATTGGGTTCATGCTGATGCCCCGGAAGAGTTATGTTATCTTTTAAGTGAATTCCTGGAAAGGGAATGTAAGTTTAAAGAGATGAGTTTTGAGTGATGAGTTATAAGATATGAGAGATGAGTTGTAATTTGAAAATCCTGATTTTATCTCCCCTAACAGCCCAACAGCCTAACCCCCTAATACCTAATTACATCCACCCTTGCCACTCCTGCCTGCAGGTTAATATTGATTTTATTTTTGCTGGTAGCATAATTAGGTGTCTGGTATTGCTGTTGTCCTATTTTGGTGAAGCCTTTAAAGTCCTTGCTGGAAAGGAAGGTGTTTGATATAATTTCACAACCGGCACTTTCGGGCACTCTTAGCGTGATAGATGCGGCACCTGCCTCAATTTTAACATCGCTTAACGGAAGTGCGGCACCTAATTTCAGTTCGATATCCGAAGCACCGCCTTGTATCTTGAGGTTGCGTGTTTTAAATCCGGAGAAATCAAAGTTCACTTCGGCGGCCCCAACGTTGAGATCCAGATCCCAGATCGGGTTTGGGTTCAGTTTCATATTCACATTATTTTTGATATTGCCATTGTTATACTCGCCTTTATCCAGCGAAAGCTCAATGGTGGTAAGGCTGTCTTCTGCCTTTGCCGTCATCGAATAATTGGCATTATCGTTATCGTGTTTCACTTCGATGAGTTTGTACGAAGTATCCTTGATAGTAAAATTCCCAACACCTATATTGAGTTTAAGCTCAGCATATTTGGTAAGTGAATCAAAATCTTCGGACATAACATTGTTATAAGTACTGGACGAATCGTCTTCATTTTCGTTGTCGCGGTTGAATTCGCGACCGTTGTCGTTCCAATCGAATTTCCAATTATGGTCATCCTTGGGACCATATTGCTGAATGGCAATAAACGTAACCACTACTGTTACCAGCGAAAGTACCAGTTTGATCCAATCTTTGATCGGAATAATCGAAATCCCCCAAAGAATCAGTATTACCGGCCACAGGTGCCACATTGAATGCCATGTGAAAAAGAACACTCCTGTGTTTTTCAGGATAAAAAGGATGCCTATTATCACTAACAGAATTCCCCAGAATATTTTACGGTAGCTCATAGTATTCGGTTTTTATTTGTTTTGAAAAATGGTTTAATTTACACTGCTGTCCTCACATTATTGATTATTGCCGTTTTTACGCTCTGCCAGACTGGTAGCAATAAGCACGCCACCAATAACAACCAGAACGAGAGGCCAGACATTATGGAAATTGATATTGGGGATAAACCTGTTAGCGAAGAAAATCATCCCCAGTGTAATAAGAACTATGCCGCCGATCAGGCCATTGCGGTTTTCGGGTTTTACCGGAATGTTAAAAGGATTGGAAGCACCCGGATTAGTTTCGGCGCCCGTTTTTTCACCCTGGCTTTCGGCGTTAAACGGTTCGCCCGAACCCATATTCATTGTAAACGGCATAATTGGCTCCAGTGGCAATGCTACCCACAATATCAGGTATACTATGGCACCTCCGCCCCCGGCAAAAGCTATGATTACAAATAACAACCTGATGATTATCGGATCGATGTCGAAATACTCGGCTATACCACCGGCGACACCCCCAAACACTTTGCTCTTAGCTGAACGATACAAACGCTTATTCTTTTCCATGATTTCTAAGTATTAAAATTTATTGTTTGCATCTATGACGCAGGGGTTGGTATGAGGTTACAAGTGGAAAATACAATTGTCGGAAATCAATTTCCGGATACTTGTATGGGAATGTAGTAGGGTTGGTTTTTCTTCGAAAAAAATGCAGCTGAAAAACTTATAAAAGTTTTAAAAGCAGCATCTAACCATGTGCTAACTGTCTGAAAAAGAATTGTATGTAAAATTAATGGACGTTTCAGTAGTCTATTAATTATTCTTCTTCGTCGTCATCCACCAGGTCGGGATCAGGTTTTGGGGAAACCCTTTTTGATACCAGGATACTTATTTCGTACAAACTATATAAAGGAATGGTCACCATCATCTGGCTGAAAACATCGGGAGGTGTAATAATTGCAGCTACAATAAGGATAATAACAAACGAATATTTCCGGTTCTTTTTAAGGAACTCCGGTGTAATAATTCCTATTTTCGACAGCACATAAACTACCACCGGCAATTCGAAAACTACTCCCACCGAAAGAATTGTAGTGGTAACAGTACTGATGTAGGATGCTAAAGAAATCTGGTTTGCAACTGACGTACTTACCTGGTAAGTTCCCAGGAAATTAAGTGTCCACGGCACCATAAAGTAATAGCTGAAAAGTACTCCAATCATAAACAGGATGGACATTACAAACACCGCCTGGCGTGCATAGCGACGTTCGGTAATATATAAAGCCGGCATTACAAACTGCCACAGCTGGAAAATGATAATCGGGAAAGCAAGGATCAGGCCGCCAAACATCGAAACGGTCATATCCGTCATAAACTGACCGGAAAGATTAAGGTTAATGATGGTAAGCGACATGGGTGGCAGGCAAAGGCTGTCGACGTGTAGTAATCCGCCCAATTTGCAAAGCCATTTGTAGGTTACAAACGAGGTGTCTTTTGGAGCCAACAATATTTTATCAAAAATAAAACGACTGTTTGCAAATGCAACGACGGTCATAACCAGCCAGGCCAATACCATGCGCACCAGCCTTTTACGAAGCTCGGTAAGATGATCCCAGAAGGTCATTTCCTTACCGGTATCGGGATCTTGATTTCTGCTTTTCTTTTTAAAAATGGCTGCCAAGGGAATAAGTATGAGCGGCAAATTTAGTGAAAATAATTTCTAACGATAGAATTCTATTATCTTTACGGAATATCAGTTATTTATCAACTCAAACTACCTCCCTTATTCTCATTCGAACCAGTAATTTTTTATGCCAAAAGGAGTACAAAATGCAAATCCGGAAATACTGGAGCGACTCAAGGTCAGGGTTTGTCAAAGCATGACATTCCAACTGAACACGAATAAGACTTACAATTTATTATCTAATGTAATTTTTGAGAAGACCGGAGCCATTCTTAGTAATAGCACTCTTCGTCGTGTATGTCAATACGATAGTTTCAGCCATCCGACAAAATGCACACTCGACCTGATTTGTATAACAATCGGGTTTCGCGATTGGAATGATTTTATCGAAAAGGAAAGGAATCAGTCGCAGCCTGACCTTTCCCAGCTTATTACCCAGTTTAAGTTCCTGGGATCAGGCGACCCAAGACAAACCCGACAAATCCTCGAGAAATTCATTAGCCATCCCAATTTCTTTAGCTTGCTGGATGTTGTTGCACAGGCAGCAATTGCAGAACGCAATTTTGAATTCCTTACCCAAATATTTGACATGGGAGGTGCTTTTGAGATTGAAAGCAACAGAATACCCATGATATATTTTATACACAAGTTGGTTATAGGATTGAACCAATCGGGATTAATGCCTGAACTTATTGAATCTTATGGTTCAAACCCCATGGCGCAGGCTCATCTTATTGAATCTTTCGTGGATGAGGATAATTTGACCGGCTATTATTATGATTTGTTACAGGTGTATCACCAGTATAAAACAACCCCCGAGGCGCTTCTATTTTATAATTGTTTGATGTATCAGCATGCCATCGAAAACAAGCTGGCAAAGGACCATTGGGTGAATCTCATCCGACAATTCAGCGGTACCATGCCGGTACATCATATTCCTGAGGGGCGAAGGTTAGCGATATTGATGCTCGAAGCCGACGATTCGGAGGATAAAATCACGGATATTTTTAACAGGACCACCGATTTGTTTCGTGATTTGAATGATATCGAAAAGATTAAGACGGCATTATACATGGTTAAACTTCTTTTTTTTAAACGAAAAGATGAACTTATTGATCGGGTTTTATTGATAACACCTGATATAAGCGGGGCGGATAAGGGCATCGATGACCTTACCGATATTAACCAGATAAAACTTTACAGATCTTACTCTTTTTTTAGACAAGGCGAAAAAGGAAACGCACGGCTTAAACTCCAGGCGTTTAACCCAGTTTTGGTTCATACTTTTATATATAACCATATAATGAACGATTTTCGGGTAGTTTCCGACTTGCTTGCGAATGAATAATTAACCACTTCAAATTATGTATTTTCTGTACGCTTCCGTTTTTCTTTATGCATTCAACAATGTACTCTGGAAGTTTTTTGTCAAAACCGAGCATCCCCTGCATCTTATCCGCCGCAGAGCAATGTTTACGGCGATCATTGCCTCTGTGGCTCTGTGGCTTACGGGTTTTGACACCTTAGCTTATTTGCATAATCCGAAAGCTCTATATGTGCTGGCAGGATCCTTGTTTGGTGTGGCCGGGCTTATTATGATGGTAACATTTCTGAAAACCGGCAGTCTGGTACGAATGGGGTATTACTCATTATTAGGCGTATTTGTTGCTGCAGCATACACATACCTCTTCAGAGAAGCCCCGGTTACACTTAAAACAATAATGGGAACAACACTTGTCATCACAGGCTATTTGGCACTGCTGTTTGACGAAAAACGCAGGGTGAAAATTGAACCTGCTATTTTGAGCCAGCATTTGCTATTGATAAGTATGACCTTTTGTTTTGCCTTTTCATTGCTGATACAATGGGAGCAACTCAAAGTTTTGACTCCACTGGTAATCATTACAACACAGGAGATCGTGGTGTTGATAACCACGCTTATTGCCTCTTTGTGTCTAAAGCCCTTTATCGGAAAGGTGAGCGAAGGTAATACGGTACGAAATACAGCCCTAATGGCGCTGGTGATTTTTGCAGCTATTTTTACAGGTTCCCTGGGGCTTAAAACTGCCGATCCTTTTCTGGCATCCCTTACAGGGATGATGTCGCCGGTACTGACTGTTTTTGGCGGGAGTCTTTTTTTTAAAGAAAAGCTCCGACCGGTAAATTATGTCACCCTGGCTTTGATGCTAGCGGGCGGAGTGGCATTGCAGTAGCTGAATGTAACCTGTATTTCTGTTTTCAATTCCGACTGAAGCTACTTCCTTCTGTCGTAAATCCTATTTGAACCTATATGAAAATATTTTACCGGGAAATGTGTTCTACTTTTGATTTTCGGAAAAGGCTAATAAGCACAAAATAACAAGGATAAATAAGCTTCAATTGTTCTGATGTTTCGCTGTTAACTAATCACGAACCTACAAAGACTTAGATACCTGCAGTTTTTGGTAGGGCAGGGATCATGAGATTAATTAAACGAATATTGGTAAAATGGATTCTGGCAAAAAGTTGCTGCCAAAAATAAACGAACAAACAATTGAAGAAACTACGAAGTGCTGTAAAAAATTTGAATGTTTTAAAACCGAAAATCATCTCTGCCAGAGAAATGTCATAAATTTTGTAGGGAGTGAAGTTCATTTTGTAAACTGTATTGAATGCTGCTCGTACAAGATAAGTTTTGGGATAACCCCATTTTGTAGCTGTCCGACCAGAAAAGCAATATTCAATGAATACGGAAAATGACTGAAACAAAGTAAGTTCTTCTGCTATTGGCGAGGCATGATAAACACAAACCGCTAATTACCCACCTTGGACAAGCGGATCTAACATTACTGACAATGGAGACCAGAATCCATTAAAAAAAACGGGGCAACACTGCCAAGCCATATAAGTAGAGAAACTTTAAAGATTAGTAAAATGAGAAAGATTTTTACAATTGCAATTTTAACATTATCAATTAATGCTTTTGCTCAAGTCCCGACAAATGGACTTGTGGGTTATTGGCCTTTCAATGGAAATGCTAATGATGAAAGCGGAAATGGCAACAATGGTGTTGTAACTGGTGCTACCTTTACTACAGACAGATTCGGTAATGCAAATAGGGCTTACAACTTTGATGGCAATAGTGATTATATAAATATTGGCAACAATATAAATTTTCAAAATTCTAGTTTTTCGGTATCATCATGGATAAAAATTAATGTCGCCCCTAGTGGTGTTAATAATTTTATGGCTATATTTTCAACACTGGTAAACAACCCAAGTGCACCATTTAAAGGGGTTGAATACAATGTATATTGGAATTTAAAGTTAGCATCCCAAATGGGTGCTAATTCGGTTTGGAATGGAATAGGCTGGGCTGAAACTTCCCAAAATACACCATTTCAATTAAATCAATGGTATTATGTTGTTTGTACATACGATAATACGACTGCAAAACTTTATTTAAATTCCGAATTAATAGGAAGTAAAACTGTTACAGGATTTCTATCTACTTCTAATACCCCTTCTTATATTGGGGCTAGAGGTCAATATCCAAATTCTAATATAGGTAATTTTTTTAACGGTGGAATAGATGATGTCATTGTTTACAATCGCGCTTTGTCTCAATTAGAAATTACTAATTTATATAATGGTAATAGTTATTTGCCATATTATCTTCCAACTAATGGTCTAGTTGGATGGTGGCCATTTAATGGAAATGCTAATGATGAAAGTGGAAATGGCAACAATGGCACTGTCATCGGATCAACATTAACAACTGACAGATTTGGAAATTCGAATAGTGCATATAGTTTCAATGGTTCTGGTAATTGGATTTCAGTAGCTAATTCACCATCATTAAATGTTCAAAACTATACTAATGGACTCAGTATGTCTGGCTGGGTTAATATAGGATTACTTGCCCCGGGACCGCTTGCAATGGTTGGGTTAACACAAGGAGATGGTCAAAATATTAATTGTATTTTCAGCTACTCAAATAGCAGCTTTGCTGGTTTTGTGCTTTTAAATTATCCGAATATTGAAATTTGGGCTCCAAATAATGCTACAATTAATTCATGGTATTTCGTTGTTACTACATATGATTTTACAACTAACACTTCAAAACTTTATGTGAATGGACAATTTATCGCTTCTTCAAGTAATATAATTATAAAACCCATTTCACCTGTGCTTAATTTTGGCAAACATACTTATGGTCCTTGGTGGATGAATGGTAGTATGGATGATATTGGCGTTTGGAATCGCGCATTAACACAAGCTGAAATAACTAATTTATATAATGGTAATATTTGTTATACTTATATTACTGTTACGGATACTCTAATTATAAATGTTAGTTTGACAGGATTTAACCCAGTTACATATGCAAATACTATTAAAGTTTATCCTAATCCAACTAATAACAAGATAACCATTGATTGTGGGAATAATTACAGCACGTTGAATGGTTATACAATTAAAATCACAAACAGTCTTAGTCAAACCGTATATACCTCACTTGTAACCCAACAATCAACAATATTAGATTTGAATAGCTGGACTGGTAGAGGAATCTATTTCGTACATTTAATTGACGCAAACAATAATACCATTGATATTAAAAAGATTGTTTTACAATAAAATGACATTATGAATCTTATGGCTGTAAATAGTAGCGAACAATATCGAGAAAAAGGGCCTTAAGATGGAACTCAAGAAGCATTGAAACTTAATGAGGAAACGTTTAGAAAAAACTTACCTGAATTTGCGATCGGTGTCGCTTCCGGTAATATTATATGCTATTATACTTTTCTTAAAGAATTTTATAATGAAGCAACGAAAAGAATAATGTTTCGTTACAATAGCCGGGATGGTAGTGATTGAGCGAATTGCAGTGCAGAATAATTTGTATTTTTTCAGTCTGATTTTTGCTTCTATACTACATGCTTTGGGCCTCAAACCGCTAATCTAAGACAACATATCATTTAGCCTGCATACAATATTCAGAACTTCCATTATTGATTATTTATAACATATCTCTGTTTATTCCGGCGGGCTTGATGCAGGTCAGATTATTTCTGAACAAAGTTGAGAAATGTTTTTACCTGTTGATTCAATAAAACCAGCTGTGTGGTAGTAGCTAATGCAGTAATCCTGAGTCTTCGGACTCGGGATTTTGTTTGTTTATGGCCTCTCATCAGAAAATGGAAGCCCCAGATTCAGAAGGTTTCTCAAAACTAAAACGAAAACTACTCAGAAGATATTTTAAACCCCTCCTCAATCCCAATTCCCCTTAAAACCCTTAATGCATCCGAAACATCATTTATTTTCTCAAAGGTCAGTGTGAGTTTTCCTTTACCCTCCTTCATATGGCAGGAAGAAGTGTGTGTTTGCACATATTTGAGTACTGCCGTGAATATTTCGCTCTGGTAATAGGGTGATGCTTCATTACTCAGGAAAAACCCGGTCATGGATTGGTTACGAAGAATAAGTTTCTCGATGCCAATGGTTTTAGCCATGCGGCGAAGCCGGATCGCATTCAACAGTTCCTGGGTTTCGGCAGGAACCGGGCCAAACCGATCGATCAGTTGTTCCTGAAAGGCCAGCAGTGCCTCCTCTGTTTCCAGGTTATCAAGTTCCTTATAAAGCCTCAGCCTTTCGGTTATATTGCCAATGTAATTGTCGGGAATCAGGATTTCGAGGTCAGTTTCGATCTGGCATTCGCGAACGAATTCAGTATCCGCCTCGGCGGCATATAAATCGGAATATTCGGCTATTTTAAGCTCATGCATGGCTTCGTCCAGTATTTTCTGGTACATCTCGAAACCAATTTCGGTAATAAAACCACTTTGTTCGGCCCCCAGTATATTCCCTGCGCCACGTATATCAAGGTCGCGCATGGCAATGTTAAAACCGCTGCCGATATCGGCAAATTCCTCTATGGCCCGCAGTCGTTTACGCGCCTCATCGCTCAGCACCGAAAGTGGCGGAGCCAGAAGGTAACAAAAAGCCTTGCGGTTCGACCGGCCAACACGGCCACGCAACTGATGCAGATCGCTCAGTCCGTAATGGTGTGCATCGTTGATCAGAATGGTATTGGCATTAGGGATATCCAGACCAGATTCGACAATGGTAGTGCTTACCAGCACATCGAAATCGCCTTCGACAAACCCAAGCATCACTTTTTCCAGTTTATGCCCGTCCATTTGCCCGTGCCCTACTCCAACGCGTGCGTTGGGCACCAGGCGTTGTATTATTCCGGCCAAATCCATCAGGTTCGAAATCCGGTTGTTTACAAAAAACACTTGTCCGCCCCTCGCTAACTCGTAACTGATGGCATCGCGGACAATTTCCTCATGAAAAACGTGCACTTCGGTCTGCACCGGGTAGCGGTTGGGTGGCGCGGTATTAATAATACTCATGTCGCGGGCACCCATCATCGAAAACTGCAAAGTTCTCGGAATCGGCGTAGCCGTGAGAATTAAAGTATCTACATTGACTTTGAATTTCTTGAGTTTTTCTTTGGCGGCAACCCCGAATTTCTGTTCCTCGTCGATAATCATCAAACCCAGGTCCTTAAATTTAACATCAGCACTCAACAAACGGTGTGTACCAATCAGAATATCGGTCTTTCCTTCTTCAAGCTCTTTAAGCGTAACATTTTGTTGTTGTGTGCTTTTAAAACGGTTAATATAATCAACCCGGCAAGGCAGGTCTTTCAACCTTTCGGAAAAAGTTTTGAAATGTTGAACTGCCAGTACCGTTGTCGGAACGAGAATGGCAACCTGTTTGCTGTCGGCCACTGCTTTGAACGCAGCGCGAATGGCAATTTCTGTTTTACCAAAGCCCACATCGCCGCAGATAAGCCGATCCATGGGCGAATCCGCTTCCATATCCCGTTTCACATCGAGTGTGGATTTAACCTGGTCGGGTGTATCTTCATATATAAATGAAGCTTCGAGTTCGTGCTGCAGGTAAGTGTCGGGTGTAAAGGCAAATCCTTTTGATGCTTTGCGCTCGGCGTACAGTTTTATCAGATCGCGGGCGATATCCTTAACCCTGGCCTTGGTTTTAGCCTTGAGTTTGTTCCAAACATTCGATCCAAGCCTGTCCATCGAAGGAACGTGCCCCTCTTTGCCTGAATATTTCGAAATACGGTGAAGCGCATGAATGCTGATGTACAGCAAATCGTCATTCTGGTAAATAATGCGGATGGCTTCCTGCCATTTGCCGTTGTTGTTGATTTTCTCAAGTCCATCGAAACGACCCACACCATGATCGATGTGCGTTACATAATCGCCGGGTTTCAGATCGTACATTTCTTTCAGCGTGAGAGCCTGTTTTCCGCTGAAACTCTCGTTAAGCCTGAATTTATGATACCGGTCGAATAACTGGTGGTCAGTATAACAGGCAACCCCAAGGTCTTTACATACAAATCCTTCGTGAAGCGAAAGGTTTATGCAAACAAATTCAAGTTCTCCTTCGGTTGGATGGTTTTTTACCAGGTCGTCGAGGATGGTATAAATGCGTTCAACCTGTTTCGGGCTGTCAGCCAGAAGGATATTACTTATTTTAGCCAGAGTATTATGCTGTAATTCAGCTAAAAACAGGTCGAAATTTTTGTTGAATGATGGCTGCGGCGTTATGTGAAAATCAGCTTCAAATGTAGGTGTGAAGAAGGTATGCTTTCCAAACTCAACAATATTGAAGCCGGTTAACTGCCGAAGAAATGTTTCCCTGTCGGAGAACAATTCGTCCGGTTTCAGGTGTTGAACAATTCCGTCAAGGGCATTAAAAGCTTTCTCTGCTTTTTCAAATTCGGCTTCAATCCGGTCGGCAGCATACCCGGCATCGCAGAGCCACAAGGTGGTGTACCGCGGAATAAAATCGAGAAAAGTTTCACGCGATTCCACCAGGGCCCTGTCCTGAACATTGGGAACAATGGTGATATGATCGAGTTTATCGATGGAGCGCTGCGAAACCGGGTCGAAAGTGCGCAACGAAGCAACTTCATCGCCGGCAAATTCAATACGGTACGGATTATCGTTGGTAAACGAAAATACATCAATAATGCCTCCGCGCAAAGCAAACTGCCCGGCTTCAACCACATAATCGGAACGGATAAACCCATATTCATCCAGAAGGTCGTAAATAAAATCCAGGTCAAGGGTTTCACCCCGTTTTATTTTGAGTGTCGATTTTTCGAGGTACTTGCGGTTGACAACTTTTTCGGTAAGCGCTTCCGGGTAGGTTACTATGATGGTTTCTTTGCCCCTGGTGCTGATGCGTTTAAGCACTTCGGTACGCATCAGTACATTTGAGTTATCCGTTTTCTCGGGTTCGTAAGGTTTTTTGTAAGATGTCGGATAGAATAAAACATGACGGCGGTGAAAATTTTCGTCGGTATCGCCCAACAGGTTCTCTAGGTCGTTACAAAAATAAACGGCACTTTCTTTGTCGTTAAGCATTACCAGGTGAATGCCTGAAACAGCCTGGTTTATGGCGGCGGCGGCTACCGAAGCTGAAGAACCGACCAGTCCTTTCAACTGAATCCTTTGTTTTTCAGGGCTTTTAATCAGGGCCACTGCCTCTTCAATCCGCTTATCACCGGCAAAGGACGCCAGCAATTGCAAGGGGGAAAACCCTTTGCGGTTTTTCTCGCTATACACTACCTGCTCAAGATTTTCATTTTTACTCATGAAAAACGTCTACATGCTTAAAGCCGATAATGGGAATTACCGGCGAATTTGATTCGTTGCAAATGTACTAAACAAGTTTGGGTTTTGCTGATTGAATAAACCAACACATACAAAAACCGAATTTTTCTATTGTTATTCCATTCACATTAACCTATCTTTACAGAATCCGGAATTTATATTTGTTAATCATACAACGTTCTCATTTAATATAATTTACACATGGAAAAAAGTATAAAAGGTACGCGTACCGAGAAAAATTTACTAAAGGCGTTTGCAGGCGAATCGCAGGCCATGAACCGTTACCTGTTTTTTGCAAAAGCCGCTAAAAACGAAGGCTTCGAGCAGATTGCCGCCATTTTCGAAAAAACGGCATGGCAGGAACAGCAACATGCCAAACGGTTTTTCAAATTCCTGGAAGGCGGTGAAGTGGAAATTACAGCCTCCTACCCTGCCGGAATGATAGGCACCACTGCCGAAAACCTGAAAGCTTCAGCCGCCGGCGAAAACGAAGAATGGACACTTTTGTATCCTCAGTTTTCGGAAATAGCCAAAGAAGAAGGCTTCACGCAAATTGCATCGGCATTTAAAATTATCGCTAAAGTGGAGGCCGAACACGAAAAACGCTACCTGCGCTTATTAGACCGGCTCGAAAAGGATGAAGTTTTCAAACGCGAAGAAGCGACAAAATGGGAATGCCGCAATTGTGGCTATATTCACGAAGGTAAAAACCCACCCGAAAACTGCCCGGCTTGCCAGCATCCGAAATCATTTTTTGAGGAAAAACAGGAGAATTATTAGTTTTATATGCAAAAAGAGCCGCAGTAAATGCGGCTCTTTTTAGATTTTTATAGAATTTTTTTTCTGGAAAACAAGAAATACATACTCAGTCAAAGTGTCCTGATTCCACTGAATCAATTCTTTATAAGTTCGAAAGTATTGGGATATTGAAACATCGAATCACTAATAGTACAGATGCATGTTTGAATGTGATTTTACTTTACAAATATGCTGGTGGCAGAGGCATCGTTTTTTTTGTCAGTTAAGGCAATCAGTTTCCCATTTTTCCAATATACTGCAATTTTATTGGCCCCTGTATCTGAAAATGCCAGTTTTAGAATATCCGGATCTGCTGTTTCCGGATTTATTTCACCGGCCACATAAACATCGTTGCCAATTACGAAAATTGAATTAGCATGACTGTAACCTATGCCATCAGTTAATTGTATTTCATTTCCGTTTTTCCAATATTTTGCAGTCTCATTATTTGTTTCTTTTTCAGATCCGTAACCGGCAACATATACATCGCCATTGCTGACATATATTGAAGTAGCAAAATTATATTTCTTTTTATCTGTCAGGTAAATTGCTTTTCCATTTTTCCAGTAAGTAGCAACATAACCTTCAAGATAACCGCCCTTTTTTGATTGTGAAGATTCACATCCTGCAATGTAAATTTCAGTTTCATTTACAAAAATGGAAGTTGCATCAGAATTATGTTCAGCATCTGACAACAGTATTTCTTTCCCACCTTTCCAATAAGCTGCTCTTGTATTAATAAAACCATCACCGGTTCCAATATTATGGTTTCCTGTGGCATATACGATATTGTTTTTGTCAACAAAAAGTGAATTAACATTTATGATGGCTTGCTCTTGTTTCAACGAAACCGGAATATCGTTTTTCCAGTAATCAACATTCGGTAATTTCCAATCCTTAGTGTGAATCGAAACATAAACATCGCTATTTCTAAAAATTATGCAATTGGCAAAAGCACTGATTCCATTTGTATTAAGAACAGTTGGAGATTCGTTTTTCCAATAAGTCGGAATTGATACTCCATCATGGTTGGTTGTAGCACCGGCAACGTATACATCATCATTCTCAATGGTAATTGATATGCCGTAAGCACTTTCTTTACCATCGGTTAACGAAACCGGATTTCCGTTATTCCAGAATTTGGCAACGCTCACACCCACATCGCGATATTTTTTATTTTCATACCCTGTTACATAAACCGATGATTGGGCATTCGCCAGTTCCAACACACCAAAGGTGAAAACCACAAACAACATGATGGATTTTTTAGTGAATAGCACCTTACTCATAATCTATTGTTAAATTTGAGCGATATAATTACTTAATTTCTACCAATTCAGTGTACGTCTGCAACTTGCCTTTGTCGTAGATTTCTTTCTTATCGAATGTTTTGTAAAGAAGAACTGTGCCTTCTTTTGAAAAGGAAAAGAATTCCTGAGCTTTTGAACCTAATCCCAAAAGGATTATTGCAGTGACCAGAAATAGTCTTTTCACAATGATTTAATTACCAAACAGGCGCATCTGTCACAACTTACCCCAATTTTTCGGGATCGTTTTTTGTTTTTACTTACCTTTCTATATGGTTTATGTGCCTATGAGGTTTTTCGATTGTTTATAGTTTAATAAATTCAACCCTTCGGTTCATCGCTTTGTTTGATGGAGTATCGTTAGGCGCTACAGGTTTGGTTTCGCCCATGCCATCCGATTCGAGGCGAGATGCATCGATACCAAAGTTCTTTGCAAGTTCAGCTTTTACAGAAGCACCGCGGCGTTTCGACAAATCGAGGTTGGCGGCATCGGCGCCATCGCTGTCGGTGTGGCCTACAATTTTCACTCTTACGGTTGGGTTTTCCTTTAATACATCAGCAATTCCTTTCAAGGTGCCATACGATTCCGGTTTCACAACATCCTTATTTACATCGAAATATATACCGTAACTAACTAATTTTCCTTCGGTTATAAGTTTGCTCCGCATATCGGGCAATCCGGCAGCTATCCTGAAATTGGTGATCATCGGAACAGCTGATTCCCACAATTCAAATCGCATCATATTGGCTTGAAAACCGGGAATAAAGACTTTGGGCAAATCAAAAACCTTAACCTGATCGAGATAAACCCTCAGCCGGGTTTTTTGTACCCAGAACGAAAGACGGTATTTCTTGCCGGATTCCATAACGGCATCTTCTTTTATGCCATCTATTGTATAACCGGATACATCGTAAGCACTGTAAGAGCTGCGGTACCCAAAAGTCATCTTGATGCCACCTTTTTCTCCCGGTACAGCTCCACCTTCGCCCAAATCTTTGGGATTGTTGGCACTATAAAGGTAAAAACCAAACTCAGGCGCAGCATTATCAGCTTCTTTTGGACTTGCGACAACGTCAAATTCGATGGTATAGTTGTCGGGTAACTTAATCCCTTCTTCGAGTGCCACGCAACCTTCGCCCATCATTTTAAACCAGTTGCCCGGATAAATATTATTTGTTACTACTTCGCCTGAGGTGTTGGTGTTCCAGTTTGGAGGAAAATCGCCTACAGCCGTTGAAGAGAAATCATCGAAAAAAAGCACTTTTTCGCCTGGAATGAAATCATACTTGGAATAGGTCTGCATGGAAGGTTTTTCCTGAGGTGCGGCCACCTTAGTTTCGGAAGGCATTGCTTCGCCCGTTCCGGCATTTTCCGAATCAGCATTCTCTGTTTTGGTTTTATCTCCTTTTTTGTTTTTACCAGTGACTCCGTCTTCTGCTGCATCCAGACCTTTATCAATACCCTGGTCGATTTTATTATCGACCCTGTTGATAGTCTTGTTTTTAATTTTATCCTGTATATTAAACTGTGCAGATACATTCGTATATGCCAGGCCTATCAGTACAATCGTTATGATTGATTTTAGTAATGATCTCATTGGAAGAAGGTTAGTAAGTATATATGGATTATATTTGTTTAAATTGAATCCTGGATAAATACAATTGGTCAATCCGGGTGATTGCGAAAGAGGAACCTAGCTGACAAGTTTTACTACACTATTTGATGTTGTAAAAATATAAAATTCCTATTAATTTTCACCTTTTCGATCAGAAGAAAAATATTTCGATGCATTTAAAGCTTCCAATGATAGGCGTTTTTTTCGAAAAAGCAAGCCAAATCATAAAAATATGATTTGATCCATCAGCAGTTTTACACCTGCTGCAGCCAAATAATTCAGGGCTTTTGTTACAGGCTGATCAACCGTTCAATCGTTTTTGTTCCTTTACTGCGAACATCGAAAACGTGGCAAGTAATTGCGGGATTAAAAGAAGTAACATGATTAAATCCCACCAGGCCAGGGAAGTAGTGTAACTGCCAGTTTCGGCGTGTGCCTGTGTGGCCTGTACCACTTTTAAAACGCCCCAGATTAGGATAAAAACAAGCAGGGTCGGTTTAGCCGCACTCATGTATAATTTACCCAGCTTAAAACTGATGGTTCCCGAATAAAACCTGACCAGAAAATCGATGAATTTTTTGTACATTTTATTGACATTTAACGGTTAATAAATATAGGTATTTTCGAAAAACACAGGGTTTAATTACTGAATTCCAGAAGTCACTTTTTATCGGTACCGCCAGCCTGGACTAAAACCTTGCTACATTTTTTCTACAAAGTCCTTCGAAAATTTGCGCATAAACTCTTCGGCTTTTATCACCATTTCCTTCGACCCTATAAAAACCGGTGAGCGCTGATGCAAATCGTAAGGATCCAGGTCCATGATGCGGCGGAAACCATCGGATGCTTTACCTCCGGCCTGTTCTACAATAAATGCCATAGGGGCAAGTTCGTAAAGCAAACGCAATTTTCCGTTTGGATTTTTCAATGTTCCGGGATAAATAAAGATACCTCCGCGGATCATATTACGGTGTACGTCGGCTACCAGCGAGCCGATATACCGTGTACTGTATGGCCGGCTGGTGGCCTTATCATCAACCTGGCAGTATTTGATATATTGTTTCACACCCTCGGGAAAATACACATAGTTGGCTTCGTTGATCGAATAAATGGTGCCGTTTTCAGGGATTTTCATGTTGGGGTGCGAAAGGAAGAATAACCCGACTGTAGCATCGTAGGTAAACCCGTTTACACCATTACCCGTAGTATAAACCAGCATGGTAGAACTGCCGTACATCACATAGCCGGCTGCTACCAGGTTATTGCCGGGTTGTAAAAGATCTTCAAGTGATCCTGAAGATCCAACTGCGGTAAGCCTTTTGTAAACGGCAAAAATTGTCCCTATTGGCACATTCACTTCTATATTTGATGAGCCGTCAATCGGGTCGAAGGCAACAACGTACTTGCCTTCCATTGAATATTTATTGCCGAAAATGATCATGTCTTCATTTTCTTCGGAAGCAAGAGCCGCACATTGTCCGCCATGTTTTAGGGCATTGATAAACTGGTCATTGGCAAACACATCCAGTTTTTTTTGGTCTTCGCCCTGAATATTGGTTGTCCCGAAATAGCCATTAATATCTGCCAGGCCGGCACGCCTGATTTCGCGGTTCACGATTTTGGCAGCAATGCCTATATCATTAAGCAATCGGGTTAAATCGCCGGTTGCATCGGGATATTCCGATTGTTTTTCATTAATAAACTGAACAAGTGTTTTCATTGGCATAACCAGGTCTCCTTATAAATTCGTTTAACATGCTGATACTCTTTCCGCTACGGCTCAGCCTGATTCGATGGCTGCTTCCATATAGAACGTTCAAACAAATATAGTACTTTTACCATGTAAAATAACATTATGCTAAAGGTTTTTAAATTTGGCGGGGCGTCGGTGAAGGATGCCGACTCAGTGCGCAATGTAGCTGAAATCCTGCAAAAAAATGCACCTGAAAAACTGGTTGTTATCGTTTCGGCCATGGGTAAAACCACCAATGCACTCGAAAAAGTGCTGACTGCCTGGTACGAAAATGACGAGCGGCTTAACGCCTTTTTACAGGAAGTTATCAGCTATCACGAGGTAATAATCAAAGCCTTGTTCCCTGACAAAAATCACCCGGTATATTTTAAAACCGACCTTTTATTCGGTGAACTCGAAGGCAATCTGAGCACTTTGCCGTCCTTAAATTACGATTTTGATTACGACCAGATTGTGTGCTTCGGCGAGCTGATCAGCACAACTATTATAAGCGAATTTCTGATAAGCGAGGGTTTTAATTGCCGATGGTTCGACGTTCGCGATCTTATACGCACCGATGAAACCTGGCGCGAAGGAAAAGTAGAGTGGGAAACTACCGGGTCTCAAATCAAATCGAAGGTTTCCGGTTTCCTGAATAGTACTGAAAGCAAACCGGTTATAGCTTTAACACAAGGTTTCCTCGGCGCAACAGCCGAAGGCGCAACCACCACTCTTGGCCGCGAAGGAAGTGATTATACGGCATCTGTTTTTGCCTTTGCGCTTCAGGCCGGGGAAATGGTGATCTGGAAAGATGTTCCCGGACTTCTGAATGCCGACCCTAAATATTTCAGTATTACTGAAAAACTGGCAAGTATTTCCTACCGCGAAGCTATCGAACTGGCATACTACGGAGCAACCGTTATCCATCCCAAAACTATAAAACCGCTTCAAAACAAAGATATTCCGCTACGAATAAAATCTTTTGTAGATCCTTTGAGCGAGGGAACACTTATCCATCATAACACCTCGGCCGACAGCCTTATCCCTTCATTTATTTTTAAGGTAAACCAGGTTTTGATTTCTATTTCCGCACGTGATTTTTCGTTTATCGACGAGCAAAGCCTCAGCGAAATACTGGCTGTTTTTGCCTCCAACTCAATCCATATCAGCCTGATGCAAAATTCGGCTATCAGTTTTTCGGTATGTGTCGATTTTAATGACCGCAGGTTATCTCAACTTTTCGAAGCATTGGAAAAAGATTACAAGGTTCGTTACAATACGGGCCTTGAACTTATTACGATTCGTCATTACGATCAGGCCACCATCGACAGGGTATTGGAAGACGGTAAAACGGTATTGCTCGAAATGAGGAGCCGGCTTACAGCACAATTTGTGGTGAAAAATAATTGATTTCCGACATTCTATACTCTTTCACAATGCAAGCTGTTTATGAGATAAAGCTTAATCCTCAGGGAGTAACTGATAAAAGGCTGCAAGATTTATTAACATATAAATAAATTTGTTTGTATCTTTACATGCAAATCAAAAAAGAGAACGCATAATCCTACTACATAGTAAAGCTGTTTGTGAATCCCCGGTAAAATTCATGAAGTGTGTACCAGGATTCCAACCGTTAAAATAATTCCACTGACATAGATTTATATACCATACGGGCGGCATGCCTTTTAATCCCAAAAAGATAAATTATGAAACATTTTTTTACTTTCAGCTTTCTGATGATTCTGGGCCTATGTTTCAGTCCAGCATTCCCGGTGGTGGCTCAGAACAACCAGGTTACCTGTTCGTTTACTGTTTCGGAAAATGTTTGCATCGAGCAAAATGTGTTAGTGACCTATACAGGCACAGCGCCGGATACAGCCCATTTTATCTGGCATTTTGGAGATGCAACTGTTATCTCCGGAACCGGAAAGGGTCCATATCATATCAAATGGTTGACAGCAGGAGAAAAACACCTCTACCTGACAGTGAAACTTGGAAACGATAGTTGCAGCAACACACGTTTGGTCCAGGTAAAAGCTTTGCCAACAGCTTTCCAAATGACCGGTGGAGGAACTTACCCCCAGGGAGGAACAGGAGTGTCGGTTGGGTTAAGCGGATCACAAACCGGCCTGATTTATACTCTATTCCGCAACCAGGTGGCAACCACAATCACCCGGATTGGTAACGGAAGTGCGCTTGATTTCGGTTTGATTACCGAACCAGGCGTATACACCTGCAAAGCCAAATGGGATGGCCTCGAATGCAGCAGTATGATGAATGGAAGTGCAACCGTCGCCATTGGGAACACTACCGGTTGTTCGTTTACCGTTTCGGAGAATGTTTGCATTGAGCAAGCTGTAACCATAACATATACAGGTAATTACCCGGCTACCGCACAATATACCTGGTATTTTAGCGGGGCAACAATAATTTCAGGAAGCGGGCAAGGTCCGTTTAGTGTAAAATGGATGACAGCAGGAGAAAAACACCTCTACCTGACAGTAAAACTAGGAAACGATAGCTGCACCAACACACGCCTGGTCCAGGTAAGAGCCTTGCCAACAGCTTTCCAGGTGACCGGGGGCGGCACTTATCCCCAGGGCGGAACAGGAGTGTCGGTTGGGTTAAGCGGATCACAAACCGGCCTGATCTATACTTTATTCCGCAACCAGGTAGCAACCACAATCACCCGGATTGGTAACGGAAGTGCGCTTGATTTCGGTTTGATTACCGAACCTGGCGTTTACACCTGCAAAGCCAGGTGGGATGGCCTCGAATGCAGCAGTATGATGAATGGAAGCGCAACCGTTGCAATCGGAAATACAACCGGCTGTTCGTTTACCGTTTCTGAAAATGTTTGCATTGAGCAAGCTGTAACCATAACCTATACAGGTAATTACCCGGCTACCGCGCAATATACCTGGTATTTTGGCGGGGCAACAATAATTTCAGGAAGCGGGCAAGGTCCGTTTAGTGTAAAATGGATGACAGCAGGAGAAAAACACCTCTACCTGACAGTAAAACTAGGAAACGATAGCTGCACCAACACACGCCTGGTCCAGGTAAGAGCCTTGCCAACAGCTTTCCAGGTGACCGGGGGCGGCACTTATCCCCAGGGCGGAACAGGAGTGTCGGTTGGGTTAAGCGGATCACAAACCGGCCTGATCTATACTTTATTCCGCAACCAGGTAGCAACCACAATCACCCGGATTGGTAACGGAAGTGCGCTTGATTTCGGTTTGATTACCGAACCTGGCGTTTACACCTGCAAAGCCAGGTGGGATGGCCTCGAATGCAGCAGTATGATGAATGGCTCGGTGACTGTTGCCGTTGGGAATTCAGGAGATATAATACAGATATGCATGGTGACTTTTGATAATTCAAGTTCACGCAACCGGATTATCTGGAATAAGCCACAAACAAGCAGTATTTCACGATTCAATATTTACAGGGAAACTACTCAAAACAACCAATACCAGAAAATAGCTGAAATTCCATACAGTTCTTTTTCATCGTGGGTTGATACCATAGCCCAACCGCTGGTAAGAAGTTATAAATACAAATTATCTGCAACGTATACCAATCAACAGGAATCCGATAAAAGTCCTTACCATAAAACCATTCATCTGAGTATAAATTTTGGATATAACGGCTATAACCTGATGTGGGAACATTATGAGGGATTTGAGTTTTTAACATACCGGATTTACCGGAAGGTTGAAAGCCAGAATTACCAGGTTATTGACTCTGTTGCTTCAAATGTTACGTCCTATACCGATTTTCATGCCGGATCAGGGATAGCAAAATATTACCTTGAGATTATCCGCCCTGCGCCCTGTAGCCCGGCTAAAAGTGGAGAGATTGCATCGGTTATCTCCAACATAGTTGAAACTGCACCCTACGGCATCAATGAACATATGATCCCTGACCTAAAGTATTCCCCTAACCCGGTAAGCGATATACTCTCAGTGCGGTTCCAGGCTACCCAATCCGACAAATGCTCGTTCTTTATTTTAAGCCCGGAGGGTAAACTGCTGCAGCAAGGTGCATTTGAGGCCGGAAAACTCGATCTTGATTTATCGGCTTATCGCTCAGGCTTGTACCTGGTAAAAATACTGAACAACCAATCGGTTGATGTATTTAAAGTTATGAAATTATAAGCTGCTTCCTGTACTTCCTTTTAACAGGAAAAGAGAGTGAATTAAATCAAATTTTCCGGCTTGTTGCCCCTACATCGCAACATCACTTGGATATTCCTGTTAGCGGGATTTCGGATTTCATTAACACAAAAGTAGTTATGCTTTGTAAAGAAGCATCTATTCAGAGTGATTAACCTATTGATTACGCACTTTTTGACCCTTTAAAACACTTATTCCCGAAGGCCTTGAACAGCCGTTGTTCATATCTTAATTTAACCCAGACAGTAACCACCTCCTGCCCTATTCCCAATACGGAATAAGTTGGTTTCAAAAAATTTAGTAATTTTGCCGGCCCGAAAACAGCAATTCTTTTGAAGAATCATTGCGCCTTATTCAGGCAGACAGGCTTATATTATGTTGATATTCTGAAAGAAACATTGCTATAAAAAGCCCATTGTAAGAAATTTTAAAACTAAAAAATCAATACCCCCATTATGAAAGGCTCAATCCTTATACTTGCCGGCGGCGGACCAGCTCCCGGAATTAATACAGTAATCAGTTCGGTTGCCAAAGTTTTCCTCAGGGAGGGATACCGTGTAATAGGTCTTCACGATGGATATAAAAACCTTTTTACCGAAAACCCAAGCACTATCGACCTCGATTTCGAAACCGCCGATCGCGTATTCAGCATGGGCGGTTCGATGTTGCGCATGAGCCGTTACAAACCTGCTGACCTGGAGTTTAAAACCAATTTTTTTGTTAAAAATAACGTGAAACTCCTGGTAACCGTCGGTGGTGACGATACGGCTTCAACGGCCAACCGTATTTCGAAATTTCTCACCGAGCGCAAATTCCCGATCCAGAATATTCACGTTCCAAAAACCATCGACAACGACCTGCCGCTTCCCGAAGGACAACCAACTTTCGGCTACCAGAGTGCAAAGCAGGAAGGGGTTCGCATTGGACGCACCATATACGAAGATGCACGTACATCGGGCAATTGGTTTGTAGTTTCGGCTATGGGCCGCGAAGCCGGTCACCTGGCTTTCGGTATTGGCGCTGCCTGCCATTATCCGATGATCATAATTCCCGAGATGTTCAATAAAACAAAAGTAACTCTCGATAAAATAACCCGTCTCATCATTTCATCTATCGTGAAACGTAAAATGCTGGGTATCCCATACGGGGTTGCTATTGTGAGCGAAGGCGTTTTCCATTTTATGAGCGACGACGAAATTGAAGCCTCCGGCATTCAGTTTACGTACGATGAGCACGGACACCCTGAACTGGGAACCGTAAGTAAGGCGCATATTTATAATATGTTGCTGCAAATCAGGCTCAAACAACTGAGTATGAACGTGAAGAGCCGCCCGGTTGAAATGGGTTACGAGTTGCGTTGTATTCAGCCGACGGCTTTTGACTTATTGTATTGCAGTTTGCTGGGCATTGGCGTTAAAAAAATATTCGACGATGGACTCACCGGCTGTATGGTAAGTTCGGATCCTACAGGAGATATTTTCCCCTTATTCCTGAAAGACCTCGAAGACGGGCATGGAAAAGTACGCACCCGTATGGTTACTATGGACAGCCAGAAAGCACATATGGTGTTTTTTGACAGTATTCAATACCTTACTTCCGATGATATGGAGGCAGCAAAAGAATACCTGAAAGACCCTGAGGAATTTGATTTTATGAAGATACTTGAGTGGTAAACTGATTGTATGAGCTGCGTTTCAGGTGTCTGACACTGTATACTCTTTCAGAAATTATTTTCCCACCCCTTTATTTTGTATATTTGTCTTTATAATGAAAGTTATTGATCTGATAAAACTAATTAAGGCGGATGGGTGGTATCTGGTCAGGCAAAAAGGCAGTCACCAGCAATTCCGGCATCCGACAAAAAAAGGATTAGTTACTATTTCAGGGCATAAACTTTCGGATGAAGTAGCAAAAGGTACTCTTGGCAGTGTATTAAAGCAAGCTGAAATAAAGGAGAATTAACAATGAGAAAATACTTAATAATTATCGAAAAAACCATAACCGGTTACAGTGCCTATGTTCCAGACTTGCCAGGCTGCATTGCCTCCGGTCGTACGAAGGAAATTGTGGAGAAGTCTATTTATGAAGCTATTCAATTTCATATTGAAGGGTTGAAAGAAATGAATTCTCCAATACCCGGAAATAAAACCGAAGCTGGGAATATATTTATAAAAGTATAATTTATTGCAAATTTGGTCTGCACATCTTTTCCGGGTGTTTGACATTTGCATCGACCCATCATCCGAATTATTGTAAAAGGCCCTGATTTCGAAAGATCAGGGCTTTTTTTTATGAAGTCCTTTCAATGTTGTAGCAAAATAATATCCTAATCATTGGTAAAACTTCAGCAAATCTGTCATAAATTGCTGAGGTAATAGTCTTATAACAAAGGCTTACTGCTCCTGTATGGATTTCGACCGGATATATAAAAAGTATTACACCGAGTTATACTGTTTTGCGACAAGGCAAAACCTCTTGCATACCGAGGCCTCTGATCTTGCACAAGATGTTTTCACAGAGTTTTATATGAAATTGAAATCAGGAAATAACATCGAAAACCCGAGAGCCTGGCTGTACAAAGTCCTGCTTAATTCAATCCGGAGCAAATACAGAATAAACAAAGCCAGAGTGGAGAAAGACACCGAAATAGCTTCCTATACTCAATCTTCAACTGACCCGAATGATAACTTTCACATAAATGAAAGGCGCAAAATAGTCGAAAAATGTATCTCGCAATTATCGGCCGATGATCAAAATCTATTGCTGTTGTACCACAAAGGCTTTTCATACAAAGAAATTTCCGAAATACTAAATATAGGTTATACATCAGTAGGAACTTATATAGCTAGAGCTACAAAAAAACTAAAACTAATTTTAATAACTCAATACCATGAAATGTTTGAGTGAAACAGAACTCCAGGAATATTTGGACGGGGAGTTGCTGGATGAAATATTGAATGAGGTTCAAGAGCACCTGAATGTGTGCCCAGATTGTATGGAAAATTTTTGCAAAGCTCAGGAGTCTAAATCCAGGGTTTTCACATTCCTGGATGAATTAGCCGCTTTCGATATGCCTCTGGAAGTTCCTGTCTTTAAAATCAGCAAAAAGAAAAGACGTATGAAAAAACTTGTTCTGATAACGTCAATTGCTGCATCAATCCTGCTATCTATCGGCATTGGGATCCGGATAAACAATCAAAAGACAACACAGAAACAGATGGATAACATTACGAAAGCCATGTACGAAATCACACGTAATACGGAACCGAATAAAATGATGCACGACAAGCAAATAATAATTGTGGTCACCAACTCTTCCGGCGAGGTAATTGAAACCTCCATTACTGAATAAACACTGTTGAAGTCAATATTTAAAATACGTAAATCATTGATAAAAACCCATTAATTCATATTCCCATGAACCGCTGTTTTGTAAAAATGAATGTTAAACACTTTGTTACCCTGTTGCTTGCAGTTTCATTCTGCTTAAGCATTCAAAACGTGAAATCCCAGTCATTGAGCGCGTTATATAAAAAAAGCCAGATACAACTTGAATTAAGCACAGATTACGCCACTAATAACGACTGGCAAAAACTTTTTCATGATGCCGATAAAGTTGAATTTGGCAAAAACACGGGATCATCTAAAGAAATAGTTGTTGCACCAGATGGTTCCGTATTTATGTGTCACAAAACCTTATACGAAATATGGAAATTTGATAAAAACGGCAATTTTATTAAAAAATTCGGCAGTAAAGGGAACAAACCCGGGCAGTTCCCTTTTCATTTCAGCATTTACGGATTACTGGATGGAAAATATATTTTTACTTCGGATTGCCAGGGGCGGATGATGTTTTTTGACACCGAAGGAAATTTTGTAAAAAAGCTACAACTTGATTATGGCCCGCTGGATATGGTGGCACTTAAAGGCTCGAAAATAGCTGTTCTGGGTTTTGTTGTCGGGAAAAACGGCAGGCATATAGTTTCGATTAAGGATTTTAATACAGGGCAGGAAAAAATCATCTGGTCAAGAATTGATGAAGAAATGGATAAAAGTGCAATAGTTGTCAACTTACCAAGTAAAGGAATGATGATATTGTCACCTCCATATACCCACTCATCCTTAACAACTCCAAGACTGGCATCTTCAAAAACAGGCAATTTGTTATTGGGTATGCCTGATGATGGAACTATAATTGAATATTCTCCTGAAGGTATAATGGTTAAAACGATACATTTAAAAATACAGCCTCTAGCCATTACCGATGCTGATATAAACGAAAATTATACACTTTTTGTAGAAAAATCGGATAAGTTTGCTGCAAAAATTAATAGTAATGAGAAATATACTCCAGCTCAGAAACAAGAAACTATCAAACAGTTTAAAGATCAACTCTGGAAAATGAAGGACCGCAGCCTATATCCGAAACATCTTCCCTATTTTTCCAGCCTGATCATTGATTCGGATGGTAACATTTTGATTTTCGAATTTACAAAGGAAGAAGTGAATAATAAATTTACCGCCTACGCATACGATAATACTGGCAATAAAATTGGAACTTCCAGCTTTATCTCAGATACATTCGATTTATCATTTATCCCTTCAAACTTTGCTTTTAATAACGGATATATTTACGCTGTTGCCACAAGGAAGAACGGAGGGAAAGTGCCGTTGCGCCTGGTTAAATTCAAATTAATATGAAATAATTTATAAAAAGAGTTGTAAGCTGAGTGTCTGAATACCATTTCCGGGTGTGCGGTACTCTGTAAAAGACCTTGTTCCTTTTAGGAACAAGGTTTTTTGCTTAACAACAATTTTTATTAAGACATTTCACTGATGTTTTACCATCTCGACTATGAGTTCAATTTTTGATCAATTCTATCCCAAATAAAAGGTTCTTTTCTAATTTTGCAGCATATAACAGCTCAAATTCTTCAAAACCATGAATGCAACCCAATTGCTGAACGAGATCCTTGCGATGCTTTACCAGGTAAAGGAATCAAAGGATAACCTCGAAAAAATCCATACTTTTTTATTTGATAATTTTTACGTCGAGGAGGACAGCAACCTGATAATTCCGGAACAATACAAGAAACTGGTTTCCGAAATCGCCGAAGAAATTGATTGCAGGTTCACTTGCCAGGTAAACAAAAAGACCGCAACCATCATTTCGACAAAAAGAGAAAATAGTTTCGAAGAAATATACTACAGCGAGGAAGAGGATGAGGAAGATGATGAAGCAGAATCCACTGACAGCTGGGAAGATATAATTACCATAAATCCCCTGGAATCGCATGAATCATTCTGGATTATGGAAAATTTCATCAATACATTATCCAATATTCCACTTAAAAAGAAACTGTCAAACGCATTACAGTACAAAAGGCCGTTTGCCAATTTTAATACAATTATCCACAATTCTCTTGAACGAGAGGAGTGGATCAAATTCAAGAAAAATGCATTGGAACAGCATGTTGCATCCTTATTAATGGCCGGATCGATGTGGGAGTAATTTGTGTAACGCCTGAATGCATAGTTTCTTCTACCTTTGCTGAAAAACAAATCCATGCGCCTTATTCTCACGCTTTCACTGATTTTATCGGTAATTACCGTCTTCCAATCGTGCAGCTCATCTAAACTGCCGACAGAAAAACCTGCAGAAAAATATACGGCATTCAGCTATGAGCCGGTTCCTTCTACTATCAGCCTTCCGGTTGAAATGAAGGTTGCTTCGCTCGAAACCCTGCTCAACAGGCAATTCGATGGCTTGATTTACGATGACAACAGTTTCGACAACAACGGTGGCGATAACATCATGGTAAAAGCCTGGAAAAAAGAGAATATTAAACTCAGCTTCGAAAATGGCCAATTTAGTTACCGTGTTCCGCTTAAATTATGGATTAAAGCCGGCTGGAAAATTGAACAGTTTGGATTATCCTTGTCTGACTACCGCGAACTGAACGCTGAAATTGCCCTGAAATTCCACTCATCTATAGTTGTTAACAAGGATTGGTCTGTAACAACTCATACATTTTCTGATGGTTACGAATGGCTGACCAAACCCACCTTGAAAATCGGCCCTGTCGAGCTACCAATTACTTTTATTGCAGATATGATTATCAAGTACAACACCGCTACCATTAATACGGCCATTGATAACGGCCTGCAACAAAGCCTTGACCTGAAAACCACGGCAACCCAAGCCTGGATTGAACTTCAGAAACCGATTCTGCTTTCAGAAGAATACGGATTGTGGATACGTGTAAGCCCGAAAGCGGTTTCTGCCATGCCAATCTATGGTGCCAAAGGTATTATAAGGCATACTTCCTCTATTCAGGCCGTGACTGAGTGTTTTACAGGAAAAAAGCCTCCGTCATTCGTGAATCCTACACTTCCTGATCTTACAACTGTTAACAAACTCAGCGACGAATTCCTGGCAAACGTGGTTTCGTACATCAGTTACGAATACCTCGATTCCATCACCCGAAAAATGTTGATAAACACATCCTATACGTCTGGCAAAAACAAAGTAACCATCACCGGCTTATCCATTTACGGTAACGAAAGCAAGATGATCATCGCAACCGATGTTACAGGGAGTATTAATGGAAAGTTATATTTCGCCGGCTTGCCGATGTATAGGGCAGCCGATTCGTGTATTTACCTCAGCGATCTTCAATTCTCCATCCAGACAAAGAATGTATTGCTCAAATCGGCTGCATGGCTGGCAAACAGCGGCATCGAAAAGGCGATTGGGAAAAAAATGTCGTATCCGATTGGCGCCGAACTTCGCGAAACCTATACCATGATGGCCGAAGGCTTGAAGAAATACGAATTTGGCGAAGGGTTTTACCTGACAGGGAATCTTCTGGGCCTGGAAGTTCAGCAGCCGGTGCTGTCTCCGTCAGGAATAATTGCCCCAGTAAGCATCAAAGGAAAACTTTCGGTGAAACTGGATTGATCCACGTTTTAAACCTTTTTATACGAATGGCATCCAATATCCTGAAATGCCTGATTCAACCCTCTAATTACCTTTTCAGCTGAAAAATACAGAAATCCATATCGTGCAGTCGCTTGATGCTGCGAACTTTGAAATGCTCTTCAGGAGTCATTTTACCGGTTTGTGTGTGTTTGCACAGAAATATGTCAAAGATTTTGAAACGGCGAAAGAAATCGTTCAGGATGCTTTTATCAGCCTGTGGGAAAAACGCGAAACCATTGATATGGATCGGCCGGTGAAATCGTACCTGACTATGGCTATTCACAACAAATGCACCAATCACCTGCGAAATATCCGCAAATTCGACCCATACATCCTCGACCTGGAAAACCTTCTCGATGTACCTGAATACGACGGAGCCGACAGCATGGTGGAAATTGAACTGAAAGAAAAAATCGATTCAGCTATTGCTGAACTTCCGGAAAAATGCAGGGAGATTTTTATCATGAACCGTTACGAAAACCTTAAATACCAGGAAATTGCAGATAAATTGCAGATTTCAGTCAAAACTGTCGAATCTCAAATATCAAAAGCATTGCAGCATATGCGTATCAGGTTGGCCGAATATGTGACACTTCTGCTGGTTTTTGGTTTTTGGTTTTCCGACAAATAAGGACGTAATATGAACAGCTAGCTAACCATAAAGTAAATAATTTTAATTCCGCATCAGGGTAAAACAACATTGAAGTGTATTATTGACAGGAAAGCTTATGAACGATAACTCAACATATTATACCAGCCTCATCACGAGGTATTTCTCCGGGGAAATCACGGACGATGAGTTGCGTTTGCTTTCTGACTGGCTGAAAGAGGATACTGAACATACAGAAATTTTCAGGCAATACCAGAAAACCTGGCAACTCATTGAAAAACAATCAATTCAATCTTCAGTAATTACCGATCAGGAATGGATTGCGTTGCAGGAAAAAATGAAATCTGGCGCTTCCGGAACCGAACCCCCGGTGAAAGTGAGTCAATTTCAACAGGACACGATTGGTATAAAATCGTTTTTTCAAAAAACCTGGAAAGTTGCCGCTTCAGTTACGATTCTGCTGGCTGCTTCCTTCCTGTTATACTTCTACATTTCTAAACCTGCAAACATCGTTATTACAGCACAAGCCACTAATATTGAGCAAATTCTGCCCGATAGTTCGGTGGTTTCGCTGCATGCCGGTTCTCAGATTATTTTTCCCGCGGAATTCGCTTCCAACAAAAGAAACGTGGAGTTAAAAGGAGAAGCATACTTTAAAGTGGCTCACGATAAAACAAAACCGTTTATTGTATCTTCGGGTGATGCAAGGGTGGAAGTACTTGGTACACAGTTTAATGTAAATACACATTCCTCAGTTGATAAAATGGAAGTGGTGCTCACTTCGGGAAAAGTATCGGTATATTATAAGGGAAAATTGCGGGACAAGGTACTGCTTCTGCCAGGCGAAAAAGCGGAATTGATTTCTACTCAAAAACAAATCCGCAAGTCTGCCAATACCGATCCGAATTATATGTCGTGGAAAACACGCGTGCTGATATTCGATAACGAAACACTCGCACAAGTTTTAAGCACACTTCAGAATGTTTATCAGAAACCTATTATACTTACTGATAATAAGTTGTCAGGATGCAGGGTTACCGCCTCTTTCGACAACCAAACCCTGGAGTCGGTGTTACAGGTTTTAAAAGAAACGCTCAATCTACAGGTGAAGCAGCTTGGAAATCAAATAGAACTGACGGGAGACGCTTGCAGGTAGAAAAGGGAATAAGAGAAAATTTTACAGCAACTTATAATAGTCTGGATTTGCAGCAGTGTGCAGTATTTTTTCCAAAAGGTCATATAATTGCCCCATTGAGTCTTTTATAGTATTTTTACCCATCGCTAATCGGGAACCACATGAGAAGACAATTCGAAAAGAATCGCTCCTTGGTTTCTTTTGTGGTTAATTTTCATTTTAAACCTCTACAGAAATAAAATCGACTACCGCTGATTTGAATCCCGTCAGGAACATATACCGGCTATTTTTTATCAGCCTGCTTATTATAGCGGTTTCAAATGCTTTTGCTCAAAACCTGGATAAAAAGATCAGCATCGAAGTGCATGATCAGGCACTCGGGGATGTGATACAAAAAATCAGCAGGGATGGCGGAATTTTATTTTCGTATAATCCTCAAACCATACCCGTTGATAAAAAAATCACCTTGGTTGCCCGGAATACTCCGCTCAGGAAAATATTTGATAAAGTATTTACAGCCAATGGAATAGACTATCAGCTTTCGGAAAAACAGGTTATTTTGAAGCTCCGTCATCCGGAAGTTTCGGTTAAACCCGCCAATCAGGCACAACAAGTCCGCAAATTCACCCTCAGCGGTTATATCAGGGATAAGGCCAGCGGAGAAGCCATTATTGGTGCCAACATATATGATATGGCATCAAGCCAGGGTACCGCCAGTAACTCATACGGATTTTACTCTTTATCGATGCCGCCGGGTGAATACCGGATCACAATATCATTTATCGGGTATTCATCTGTTGTTCTGACAATTAACCTGAATCAAAATATCGAATCAATGGTGGAAATTGAACCTGTTCCTGTCGAAATGAGAACGGTGGAAATTTTAGCCAATTCAAACGATACTGTGATGCAGATCGGCAAATCGGGAGACATCCGTTTTTCGCCCTCGGTGCTGAAAAGAATTCCTGGTTTTGCAGGAAATATTGACGTGGTGAAATCGCTGCAGAATGTACCCGGAATTGCAACATTCGGCGATGGTTCATCCTTTTATTATGTTCGGGGCGGTAACAGCGATCAAAATCTCCTGCTGATTGACGAAGCCCCTATTTATAACCCGTCGCATCTGTTCGGTTTTTTTTCGGCTCTTTCACCCGAAGCCATTAAAGATGTGAAAGTTTACAAGGGTGATTTCCCTGCTAATTATGGAGGAAGGCTTTCGTCTGTTGTTGATGTACAGGCCAGGGAAGGCAACCTGAAACGTTTTGGTTTTGCAGGGAATATCGGGCTTTATACCACCGATTTTACCTTCGAAGGACCCATAGCGAAAGAGAAAAGTTCCTTCCTGATTTCGGCACGCAAATCGAACATGAACTGGCTTCAATTCCCGAACGATGATCAACATACCTATAACTTTAATTTTTACGATTTCAACGCAAAATTTAATGTCAGGATCAATAAAAACAACCGGATATTCCTCACGGCTTTTACCGGCAATGATTTATTTGAACGCTATAACAAACTGAATAATAACACATTCGGCATCAGCTGGAAAAACGTAGCCGGAACATTGCGCTGGAATCATATTTTTAACAACCGCTTGTTTTCGAATACAACCGCTTACGTCAGCCAATACAATTATTACCTCAACATTGCACAGGAACCAAATAATTACTGGACATCCTCCATTACCAATTTATCGCTGAAAACAGATTTCTCCTGCTACATTAATCCCAAAAACACCTTGAAAACCGGTTTCGAGATCAACGCGCACCAGAGCAATCCCGGGAAGATGTATTACTCAGACATTGAAACCGAATCGAGCCTGTCAGAATATTATTCCACTGAATTTAACCTTTACGCCAGCAACGAACAACTGATCGGACAGAAGTTTTTTGCCCGGTATGGACTTAGGCTTACCCGCTGGAATGATCTTGGCCCTACTTCTGTATATTTTTTTGATGCCAATCATAAAGTTATTGATACCGTGGAGGTTGCAAAAAATACAATTTACAAAAGCTTTCTCAATTTCGAACCTCGCATCTGCCTGAAGTATGAAATTAACGCTAATTCAGTGCTTCAATTCAATTTCAGTCATAATGTGCAGCATCTGCAGGTGCTATCCAATTCGACAAGTCCGTTTACAACCATCGAAGTTTGGGCTCCCAGCGGTCCGAATATCAAACCACAACAGGCGAACCAATACTCGCTGGGCTATTTCAGACAGGTTTTGCGTAAGCAATTTGATATTTCATTTGAGACTTATTATAAAAGGCTTTACAACCTGATCGATTATAAAGATCACGCCAATATGCTTATCAACCCGCTTATCGAAGGCGAACTGCGTTTCGGTGATGGCTGGGCGTATGGTATAGAAGCATTGGTGCAAAAAAGCAAAGGGAAATTTACAGGCTGGCTCAGCTATGCTTACTCGCGATCGATGAAACAAATTGCGGATGTAAATAATGGCAATACATTTCCGGCCGCTTACGACAAGCCTCATAATATTTGCCTTACTCTATCGTATGCAACGGGCAAACACTGGCGTTTTTCGTCGCAATGGATTTATCTTACCGGTGCGCCATTCAGTTCACCTACAGGTTTTTACACTTTAAACGGGTATACAGTTCCGGTTTATGGCAAAAAAAATAATGACAGGTATCCCGATTATCACAGGTTGGATTTGTCGGTATCCTACGCCTTAAGCAAACCTGAAAAAAGGTTTCAGCACAACATAGTACTCTCTGTTTATAATGCATACGGGCGGCATAATCCATTTTCCGTTAACTTCAATAAAATTAAGGACGACAATGGAAACATCGTGGTCCCGGCAAACCTCAACGGCGATGTGGAGTTGATTTCGACTTCCATTTCGGTTGCCGGCGCTATCCCATCCTTAAATTATACATTCCGTTTCTGATGAAAACAGTGATTTCATTCCTGCTGCTCGCCCTGCTGCTTACATCCTGTGAGGAAGTTACAGATTGGTCGTTGCCAAAAGGAAATAATGATTTTATTGTGGTAAATTCAATTGTTACCAGCGAACTGAAAGTGCAAACTATCACGCTCACGAAGCCTATATCTGTAATAAACGAAAAGCCAGAGCCTGTCAGCAAGGCTACTGTTTTAGTTTCGACAGAGCAACAGGTATATGCCTTTCATGAAAATCCGGTTAATTCAGGGATCTATATTTCGGATACTGCCTTTTTTGGAGCTTCCGGGCAAACCTATTCTGTTTTGATCACATCGGGAAACAAGGTTTATTCAGCAAAAGCGGTACTGGCAGATCCGTCAGACTTCGAATTTTTGCAATATGAGCTTGATGAAACAGGAAAACAGTACCGTATCACTATTACACCAAAGAACTACAACCCAGATAATTCGGCTATGTATGAGGTTTTGCTCGACTGGTCAACAGCCGTTGGATTTGAGAATTTAAATCCCGATTCCTGTAAGGCTAAACTTTACTTTTACACCTTACCCACCATTGATGTAAGTGAAGTTTTTGCCCCGGGAATGGAGAGCATTACGTTTCCGCCCGGAACAGTGATCACAGAACGCCGCTACTCTTTAACCCGGGAACATGCCGCGTTTTTCCGTGCCGTATTGCTTGAAACAACCTGGCAGGGCGGTTTTTTTAATACAACATCAGCTAATGTTCCCACTAACCTAAGCGAAGGAGCTTCCGGTTTTTTTGGCGCCTGCGGGGTGGTGGAAAAGCAGGAAATTGCGAAATAGGCTGGGTTTATATTTCCTCGCTATTTTTCCAGTCGCCCGATTTCCTGATAAGCTCAATAAGCAAAGGAATTGCTTCACTTTCCGGGATATTTTTATATATGGCCTTTTCGCGTTTGTAAAGTGTAACCAAACCCGCTCCTGCACCTACATACCCGTAATCGGCATCGGCCATTTCGCCGGGGCCATTTACAATACAGCCCATAACAGCTATTTTCAGTCCTTTCAGGTGTTGGGTAGCAATTTTCACCTGTTTTAAGGTGTTCTCAATATCGAAAAGAGTGCGTCCACACGAAGGACACGAAATAAATTCGGTTCGGGTAATTCGCGTTCGGGTGGCCTGTAGAATAGCAAAAGCTGTATGGTTTACCGTTTCAGGAGCCATATCAGGGGCGACCGGCCATATTGCATCCCCAATTCCGTCTATCAACAAACTTCCGAAATCAATCGCACTATCCACCTGAAACCGAAGCAAGTCTACCGTTTTATATGTGTTTTTCAGAATCACGGGCCGGGTATTGTCAATGTCTTCTTCATTAAGGTAATCACGCATTGCAGAGGCATCGCCTTTGGCTATAGTTAAAAATTCGAGATTTTGTTCCGGCAGAAGTTCCTGGTTTACAAACTGTTCATCAACCAAATAGTTCTTTCCCTCTTTTTCAGCAATTACGCCAACCGGGTAATTCCCTCCTATGCCTGAAACGGCAATGGTTTCGCGGTGTGCGGAGCTTTTAAGTTGCAAAATGCCCTTCTTTGTTTTGTCTTGTTCCGGAAGTTTTCTTCTGGAATTATAGCGTTCAGTAATAGCCTGGGCCACGGGAATTTCTATTTCGGGAGCCCCGGTCAGGGAAACGCGAATGGTATCGCCAATGCCTTCTTCGAGCAGGGCGCCAATTCCGGCAGCCGATTTAATGATGCCATCTTCGCCATCACCCGCTTCGGTTACGCCAAGGTGTAAGGGGAAATCCATTCCCTCGGCAAGCATTTTTTCGGCCAGCAATCGTGTGGATTGCACCATTATGCGCACATTGCTCGATTTCATTGAGAATACTACATTCCGGAAGCCTTCGCTAAGGCAAATCCTGCCGAACTCGAGCGCACTTTCAACCATACCCTGGGGCGTATCGCCATAGCGATCCATTATACGTCCGCTCAGCGATCCGTGGTTGGTCCCGATACGAATGACCGTTCCGTTTTGTTTACAAATATTGATTAATGGCCGTAACCTGCCGGCGATCCGTTCGAGTTCCAGATTATACTCTTTCTCTGTAAGGAGGGAGTTTACCTCGCGCTTATCAGCATAATTTCCGGGATTGATTCTCACTTTTTCAATAATACCGGCAGCAATTTCGGCAGCTTTAGGATTAAAGTGAATATCGGCAATCAGCGGCACCCTGATTCCTTTCAACCGTAATCCTTTTTTTATCCGTACTAGGTTGTTGGCCTCGGTAATTCCCTGTGCTGTAATCCGCACCATTTCGCAACCGGCATTTACCAGGCGGATGCACTGGGCTACAGTAGCCTCAATGTCATTGGTGTCGGTATTGGTCATGGATTGTATCCGTATCGGGTGATGTCCGCCTAAAGGCAAATCACCAATGTGAACGATTCCGGATGTGTAGGATGAATACAAGGCGAGCTATTCGTTTTGAGTTATAAATTATGAGATATAAGGTATGCAGACTGAGCTGTGTATATTTGATTTTTTGCTGAAGAAAGCCGACGCGTGGGTTATAGAGTGCTGACAAACAGAAATTTAATTATTTAAACATATATTTTTAAGAGGTTTTAAAACTTCAGAAACGGACTATTAAAACTTCCATTTTACCCCGCTTGATACTATTGAAGTATTACAATCGGGGTTGGTTACGAGGGATGGAGCATCGGCAGAGGACGAGCTTAAATACAATCCCATTTTCTCGTACCGGTACATCAGCATCACTTCAAGATGTCGGCCAATATAAGGGTAAAAAGTTATGCCGATTCTTGATTTTATCGGATATACCTGGTTATAAACGAGGTAGGCATATTTATCAGTGAAATTTTTAATCTCTCCAAAGGTAATATATCCTTCAATCCAACCCTGTTTATACAATCTTCCTCCTACCATTTGTTCAAAGATGGTTTTGGTTGCGGAACTCCCATTCTGGGTGGTTGTGGTTATATTATTTTCTGTCTGATAGATGAAACTGCTGTGTGCATATAAGTTTGTATTCCCAAACGGGTACCAGCTTAACGTAGCTCCAAACTGATTGATTTTCTTGTCCATGATTCTTGATGAAGTGCCGTTTATTTCAGCACAAAATCTTCCCATTTCCTTACTTACCGAAAGGGAAATTACATGATCATAATAGGATGTATCTGACCTTGTGATTTCATAATCATAGGCGGTATAATCGAACATATGCCATGTGTTGTCGTATTTATTGTACCATGCGGTGTCTCTTAAGGTTGTTTGTGTCTGTGAGGCAAACACTCTTTCGGCCTTAACATGCAGAAGATGAAAGGCCGGAGTGATTTTCAGACCGGGAACAGGGTAATAATTCAAACTCAGGTAAAAAGATTTTTGCTGATTCCTGAATTCCTGCTCCGCATAGTTTTTAACAACAGGAAATGAATAGTTATAAACTTTACCATAAGTGGTATCGGTAACAGATGTTTGGACGGCATCCTGGGAAAGATAACCAAAACTTTTTTTATCAGTCAGATTGATCTGAGAATACCCTAAGAAAACAGATAAATTACTTAATGGGCGCAAACTCAGCCCAAAGCTGGCATAAGTGTGGCTCACCGGCTGTATCAGCTCCTTATAATACACATTGGAATCGCTGAGTGCTGCGCTGTCAGATACTTCGCCAACCAGCATTGTACCAGCATCGGCGTAAACAAAATCAATCGTTCGATAGTTTTTGGCACTTCCTTTTATATGATACAATTCACCTGAACGACCTGCAGCCTGGCACGATAGGTTAAAATATAAGGCTGCTATGGTATCATACGAATCGAAATGTAATGCTTTCAGGAAATGGTCGGCGGCAACCCTGAAGTTGTTTTTGAAATAATAGGCAAAGCCCATTCGCAAACGCAGGTATTTATAATCGTAACCCACAGCCAACGCTTGTTTCCCGTTCAAAATCAGATTGTTCCAGTCGCCGGCGAGGTATTGCTGGTAGGTAATGCTATCGTAATATTGAAACGATTTATTCGTGGCCTCTTCACTTTTTGCCTGTTTGAAAGTAAAAACCAATGTCAGAAAAACGATAACTTGTATAAATAATTTGAATTTCATTAGCAATTGAGTAAGTTAGTTGAGCATTTACACTTGTAAGTATAGTAACAAGCGGAGCAGGCATTCTGTTCGCGGTGGTGTTTCTATCACATTGATTGAGGTTATAACGCACTGCCAAACCTGGAATTGCTTTTTATCGCCTGAATTTGATTTTTTGTTCCCGGCATCCGGCTGAAAAACACTTTTTTTAAAAAGAATTCACCTGTATAGAATTTCAAAAGGTAAAGAGCGGTCAGAAATCCGGCAAATAAAATTTCATGCTTTATTTCAGACTCATCTGCTCGTGTTTTTGCTTAACCAATTATCCCTTTCACACCGGGATCTTTGTCGATTAATTTTTTTAAGGCTTCTTTACATAAGTACTTTTTGGTTTTCGCATAGAACTCCGATTTATAACCCATGTTTTCGGCAATATCCTTGGTCGACATTTTGGTTAGAAACAATCTAAGGAGTTTTTGACAGTCCCCACTCAGGTTAGCAAACTGCTTGACAAACACCTGATATTTTTCTTCGTATTCCAGGTGTATTTCAACAGCAACATCCGGCGAATCAAGATAACGGGTCAGTTCGTCCTGGTTTTTATTCGTCATACGTTTGCGTTTGAGCCTTTGCAGCCAGATATTTTTGCAAATCGAATACAAATACGTGATAAAAGAGGAACTTAATTCGAAATCATCGGATTTAATTTTCGTCAAAATTACCAATAAGGCCTCCTGAAATACGTCCTCAGCATCTTCTTCGAGGCCCGAATTATTTTTAATAAAGTACTTTATGGCCGGGAAAAACTCCTTATATACATAACGGATAATAAAATCACTATTCAGCCTAAGGCCTTCAACAATAGCAAAATCTGAATAGTGAATCATTTCCTTTGCAAAGGTTTTTGTTCAAATGAAATAAGAACCCTTCAATATCTCCCACCCAGTACATCAAAGAAGATGTATATCGGTTTATCAATACAGAGTTCAGTGGCTTTTAGGGTGTGAAGATAGTAATTTTTTAAACTATCGGAACTGAATCAGGTTCATATTTCATCCCATTCTGGCTATAATGCTTATTATCTGATTGTTAAATACATGAAAATACTTTTATTTTACTTAATGACTTTGATATTGCATTCTGTTGCTATAAATAAACGTTCATCAGTTTTCGGTTTATCAGAAAGCCTTGTATTAAAAATCCTTAAAATACCCGTCTGAATGCTTCAAAGCTTTAACTTTGCCACAAAATACCAATTCAAAACTATGTTTCGTAAAATCCTTTCGTTTATACTTTTGCTTGTTTTTGCGGCATCGTGCCAAAAAGATGTAGTCGACTACGGCCCTATCGACAAAAAAATAATTGAAGACTATCTTACTGCCACCGGTCAAACGGCCCAATCTTCCTCATCTGGTTTGTATTACATTATCGATAAACAGGGCGGGGCAAATCATCCGAATATAAATTCTGCCGTTACGGTGAATTACGTAGGATACCTCACCGATAGCACTGTTTTCGACAAGTCAACAATAGGACAACCTTCTACCTTACAACTCACCTCTGTTATAAAAGGCTGGCAGGAAGGCATGCAACTCATTGGAGTAAAAGGAAAAATAAAACTTCTTATCCCTTCCGCTTTGGGATACGGATCAACAGCTAAGACTGGCATTCCTGCCAACTCGGTATTGATATTCGATATCGATATGGTTGAATTTTATTAAATTGTATGCCATATCAGGGTAACGGGCAATTACTTGATTTCGGCCAGGCATACCGGAAGGCATCTGAATACTGTGCCATACAGGATCGTTGTATCAGCGAAATGAAACTGAAGTTCAGATCCTGGAACATCGATAAAAGTTTTTTTGCCAAATTAATCGGCAAACTTGTTGACGAAGGTTTTATTGACGAGAAACGTTTCGCATTAAATTATGCCGGCGGAAAATTCAGAATTAACGGCTGGGGAAAATTGAAAATCGCTGCCGGTCTCAGGAGCAAATCCATTGAAGCGGCATTTATACAACAAGCATTGCTGACAATAGATAACGAAGATTATCAATACTTTCTGAAGATATTAGTACAAAAAAAACTGAATCAGTTAGGAGGTGACACAATACTTAACCGGCAAAAAGCAGCCTATTTTGCAGCTTCACGCGGTTTTGAACCGGCCCTGATTGCAGCACAATTACACGAAAACAGCATATTTGATTTATAAATAAAATGTAACTCTATGATTAACAATGACTCACTAAAAGAACTATCAAAGCGGCTCGAAGCGCTGAGGAGGTTCCTTTGACGTTGATACCAAGTTTGAACTCATCGCTGAAGAAGAAAAAATAACCCAGGCTCCTGATTTCTGGAACGATCCAAAGAAAGCAGAAGTCGTTCTTAAATCCATTCAGGAGAAAAAAACCTGGACCAATGCATTTACGAATGCAGAGGTTTCATTAGCCGATTTACAGGTTCTTTACGAATTTTACCAGTTTGACGAAGCCACAGAACAAGAAGTAGATACAGCCGTCAAACTGACCGAAAAGCTATTCGACGACCTCGAATTCCGCAATATGCTCAGCAACGAGGAAGATAGCTTCAGCGCCATTCTTCAGATTAATTCGGGTGCCGGTGGCACCGAAAGCCAGGATTGGGCCCAGATGCTGATGCGCATGTATATTCGTTATGCCGAGCGTAACAATTACAAAGTGCGCGAACTCGATTTGAATGAAGGGGACGGAGCCGGAATAAAATCGGTTTCAATCGAAATTGAAGGCGACCACGCTTTTGGGTACCTGAAAGGCGAAAACGGGGTTCACCGTTTGGTACGCCTCTCCCCTTTCGATTCGGCCAACCGGCGGCACACCTCTTTCGCTTCGGTGTATGTTTATCCCATGGTTGACGATAATATTGATATCCAGATCAGTGCCGCCGATATTAGCTGGGACACTTTCCGCAGCAGCGGTCCCGGCGGACAGAATGTGAACAAAGTTGAAACAGCAGTACGCTTGTACCATGCACCCTCAGGAATTGTGGTCGAATGCCAGGTAACCCGTTCGCAGCAGCAAAACCGCGATAAAGCCATACAGATGCTGAAATCGCAGTTGTACGAAATTGAAATTCGCAAGAAAAAAGAAGCGCAGGCCGAAATCGAAGGCAATAAGAAAAAAATTGAGTGGGGATCCCAGATCCGCAATTACGTGCTGCATCCCTATAAGATGGTAAAAGACATACGTACCGGCTACGAAACGTCAAATGCCTACGAAGTACTTGATGGCGATCTGAATGATTTTATCAAGACATACCTGATGGAATTTGGCAGGGGAGATTCACATTAACCAAATTGAGTATGGCAAAATTCAATGTAACGAGAAGATGAGCATAAGAGCATCAAAAACATCCGGATCTGTTGCTATTTTCCTGATGGTTATTTTAGCCATTCCTGTTGTATATTTTTCGATCTTTATTCCCTTCGAGGCCGATACAGGCGACAGTATAATGCACTATTATTATGCACGTTATGCCTTTCAATATCCCGCGTTCTTTCTCGACCATTGGGCAAAACCGTTCTTCACTTTGCTGGCTTCGCCATTCGCCAGGTTCGGGTTCGGAGGCATAAAGCTTTTTAACGGGATGGCAGGTTTGCTCTCGGCCTGGATTACCTATCGTATTGCCCAAAAACTCGATCTGAAATTTGGCTGGCTGGCTATCGTATTCGTGTTTTTTGCGCCGGCCTACTTCGTAAAGCTATTTTCGGGATACACCGAACCGCTTTTTGGCCTGATTCTGATTGCTTCTGTCTACCTTGTACTCAGGAAGCAGTTTCTGATTTCTGCCCTTTTATTATCTTTTTTACCCTTCGTGCGGTCCGAAGGCCTGATCATCATGGTGATTTTTGCCCTGTATTTTTATTTACACAAAAATCACAAGGCGATTATTCTTCTTTCTGCCGGACATGTAATATACTCATTTATAGGCTTTTTTGCCGGGAAAAGTTTTCTCTGGATATTTACCGAAATACCGTATCACCTTATTAGTGCATACGGGAAAGGTGATTTCGCACATTATCCTACCCAATTACTTATCACGCTTGGAGTGCCGTTGTTTATGCTGAGCATGGTTGGTATTGCTGCAATATTGCTGGGTATCGTTTCGAAAAAAATCCAGCCTATTCCTACATTCAAACCCGAAGTTTTGATTTTAATTTTTGGAAGTTTCCTGGCCTATTTTCTGTTTCATATTTTCAGTTGGGGATTTGGATTGTTCGGTTCGATGGGAATGAGCCGCGTGCTTGTCGCAATGGTTCCTCTGCTGTCAGTCATTTCGCTTATCGGGTTCAATTTCTTGCTCAGCTGGAAACAAAAAGGGAAATTCCCGTTTCACGCTTTAATTTATGTTCCCATTATCGGGTATATCCTGATTTTCCCCTTCTTACACAATCCCGCGAGCATCGACTTTAAAAAAGAATTGCGTCGAAGCCCGGAAATGGAATTGATGAATAAAATAGCGGTTGATGTAAACAAACAATACCCGGACAAATTTCTATACTACTCGAATCCTTACCTTAGCTATTCGCTGAATATCAATCCGTTCGACACCTCCAAACATCGTAGTTTCACCAATTTGAACACAGAAAAAGGTCTTCATCCAAATTCACTTATCATCTGGGATAACTGGTTTTCAGTGGTCGAAGAGCGGACAGATTCATTATCCCTGGTTCAAAATCCAAACCTCCACCTGGTAAAACGGTATGAAACCGAAGGAACGGAATCAAAAAAAACATTCCTTGTTTTTGGCAACTGAAACTTTGTCATAATAGATTGAAACTTTTTTTATCTTTGAAAATAATTCGAAATTTCAGGAGGAAAAGCATGATAACTATTTACCACAACCCCAAATGCCGCAAATCGAGGGCCGGACTGCAATACCTTAGTGATAAAGGCCTTGAATATACAGTCGTGGAATACCTGAAAACTCCTTTTACGCGCGAACAATTGAAAGACTTGCTGATGAAACTTAATATGCGGCCTGAAGAAATTGTGCGCACCCAGGAAGATGAGTTTAAGGAAAAATTAAAAGGTAAGACCTTTACGGATGAAGAATGGATCACAATTCTGCTCGAAAATCCAAAACTTATTCAAAGACCGATTGTCGTAAAAAATCATAAAGCAGTGCTGGGTCAGCCGGTGGATGAAATTGACAGGTTGCTTGGGTAATAGGGGAATTGTCATTCAGTAGTTATTCGGTGGTCATTCAGTTGTCATTCAGTTGATTACTTAACTCAGTTAGTCTCAGAAAGTTTATAATCTGTTTGTAGTTTTTGCATTATGGATATTGATGATTTAAGAGTTTATCAACTGGCAATGCAACTAGCCGAAAAAGTCTGGGAAATCGTGATAAAATGGGACTCTTTTGCTAAATATTCAATAGGCAAGCAATATACCGAGGCTGCTGATTCCGTTGGAGCCAATATTAGTGAAGGTTTTGGACGATTTCATTTCAAGGATTCTAAAAATTTCCTGTATTACTCCCGTGGTTCATTATTTGAGACCCGCACATGGACAGTAAAAGCACATAACCGTCAACTGATTACTGATGAAGAATTCAGGGAACTAACCAGTGACATTCACGATTTGGGAATAAAACTCAATAATTATATCAATACCATCGGAAAGCCATCAGAAAACCATATATAATCAATGATAGACTAAAAACAATCACCAATAACCACCGAATGACAACTCAATCCTCCAAATTATCCAAACTCTCTTGTCCCGCAACAACTGAATGACCACTGAATGACAACTCAATCCTCCAAATTACCCAATCTCTCTTGTCCAGCAACAACTGAATGACCACCGAATGACAACTCAATCCTCCCAATTATCCAATCTCTCTCGTCAAACAACAACTGAATGACCACCAAATTAACCAAACAATAAAATCTTCTCAAAATTCTTAAAAAAATGAAATACCGTATCGAAAAAGACACCATGGGACCGGTAGAAGTTCCCGCCGACAAATACTGGGGCGCTCAAACCCAGCGCTCGAAAGACAATTTTTGTATCGGCGAGGGGCATATGCCTCTGGAAATCATCAAGGCGTTTGCCATATTGAAAAAAGCAGCAGCACTTACCAATCGCGATCTGGGTGTGCTCTCACCCGAAAAATGTGACCTGATCGGGAATGTATGCGACGAAATTTCGGAAGGCAAGCTCGATGACCAATTCCCATTAGTTGTTTGGCAAACCGGTTCGGGCACACAAAGCAACATGAATGTGAATGAGGTCGTCAGCAACAGGGCTCATGTGGTTGCCGGCGGTGTGCTTGGCGAAGGTAAAAGCCCCTTGCATCCGAATGATGATGTAAACAAATCGCAAAGCAGCAACGACACTTTCCCGACTGCCATGTCGATAGCCGCGTACAAAATGCTGCTCGAAGTAACACTTCCGGGAGTTAAAAAACTACGCGATACACTGGCTGCCAAGTCCGAAGAGTTTAAATCCATTGTAAAAATTGGTCGCACCCATTTGATGGATGCAACGCCGCTTACTTTAGGACAGGAGTTTTCGGGCTATGTTTCTCAACTGGATCACGGAATGAGAGCCATTAAAAACACCTTGCCTCACCTTGCCGAGCTTGCGCTTGGCGGCACCGCGGTTGGCACAGGTATTAATACGCCCAAAGGATACGACATAAAAGTAGCTGAACATATAGCATCTCTTACCGGCCTGCCATTTGTGACTGCCGAAAATAAGTTCGAAGCCCTTTCGAGCCACGATAACATTGTTGAAGCTTCGGGTGCGCTTAAAACACTTGCTACCAGCCTCATGCAAATTTCGAGCAACATCCGCCTGCTTGCTTCCGGTCCGCGCTGTGGCATAGGTGAATTGCATCTGCCCGAAAACGAACCCGGTTCATCCATCATGCCCGGAAAGGTTAACCCCACACAAAACGAATCCATTACCATGGTTTGTGCACAGGTTATTGGTTGCGATGCAGCCATCACCGTTGCCAATACGCACGGGCATTTCCAGCTTAATGTTTTCAAACCGGTAATAATCTATAATTTCCTGATGGCAGCCCGTTTGATTGGCGATGCCTGCGTTTCGTTTAACGATAATTGCGCAGTCGGAATCGAAGCAAATCTCGCTTTTATAGGCAAAAATCTCGAAAACTCGCTCATGCTGGTCACGGCACTCAATACACACATTGGGTACGAAAATGCGGCAAAAATCGCTAAAAAAGCACATCACGAAGGCAGTACCTTGCGCGAAGCGGCTATGGCTCTTGGTTTGGTTACCGATGAACAATTCACAGAGTGGGTTGATCCTTCAAAAATGATTGGTTAACAGCCTATTAGCTCATTTACCAAAACCTTGCAGATTGATTCTGCAAGGTTTTTTTGTTTACAAGTTTTTGGACAATCCAATCGGAAAAACCCTTTTGGCAAGGATAATTGGATTACCTTCGCACCCTATTTCAAAACAAACCGCAGGAATGTAAAATTCATCATTACTTACGATCATAAAAAGGGCAACCTATGATTCAGACGATTAAAATAGGCACGATCAAGTGGCATTATATTGAAGATCCCACCGATGAGGATCTCGGATTTTTGAAAGACAACTTTCACTTCCACCCCCTCGATATCGAAGACTGCCGGAGTGTGAATCAACGACCCAAGATCGACGTTTACGATGATTACTATTTCCTGATCCTGCATTTCCCGCATTACGACCGTTGGAACCGATTCCTGAAAACCAAGGAGGTGAAAATTTTCTGGGGCGAAGGTTACATCATCACTATCGGAAAACCACATTGGGTAATCAGCAGCCTTTTCAACAGTGCCAAGGAGATGAAGGATCCTTACGAAATACTTCAGGCAGGTACATCCGATGCATTGCTTTATAAAGTACTGGAAAAACTGATGCAGGAAACCCTTTCGCTGATCAGCAAATTAGGCATTGAACTCGAACTGATCAACCGTGAACTTTTTGGCAAAAAAGCAGAGAAAACAATTGAGCGTATCTCGCTCACGCGCCGGAATATGATCTTGCTTAACACCATCTTTAAACCGCAACTCAGGCTTTTCCAGAAATTCGAATCAGGGCAGATCGAAGGTTACGCCGAGAATATGGAAGAATACTGGGGCAATATCCTCGATTATTACCAGAAAATGTGGGACATGATCGAAGATTACGAGGAACTGATCGAAGGCTTATCTAAAACATTCGATTCGATGCAGACCAACCGCAGTAACGAAATCATGAAGGCACTCACCCTGATATCATCCATCCTGCTTCCGCTTACTTTTATCGCCAGCCTCTACGGGATGAATGTAAAATTGCCGTTTATGGCTCATGAAAATACTTTCTGGGTACTTATGGTAGCCATGCTGGGGATAAGCGGCGGTTTTATTTATATGTTTAAATGGAAGAACTGGATGTAGATTTAGTAAATCGTTAATGGAAAATAGTTAATGGAAAATAGTTAACAGATTCCTGTTAATTAATGAGAAGAATGCACGTCTTTTGCTTCGGGGAAGGGCGTTTCCATAAAAATTATCACAATAATCCTATACAATTACCAAGTGTCTGTATTTCGCAGAACCACGGCTACTCTTCGCAAACAGGTCAAAATTCATATTATTTGGCCGCGATAAAATTACATTTCCATAAAAACAGTATCTTTGCAAAAGAAATAAAATTGATATTATAAAACATAACAATATGTCAGACAAAGTGTTACAAAGTATTGCCCCCGGCGTAGTTACCGGCGATGGCGTTCAGGAAATTTTTCGCATTGCAAAAAACAACAACTTCGCCATTCCGGCAGTAAATGTAGTTGGAACCGACTCGGTAAATGCTGTCATGCAGGCAGCTAAGGAGGTAAATTCGCCGGTTATTATCCAGTTTTCGAATGGCGGCGCTCATTTTTATGCAGGGAAGTTCCTGAGTAACGATGGTGAAAAAGCAGCTATTGCAGGTGCTGTTTCGGGTGCCAAACACATTCATGCTATGGCCGAAATGTATGGCATCCCGGTTATTGTTCATACCGACCATGCTGCCAAGAAACTCCTGCCCTGGATTGATGGCCTGCTGACAGCCGGCGAAAAGCATTTTGCCGAATACGGAAAACCGCTTTTCAGTTCACATATGCTTGACTTGTCAGAAGAACCACTTCACGAAAACCTCGAAATCTGCAAGCAATACCTCACCCGCATGAGTAAAATGGGAATGACCCTCGAAATCGAGCTTGGCGTTACCGGTGGCGAAGAAGATGGTATCGACAATTCAGATGTTGACAGTGCTAAATTATACACCCAACCCGAGGATGTGGCTTATGCATACGAAGAACTCCTGAAGGTAAGCGACAAATTTACTATTGCGGCCTCGTTTGGCAACGTACATGGCGTTTACAAGCCCGGCAACGTTAAACTTCAGCCTATTATTCTCAATAATTCACAAAAGTTTGTTGAGAAAAAATTCAACACTGCCGCACAACCCCTCAATTTTGTGTTTCATGGCGGTTCCGGTTCAACGCAGGCTGAAATTCGTGAAGCCATTTCGTATGGTGTGGTAAAAATGAATATCGACACCGATACCCAGTGGGCCACCTGGAAGGGCATTATGGATTTCTATAAGAAAAATGAAGGTTATCTGCAGAGCCAGATTGGCAACCCCGATGGCGAAGATAAACCGAACAAAAAATATTACGACCCTCGTAAATGGCTGAATGAAGCACAAAAATCACTGATTTTACGCCTCAAAGAAGCGTTTACCGATTTGAATTGTATCGACAGGAATTAGCCCTTTATCAGGTATTTGGCTTTGTTTACCAAAACGAAAACCATCTGAAATAAAAAAAAGCTCCTAAATGGAGCTTTTTTTATTTTATAATCTCATTTTATCTCGACGAAATCTCCATGGTTTCAAAAGGATTGATACTGAGAACCGGCACCGGCGAATTGTTCACCATTTGCTGGGCGTAAGGGCCCAATAACAGGTTATACGGGCTGGTTTCCTGTTCGGTCATAATACTTATCAGGTTGGCCTTTACCCGCTTGGCATAGTCAATGGTACCTATCGTCAGATTGTCGCAACTCAAAACATCCCGGTGAAATATAATCCCTTCATCTTCCAGGTATTCGCAAACCTGGTCGGTATATTCATCTACACGTCGCCGTAAAGTTTTATATTTTGATGCATAGATGGATACTACATGGATTTCGGCATCAAAAAGCCTGGCCAGGTAGGCCGTAAACGGCACTTTCTGCCTGGTATCTAGGGTGCTGTCAATAGGCATTACAATACATTTCATATCCAGTTTGGCATCGATACCTGCGCGGAGCGTGATTACAGGGCATTGTGCCACTGATATTAATTTATTGGCATTACTTCCGATCCAGAACTGTTCAAACCCGGAAGCTCCGTGTGTGCCGAGTACAATGCAAAGACTTTCGAGTTCCTTGGCTTCGTCAATTATTTCGCGATAAACTTTCCCTTCGCGTATCACGAAATCTATGGTAGAATCCGGAAGCATAGGGCTGAATTTGTCAACAAGTTTGCCAAATTGTGTTCTTATTTCATCAACCAGATCGGCCGATGAATCTGAATATATAGTTGTTTTTGTGAGACTTGGGTTGTTTACCCAAATCATGTGTACATCCAATGTTCCGCGCGAGGCAATGGAAACAGCATGCTCAAGCGCATTTACAGAACAGTCGGAAAAATCAATCGCTGCTATAATATTGGCCATATACTAACTAATTTTTACTGGTTCGACAAAATTAAATGTTTGCTAAGATAATGAAAAACGGGCGGTAATCCAAATCATTTTTGTTCCCTTCTTATTGGTAACGAAATTTTGTCGCATTAGGTATAAAGCCTCTATCCTTTTTTTAGGGAGATAAAACAATGTGATGCTGTAAAAAGAGAATTATGGAAATTATGGAAGTATTTTATCCTTCACAGGGAATGAATTGGGGTAATCGCCGGCAATTTGTTTTTGAAACCCTACGGCTTCGGTCAAGGTGCGGAAATTGCCAACGCGCACTCTGAAATAGGGTTCTTTATAGGATAGATAGGTTTTGTTTCCTGGAAAAACGGTTTCGAATTCGGCCTTCAAAACTGCTGCCTTATTTTTGGAATTGCTACCCGAATCGAAAAATATCTGAACCCTGTACCCGTCAATTTCAGGATTATTTTCACTCATTTTCCGGTATTGATCCGTAAGCTGCGAAACTCTTTCATCTGCAACAACTTCAACATCCCCTTTTGCTGGTGCAAGTTGTTGTGCTACAGCATCCCGCTCAACAAAAACGAATAAGGCTGCTGCAATGAAAATAATTTTAAACATTACCGGAATGATAATTACAGTGTAAAATTGTTTTTCGGATGAACTGTCAGCACCGGAATGGGCGAATAGTTAACCAATTGCTGTGCAAAAGGCCCCAGTAAAACAGAATTTGCCGGATCCTGAATATCCGACATAATAGCTACCATATCGGCATCAACCATACGGGCATGCATTATAATATCAGCCGCCAGGTTTTCAGTGTTAATGCTATCCACAATATAATTGACCCCAATCTTGTCGAGGTATTTTTTAACATTTGCCACATTGCTGTCCAAAACTCTTTGCATCGATTTGAGTCCACTGCTGTTCAGAGCTAAAATATTAATATCCGCTCCGGTTTCCAGGGCAAGTTCGGCGGTTACCGAAACCTTTTGCAATGTTTGTGCTGTATGGTATACAGGCAATAATATTTTGCGGTATCCCCTTTTGATATCGTAGTTAAACTTTACTGTAACCACGGGACTTGGAATGCTTGAAGCTATTCTGAAAGCGTTGGTGCCAATCCAATATTCCTCAAAACCTGAAGATCCGTGTGCGCCAACAACAACCATGGCACATTCACATTGCTTTACATAATTTGCCAACTCCTGGTAAACCCGGCCTTTGCGTATTTTGGCGGTAAGTTTTCCACCGGTAAGTTTTTCCTTATAAGCTGCCAACAAATCGTCAAAATTACCTTTAGCCTCGTTACGGAGTTCTTTTGATGCGCTGACAGAGTCAATTTCATTTCCACTCAAATTATCAACCCAGACCATGGTTATATTAGCTTGAGCAAGATTAGCAAGTCCAATGGCATATTCTAGGGCATGTATTGAACCTTTGGAAAAATCGACAGCTACTACTATGTCTTTCATGACCTTTGTGATATTAAATTCCATGCTAAATTATGAATAATTTTCATAGGGCATGTATCCTGCCCTTGAAATTTCTCACAAATCATAAAATCCCTGTTTTAAACAGATTGCTTTCTGCTGTGAATTATTAATACCGACTCAATCCGATTGCTTTTTATAACTTTGCCGAAACCAAGAACAAGAGCAAATTATGGCTTTGAACAAGAACCTGGATGCGGATTCGGGACACCTTACCCCTGTTGAAAAAGAAATTGAGCAGGTGCTTCGTCCGCTCGATTTCGAAAGTTTCGCAGGGCAACCCGGAGTTGTTGAAAACCTGAAGGTTTTTGTTGCTGCTGCCACACGTCGGGGCGAGGCTCTCGATCATGTGTTGCTGCATGGCCCACCGGGTCTGGGCAAAACAACCCTTTCGAACATTATCGCTAACGAAATGGGTGTCAATATCCGTATTACTTCAGGTCCGGTATTGGATAAGCCGGGTGACTTGGCCGGATTGCTTACCAACCTCGAAACCAACGATGTACTGTTTATCGACGAAATTCATCGTCTCAGTCCCGTTATTGAGGAATACCTGTATTCGGCTATGGAAGATTTCAAGATTGACATCATGATTGAATCAGGCCCGAATGCACGCAGCGTGCAAATAACGCTCAACCCGTTCACGCTGATCGGGGCTACCACGCGATCGGGCTTACTAACCGCTCCGCTCCGCTCGCGGTTTGGTATAAATTCGCGTTTACAGTATTACGATACCGAAACATTAAAAAAAATCATCATTCGTTCGGCAGGCATATTAAGAGTTCCTATCAGGGAAGATGCCGCCAACGAAATATCACGCAGGAGCCGTGGTACTCCTCGTATTGCCAACTTGCTGCTGCGCCGTTTACGCGATTTTGCGCAGATTAAAGGCAATGGAACCATCGATATGGCTATTGCACAATATGCGCTCAATGCGCTGCAGGTGGATAAGAATGGCCTCGACGAAATGGACAACCGCATCCTGAGTACTATCATTCAGAAGTTTAAAGGTGGCCCCGTTGGGCTTACTACCATTGCAACAGCCGTTGGCGAAGATTCCGGCACCATAGAAGAAGTGTACGAACCTTTCCTGATACAGGAAGGCTATATGATGCGAACTCCCCGCGGACGCGAAGTCACTGAAAAGGCATACAGTCACCTGGGCCGGTTTAAAGGGCCGGATGCAGGTAAGTTGTTTTAAAGTTTTTGCATGCCAAAATGAACTCTCAAATTCGTCTAAAAAATCAATAGCTTGTTAATAGTTCTTAATTTTCGGGCAATCCCTGCTGTCAAAAAAATCAACTTATATCCCTATTATATTGGTATACAGCATTTTAAAATCAGGCGATCCTGCAGCAACAGAAAATTGGCCGAAAATGTTGTAATAAGCTGAATTGAATGGCGTTATAATTAATCTGATTCAAATCACTACCTAAATAATTATATTTCACAACAATTAATTACTTCTCTAAATGAAAAAAATCACCTTATTCCTGTCTGTCCTTTTTTTATCCATCACCTTGGTAAATGCGCAGAAATACATGACCAAAGCGGGTACCGTAAAATTTTCGTCGGAAACTCCAATGGAAAAAATTGAAGCCGTAAACCACCAGGCAAACAGTGCCATTGATTTTTCGACGGGCGATTTTGTTTTCAAAGTTTTGATTCCCGGATTTGAATTTCCAAAAGCCCTGATGCAGGAACATTTTAATGAAAATTACATGGAATCGGTAACATACCCGGATGCAAAATTTATAGGAAAAGTTGTTAACATTAAAGATGTTAACCCTGCAAAAGAAGGGATTTACAAGGTGGTTGTTGAAGGTAACCTGACTATGCACGGAGTAACAAATAAAATTAAGGAAAACGGCACTCTGGAAGTTAAAGGCGGTAAAGTGTTAGGAAAGGCAACTTTTAGTGTAACCCCGTCGGATTACAATATTAAAATCCCGAAAGCCGTGATTGATAATATTGCTAAAGCCATCCAGGTAGACGTTAATGTGTCCCTTGACAAATTAAATTAAGCGTTTAAATTCCCTGGTTTTCAGCTTTTCTTAATTGCTTCAGCATACTTCCTGAAACGGCGGGTTCCGCTTGCCGGAGGAATAGTTGCCAGGCCCTGAGGCTTAAGAAATCCTCTGATCAAAGCTGATTTAGCAGACAAATCGATTACTATTAACCTGTTGACTTCAGAAACTTCAAATCTATTGCTACATTTTTTACGGAATCTTGATATTGAATTACTAACCAGAATCTACCAAAACCGGGTTCAGTGGTTGGATTCAGGTTTTGTTGTATTTACCGATTCTGCCGGATTAATTGCTTTTGGAGTACCTGTAGTATTATTGCTCACTTCGTTTTTCACAAAAAATGCTGCTGCACGCCGTGATGCGCTGCGAATACTTATTCCTGTAGCTATATCGGCCACAGTTGCCAATATTTTAAAATATGCCACCGACTTGCCCCGGCCTTACGAAATCTACCCTTTTATTGTAAAACTGAGCGTCGGTGGCAGTCCTTCATTTCCATCCGGGCACACTGTTGATGCCTTCGCTTTTGCAGTGGCTATTGCGTTAGTTTATAACAAGTGGTATTTTACATTTCCTTCCCTTATATGGGCAGTATTGATCGGCTACTCGCGCATGTGCCTTGGAGTGCACTTCCCGTCAGATGTGTTAGCCGGTGCCATTATAGGCGCTTTTTTTGCCAGTACCTATCAGTGGATTGATAAAAAGATGTACACCGGAAAAGGGTAAGGTTAGTTTATACAAACTGTCATTTTCAATATTCAGATAGATTTGAATTTCTAGAATACGCAGACTCAACCTACTCAATTCCAATTTACAGCATACTCTTTTTCTTCCGGGTCAGCAATTTGATAAATTTTACATAATTTTCTATCCCGCAAACGATTGCAACAAATCGCGGTGTTTTATCTGGTTTCTTTTCTTATATCTTTGCGAAACAAATTTTGAAAACCATGAAAAGAACCCCGCTGCTGATTATTTGTCTGTTTTTATTGCGAAACGCCTTCCCGCAAGTAGCAATCGATCATGTTGAGCCGCCTTTCTGGTGGGCTGACATGAAAAGCAATGCACTTCAACTAATGATCCACGGGAAAGATATTGGGAAAACCAAAGCTTTCCTTGAATATAACGGGGTAAAGGTTAAGAATTCAACCAGCACCGGCGCCGATTACCTGTTTGTCGATCTGTCAGTCGGCAACAGCGCAAAGCCCGGCACTATAACCATCTCCTTCAAAGAAAAAGACAGTGTTCTGATAACTTATAAATACGAGTTGAAAGTCCGCGCCAGGGAATCTGCCAAACGCATGGGTTTTAATTCCTCGGACTTGATGTACCTAATTATGCCCGATCGATTTGCAAACGGGGATCCTGGGAATGACAATATGCCGGGAATGCTCGAAAAAGCCGATCGTACCAATCCCAATGGCCGTCACGGTGGCGATATAAAAGGGATTACAACTCACCTCGATTACCTGCAAAAACTCGGCGTAACCACGCTGTGGTGTACACCGCTGCTCGAAAACAATATGCCCGCTTTCACCTATCATGGATATGCCATAACCGATTTATATAAAATTGATCCACGATTCGGCACCAACGAAAGTTACTGTGCCATGGTGAACGAAGCTCATAAAAAAGGGTTGAAAGTTGTTATGGATATGGTTTTCAATCATTTTGGCACCAATTCGTACTGGATGAAAGATTTACCGCAAAAGGACTGGGTAAACCAATGGCCCGAATTTACCCGATCCAATTACCGGGCAAGTGTTATTTCCGACCCGCACCGCTCGCAGTCCGACGAAAATAAAATGTCGGGAGGATGGTTCGATACATCCATGGCCGACTTCAACCAGAAAAACCCATTCGTAGCCAAATACCTGATACAGAATAGCATCTGGTGGATTGAGTATGCCGGCCTGGATGGAATACGGCAGGATACTTACCCCTATTCCGATAAAGATTTTATGGCCGAATGGATGAAAACCCTTCGCGAGGAATATCCAAACTTTAATACTGTAGGCGAAGCATGGATTAACTACCCGCCACAGGTAGCTTACTGGATGGATAATAAAAATAATCCGGACGGTTACCGCTCCTATTTGTCGAATGTGTTTGATTTTCCTCTTATGATGGCCATTCAAAAGGCATTCACCGAAAATGAGGGATGGGATACCGGTCTGACACGCCTGTACGAACTGCTGTCGCAGGATTTTCTTTACAGTGATCTGTCAAAGTTGGTCATTTTTGCCGATAACCATGATATTGAACGCATGTACCCGGTGTTAAAAAGTGTTGAAAATGCAAAAATGGCCTTGGCTTTCCTGGCTACGACCCGCGGAATGCCAATGATTTATTATGGTACCGAAGCCCTGAGCGATCGCGGGACGCTGGAGGGCGATCCGGGTAAACGCAAAGATTTTCCGGGCGGATGGCAAGGTGACGAGGTAAATATGTTTACCCGCGAAAACCTGAGCAGCGACCAGAAAGATATGCTTGATTATATTACCACATTATTCAACTGGCGCAAAGGAAATAAAACCGTGCAGGAAGGAAAACTCACGCATTATATCCCCGAAGAAGGCATTTATGTCTATTTCCGCACCCTGGATAAAGCCTCGGTAATGGTAATAATGAATAACAACGAAAAATATGTGAAAACAGTTGCTACCGATCGTTTCCAGGAAAACCTGAAAGGATATAAAACAGGGAAAGATGTGCTAACCGGTAGCCAGATCAAAGACCTCGGTAAAATAGAAGTAGCGGCTAAGAGCGTTAAAATTATCGAATTATCGAAATGAAAACATTAATCCGCCTCATTGGAATTGCATTATTACTTCTAACATACCAGGCTTCCAAAGCCCAGCTTATCTGGTTGAAACCCGAAAATCCTTCCATAAACGACTCGGCAACCCTGTTTTTTAATGCTTCCGAAGGAAATAAAGCCCTGGCCGATCTTCCCGGAGACGTCTATTTGCATACCGGCGTTATCACCAACCGCAGCCTCGACGGTCACGACTGGAAATACGTTGTCGGTAATTGGGGAAAGGATGATAAAAGCGTACTGATGAAGCGTGAAGGCGTAAACCTATACTCATTCCGTTTTGTTATCAAATCCTTTTATAATCTTCGCGCTGAGGATGTTGCCAATCAGTTAGCTTTTGTTTTCCGGAATATGGATGGCACCATTGTTGGCAAAACCAGGGAGAATGAAGACATACTCGTTCCGGTAAATGGCTATAAACCTAAAACTTCGGAAACTACAGTCGGAAATCGTGAAACCCATAAGCTTGTCAGCGTGGAACAATTAGCTGCTGCGTGGAATATTCATATTGATAAAGGAATAGTTTCAGTCCGGCCTTTTTCCGAAAGTATGATCGAGGTTACTTATCTACCCGAAGGCGCTTTTAAGCCCGACCTTTCGCATTCTGTAATCATGAAAACTGAGAAAGTTTCACTCTCTTCAAAACAGATCGCATCCGGTTATGAATTGCGAAACGGGCAAATGACAATAACCGCTAATGCTGATCCTTTTTTTCTAACCTATATTTATAAAGGAGATACCTTGCTGAGTGAGGAAAGCGGATTTTTCGGTAAGCCGGGAAGTGCCGGCGTACGCTTAGCGCTCAAGGATGGCGAAAAAGTTTACGGTACCGGTGAGAGAGCCTTGCCTATGGACAGGCGCGGGAAAAAACTACAGTTATATAACAGGCCCTTTTATGGCTACGAATATGGAGCCTCCATGCTGAATTATTCAGTACCCATGACCCTTTCATCGCGCAAATACGCCATACTATACGACAATCCCCAAAAAGGCACTGTGGATATAGGATTCACGGAACCATCGGTTACCGAATGGAGTTCTATGGGCGGAACGGCCCGCTACTATGTAATAGCTGGAAGCACATTCGCCGATATATCAAGTTCGTACACACAATTAACCGGCAGGCAGCCATTACCTCCGCGCTGGGCATTGGGTAACCTTCAGAGCCGTATGGCTTACCGCAATCAGAAAGAAACGGATAGCATTGTAACGCTGATGCAAAAAATGGATTTCCCTATGGACGCCATTATTCTGGATTTCTATTGGTTTGGCGATAGTATTCAGGGGCATCTCGGCAAACTCGACTGGTACAAAAAAGCCTGGCCCGACCCGGCCGGGATGATAGCAAAATTTAGGAAACAAGGCATAAAAACCATCCTAATTACGGAACCTTATGTCATTGATACGGTGGCTAATCATGCAGACGCTGCTGCAAAAGGTGTTTTTGTAACCGATAGCTTAGGGAAAACTTACATCGATAAGCAATTTTATTTTGGTGCAGGCAGCCTCATCGATATTTTTAAACCTGAAGCCCGTGACTGGTTCTGGCAGAAATATAAAAAGCAAATTGATATAGGAGTAGCTGCCTGGTGGGGCGACCTTGGCGAACCCGAAAGCCATCCGGCAGATATCCGCCACGTAAATGGCCGGGCAGACCAGGTGCACAATATTTACGGTCATTACTGGGATAAAATGCTTTTCGAAAAATACGCCGAAAATTACCCAAACACGCGCTTGTTCCACTTGCAGCGTTCCGGTTTTGCCGGCACACAGCGTTTTTCGGCATTTCCCTGGACAGGCGATGTTTCGCGAAGTTGGGGGGGATTGCAGGCACAGCTTCCTTTGTTGCTTACCATGGGTATGAACGGACTGGCCTACATACACTCCGATGCAGGCGGATTCGCACAAGGGCTGAAGGATGATGAACTTTATACACGCTGGTTGCAGTTTGCCGTTTTTACACCGATTCTGAGGCCTCACGGATCAGGAATACCAAGTGAACCGGTTTACTGGAATGAGAAAACCCGGGATGTTGTGCGTGAATATATGAAACTGAGGTATGCCATGCTGCCTTATAACTACACCTTAGCCTACCAGAATGCATCCACAGGATCACCATTGATGCGTCCTCTTTTTTACCAGTTTACAAACGATACGGCTGCCTGCCGCGTGGAAGATGAATACATGTGGGGCGAAAACCTGCTTGTGGCCCCGGTAATCCGGAAAGGGCTTACAAGCCGCAGCATTTATCTTCCGGAAGGCAAATGGTACGATTTTCATACCGGCATCGAATACACAGGAAGTAGCCGGATCGACTTCCCGCTGACCATTGATAACCTCCCTGTTTTTGCTAAAGCCGGTAGCTTTATTCCACTGACGAAACCTGTTACCTCCACCGACTACTACGACGGAAGTAATCTAGTAGTGCGGTACTATCCTTCAGGATCATCCACGTTCACGCAGTACGAAGACAATGGCCTCGATCGCAAATCGCTCCAGGAAGGAAAATATGAATTGATCACCTACAAAGGTTCAGTGGAATCGGGAAAAACCATTGTTTCAATTTCAAAAACCGGTGCATGGGAAGGAATGCCATCAAACCGGGCAATGCTACTGGAAATCCGCACTAAGTCTTCGCCTGCAAAAGTTTTGCTTAATGGCAAAACTGTTAAGATCAAATCTGAAAAAGGAAAATCCTCCACCGATACAACTTCCTATACCTGTGATGAAAAATGGCTACGCCTGAGTTTCAGCTGGGATGGGAAGCCTGTGAATATTGAAATACGTGGTAAAAAATAATTGTAAAGACGCGATGCCTCGCGTCTCTTGTTTTCGCGATGCCTCGCGTCTCTCGTTTTCGAGATGTCTCGCATCTCTCGTTTTCGCGATGCCTCGCGTCTCTCGTTTTCGCGATGCCTCGCGTCTCTCGTTTTCGAGATGTCTCGCGTCTCTTGTTTTCATGATGCCTCGCACGTCTTGTTTTCGCGATGCCGCGCGTCTCATGTTTTCACGATGCCTCTCATCTCGTGTTTTTGAGATGTCTCGCGTCTCGTGTTTTCGTAATGTCCGCATCTTTTCTGATTCCGATGCGTTTGCATCTGATTTTATTTTAAAACATTAAGAGACGCATGCTATGCGTCACAACCAGTTAAAAATCCATTAATAACCTAATATATATCAAAATGAAAACCCTAACCAAATCCATCCTTATGCTTTGCTGCATCTCCTTTCTTTTTTCGTCGTGCAAAACAAAGCCTGTTGCATCTGATGTAAAAGCTAATTATCCCGAATGGGCTAAAAACGCCGTTATTTATGAAGTAAACGTCAGGCAATATACACCCGAAGGCACTTTTAAGGCTTTTGAAGAAAGTTTACCCCGCCTGAAAGAATTAGGTGTTGATATACTTTGGTTTATGCCTATTCACCCTATAGGCATTGTGGATCGTAAAATTCCTGAAGGATTCAAAACCAGCCTTGGGAGTTATTATTCAGTAAAAGACTATAAAGGTATTAATCCTGAATTTGGAACCGAAGCTGATTTTAAAGCCCTGGTTACCAAAGCACACGAAATGGGATTCAAGGTGTTGATTGATTGGGTGGCGAACCACTCATCGCGCGACAATGCCTGGATCACAGAGCACCCCGACTGGTATGTTCAGGACAGCACGGGTAAAATCCTGGCTCCTTTCGATTGGACCGATGTCGCCAAACTAAATTATGCCAACAAGGATATGCGTGCGGCTATGGTTGACGCCATGAAATACTGGGTCAGCAATTGCGACATTGATGGTTTCCGTTGCGATGTGGCAGGGGAAGTTCCGGTTGATTTCTGGGATGATGCCCGCGTTGAACTTGAAAAAGTAAAGCCTATGTTCATGCTTGCCGAAAATGAAGATCATGCTGAACTCTGCAAAAAAGCTTTTGATGCCAATTATGGCTGGGGCATGCACAGTTTGATGCACCAGGTTGCACAGGGAAAAGACTCTGTTTCCAAAATCGTCCGCCAGGTGGTAAAAATGGATTCCATTTTACCCAAAAATGCAATGCAGATGAATTTCATAACCAATCATGATGAAAACTCGTGGAACGGTACCGCACAGGAAAAATTTGGTGCAGGCGAAAATGCTTTTGCCGTGCTTACTTATATAATGCCGGGCATGCCCCTTATTTACAGCGGACAGGAAGCCGGCCTCAACAAAAGACTTAAGTTTTTCACCAAAGATACAATAGATTGGAAAGTAGCCGATTTTGCCCCTTTCTATAAAACGCTGAACGGACTGAAGCACAGTAACGAAGCTCTTTGGAATCCACCGTACGGCGGTACTTTCGAGAAGATAAAAAACAACGAATCCGCCAAAGTGTTGAGCTTTATACGTGTAAAAGGCGATGCTAAAGTCCTTGTAATTGCCAACCTGTCAGCTACGCCGGTTACATTTTTTTTAAAAGGAGATATTGTAACGGGAACGTATAAAGATATTTTCACCGGTAAAGAAATTAAACTTGCCAAAAAAGACAATATGAGCTTAGATGCATGGGGATACAAAGTGCTGGAGATAAAACAGTAAAACAGGCTTGCATTCACCAGGCAGTTTCTTGAAAAGGAAAAAGCGTCAGTTCCCTGGCGCTTTTTTCATTTTAAACAACATCAAACCGCGTTTAGAGGTCGTTTTGCAAATAAGGATACTACTTTCCGCCTAAAGGGTTTATCGTAATTTCAATGCCGCTTTCCATTAACATTTCAATGGACCCGGTAGGGATAGGGCCGGAAAGATCTCCATACACATTCAATACAAATGGTCCGTTAATATTAGATGCCACGTTAACGTTTTTCACCTCGAAATTAATCGTTCGGGCCACCGTATCAATTGCCAGCGTTGTAGCTACTTCTATTGGATCTCCCCCTTGCGGTGTAAGCGTAATCCGGGCCGAATTTATCCAGTTTAAGGTAACCCAATCGGGCGAAACAACCGTCAGTTGTAGGTACGAGAAAGTAGCGTTACCTAACAATCCGCTGTTTGCCGTCAGAATGCTGTCAATATTTGCAGTGTAGGCATGTGTAAATAATACTTGCTCTGTTTTAAGATGCGATAATGAATCAATTGTAAAGTGCTGATCAGGAAGATCATACTTAACTTTGAAACTGGTGGCATCTTTGATTTGTTCGCATGACGGCAAAAGGAAAAATAACACCCCAACACCCATGATTAGCCCTAAGCTAACCGATAAAATTTTAGTTTTCATAACGATTGATTTTAGTTGTTGTTTGTATCCAAGTCAGACATCAGGTAAAACTGGTGAACATAAAAATTATTTTCAGGAAAATTATTTCTACTCCGATGAGTAATACAAAGTTACTACAATTAATAGCGATTTTCACTTTTGCCCCTGAAAATTAATAGCTTTTTGCTTTAACCGAGTGAATATAAATTTCGATTTCTCTAAAATAGGTTTTGTATAATATTAATAATCAATAATTTAAAAAATATATTTTACGTATGCGATTTGTATCGGCGACAAGAGGCTTGCTTAATAACCAACACGAAAATTTGAGTGTTGCATAGTTTGCAGACCTGCATTACGTATTCCTTCTGCATCAATTCCGCATTCGTGGTGCAGTTCTTCGAGTGTGCCCTGCTCAATAAAACGATCAGGGATTCCCAGGCGACGGATAGAAACATCGTGATACCCGTGATCACTGGCAAATTCGGTGACAGCGCTGCCTAATCCCCCGATAATACAACCATCCTCAATTGTGACTACTTTGTTAAAACGCTTAAAAATCGCATGAAGCAATTCCTCATCAATAGGTTTCAGAAAACGGATATCGTATAAAGCTGCCTCAATTCCTTTTTCGGATAGCTGACTGCATGCCTCCAACGCTAAATTACCGATATGACCAATTGAAATTATGGCCAGTTCTTTGCCCTCACGTATCATTTGCCCTTTGCCGACGGGCAATTCGGTGAAAGGTGTTTTCCATAGATGCTTTATCCCGCGGCCACGGGGATAGCGGATCGCAAACGGGCCCATGCCTTCGAGTTGGGCAGTATACATCATGTTTCGCAACTCTTCTTCATTCAATGGCGAACAAATGGTAATATTGGGTATCGCCCTCAGGTATGCCAGGTCGTAAACACCATGATGTGTTGCGCCATCTTCACCCACAAGTCCACCCCTGTCGAGACAAAAAACAACATGAAGGTTTTGCAGTGCTACATCATGAATCAACTGATCGTAAGCACGTTGCATAAAACTAGAATAAATATTACAGAAAGGAACCAGACCACTTGCAGCCATTCCGGCCGAAAAAGTAACGGCATGCTGCTCGGCAATTCCCACATCGAAGGCCCGATCGGGCATTTTAGCCATCATCAGGTTTAGCGAGCACCCGGTAGGCATGGCAGGCGTAACACCTACTATCTTTTTATTCAATTCGGCTAATTCAATGATGGTCTTTCCGAATACCACCTGGTATTTCGGGGGCTGGTTTTTACATTGAGTTTCCTTCAATTCACCGGTTTCCATATCGAAAATACCGGGGGCATGAAATAAAGTCTGGTCCTGCTCCGCTTTTTCGTATCCTTTGCCTTTCACCGTAATAACATGCAACAGTTTGGGCCCGGGAATATTCTGTAAATCGCGCATCAGGTGAACCAGTTTTACAACATCGTGCCCATCAACAGGACCGAAATACCTGAAACCAAATGCCTCGAAAAGATTGCTTTCTTTGAGCAGAGTGGCTTTTACAGCGTTGCCAATCTGTTTCACAACTGCTCGCGAGTTGGCTCCATAACGGGTTTTACCACCCATTAACCACCAAATTTTATCTTTCAGCTTGTTGTAAGTTCTGGAGGTAGTAATAATCGGAAGGTAGCGCGAAAGACCTCCTACATTTTTATCAATTGCAATACCGTTGTCGTTAAGTATCACCAGTAGGTTTGCTTTCGAAACCCCTGCATTATTTAACGCTTCCATAGCCATACCGGCCGTCATCGAGCCATCGCCTATAACCGCAATGTGTTGCTGCTTTTTATTTCCCAGCAAGCCTGAAGCTACAGCCATTCCCAAAGCCGCCGAAATGCTTGTTGAAGAGTGCCCCGTTCCGAAGGCATCGTATTTGCTTTCGGTCATCCTGGGGAATCCGCTGATGCCATGATAGGAACGGTTGGTATAAAAAACATCTTTACGTCCGGTAAGAATTTTATGGGCATATGCCTGGTGGCCTACATCCCAAATCAGCTTATCGTCCGGGGTATTAAAAGCATAATGAATTGCAGCCGTAAGTTCAACAACTCCAAGGCTGGCCCCAAGATGTCCCGGGTTGCGTGAGATAACTTCGAGAATAAACTGTCGCACATCCTTGCACACCTGGGGAAGTTCGTCAACAGGAAGTTTACGAAGATCAGCCGGTGAATTGATATTTGAAAGCAAGATGCCCTGAGCGGGAGTCATAATCCGTGATTTGGAGTGTAAAAGTACGATTTTCCCTGTTAACGCTTTCCGGGCGGGCGTATTGTCACGGTTTAGGGTTTTTAACAAAAAAGCCTCTTCCTGATTTTTTCAGATCCGAACAGTTTCACTCAATAATTTTTTGGGTGAAAATTATTCGTAAGTATGTATTTGATTGACAACAATTTGTGCTACAAAAAACCCAGCTCAAGCATTCCCATTTCGCTTATCATTTCGCGTTCCCAGGGTGGTTCGAACGTCAAAGTGATTTTAGCATCCGTGACACCTTCCACGTTTTTTACCACTTCGTGAACTTCAATCGGTAAACTTTCAGCAACAGGGCAATTGGGTGCGGTGAGAGTCATGGTTACATGTGCCACAAAATCATCGTCAACCAGGATGGTATAGATCAACCCCAGGTCGTATATATTCACAGGGATTTCAGGATCATATATCGTTTTGATAACCTGTACGATACGTTCGGTGATAATATCTTTTTCTATTTGTTTTCGCATAGTATTAATGTGTTAATGCGGTAATGCGATAATGTGCTAATGTGCTAATTTGGCAATTTAGTAATACAATATTTTCTTGATTATCATATAGTTAGAAATAATTGGAATCGTATTCAATTATCGCATTACCACATTACTTAATTATCAAATTACAAGCTGTTTTTTTCTTTCACCTGGTAGGCAAAGGCATACAATTTTATTTGTTTTACCATCGAGAGAAGACCGTTGCTGCGGGTGGGCGATAGGTGTTCCTTTAAACCAATCTTGTCAAGAAAACCAGTTTCTGCTTCCACAATTTCGGTGGGGGTGTGACCTGAAAATACGCGTATGAGCAGGTAGGCAATACCCTTGGTGATAACGGCATCGCTGTCGGCAGTAAAATAAATTATGCCGTCTTTGTATTCCGAACTTAGCCATACCCTCGACTGGCAACCGACTATCAGGTTAGCATCCGTTTTTTGGTTTTCGTCTATCAGAGGGACCGACCGGCCCATTTCGATCAGGTAGTTGTACTTGTCCATCCAGTCGTCGAACTGATTGAACTCATTGATTAGCTGATCTATAGTTTCGTTGATTGTCATTTTAACAGCTGTTTTTAATCCTGGTTAGGCAAAAAGAGTTTTTACCCTATGAATGGCATCCACAAGCATGTCAATTTCGGCACGCGTATTGTAAAAAGCCATTGATGCACGCAATGTACCACTTATTCCCAAAACTTCCATCAGGGGTTGGGTACAATGGTTACCGGTGCGAACGGCAATTCCGAAATGATCCAGTATGGTGCCGGCATCAAAAAAATGAATTCCTTCAATCAGAAATGAAATAATTGCAGCTTTTTGCGCTGAAGTCCCTACGATGGTAATGCCGTCAATTTCCTGCAGCCGGGCTGTAGCATACTTCAGAAGGTCGTTTTCCTGGCTTGTAATGAATTCCCATCCCAGGTTGTTCAGGTAGTCAATGGCGGCACCCAGGCCCATCACATCGGCCACATTCGGCGTTCCGGCTTCAAATTTATATGGTATTTCGTTATAGGTCGTTTTTTCGAAAGTGACCCTGTCAATCATTTCTCCGCCCAACTGATAAGGTGGCATTTCGGTCAGCCAGGAGGTTTTCCCATATAAACCACCAATTCCCATCGGTCCATACATTTTATGGGCCGAAAATGCGTAAAAATCGCAATCGAGTTTCTGTACATCGACAGGCCCGTGCGATAATCCCTGCGCACCATCAACAAATACAGGAATGTTTTTGCTGTGAGCCATGGCAATAATTTCCGCAATCGGGTTTATTGTACCCAATGTATTGGAAATATGGCTGATAGCTACCAGTTTGGTCCGTTCTGTTATCAACTGTTCAAGAACCTCTAGATTCAATTCCCCTGCCGGTGTAACCGGAACGACCTTTAAACTGGCTCCTTTACGCTTGCAGGCTGCCTGCCAGGGAACGATATTGGAATGATGTTCGAGTGCTGAAACAATAATATCATCGCCGGCATGCAAAAACATTTCGCAGTAGGACCAAGCTACCAGGTTGATAGCCTCCGTTGCGCCGCGCGTAAAAATAATTTCGTTCGGACTGGGGGCATTTACAAATATTGCCACTTTTTTCCTCACATCTTCGAAAGCACCCGTAGCATACTGGCTGAGGTAATGAACGCCACGATGAACGTTGGCATTATCATTCCTGTAATAATTGCTGATGGCATCGATAACGCTTTTAGGTTTCTGTGTAGTGGCGGCGTTGTCGAAATAAACCAGGGGCTTACCGTAAATACTTCGCGACAGAATAGGAAAATCCTCCCTTACTGATTGAATTTTTTGTTCCGAAATTTCGATCATGCCCGTTGAATATCAGATTTTTGCCAGATCAATAGCGAACTCTACTTTGTTGTGTATGTGGGTGCTGCAGTTCAGCACACATTGCTCGCATTGCGATAGTTCGCCCCGCAAACGTTTTTTAACCATATCGTCCATGCGTAAACGAAGTTCCGAAATGGAGATCTTGTTAATTACCTCGGCAGCAAAGGCATACATCAGCAATATTTTTGCGTTGGCCTCGCTGATTCCGCGCGAACGGATGTAAAACAATGCCTCCGCATCAAGTTGGCCAATGGTTGCGCCATGACTGCATTTTACATCGTCGGCATATATTTCCAGGAAAGGTTTGGTGTCGATGCTGGCTTTGTCGGTTAGCAGAATGTTTTTATTTGTCTGAAAAGCGTTGGTTCTTTGTGCGTCACGATGCACTTTTATATGCCCGTTAAATACTCCGCTTGCATGATCATCAAGAACCCCTTTGAACAGTTCCCTGCTCTCACAATCAGGTGCTGCATGGTTGATATAAACCTGGTTATCAACATGCTGATAGCGATCCATCAGGTAAAGCCCATAAATGGAAGCACTGCTATGTGGTCCATCAAGGGTAATATGCGAAAAGTTGCGTATCAATCCTCCATTCAGGCTTATAGCATTGGTTGTCAAGCTACTGCCTTCATCCTGGTGGAAATAGATGGAATTGATCATGGTTGTATGATCATCCTTATTCTGAAGTTTATAATGATCAAGTGTTGAGTTACGACCGATTTTAATTTCGGTAACGGAATTGATAAACGTAACATCGTGATTGATGGAATCGTCGCATTGTACCAGGCGCAGGTGGCTGTTTTCACCTAAAATAACCAGGTTGCGTGTATTAAGGAACAGGTTTTGTTTAAAGTCCGTTATGTTCACCGTTTGAATATTCTGTTCAACCAAAACATTATCAGGTATATATATAAATATTCCATCCTGCCACATGGCTGAATTTAATGCGGTCAAACTTTCGGCATTATCATCAGCATAGCGCCCGTAATGTGCATCCACTAAAGCGGGATATTTTACAGAAGCAGCCGAAAGACCGCCGATTATCATACCGCTGGGGTATACCTTTAACGGATTTTTCCGGTCGGCATACCATCCGTTGAGTTGTGAAACAAGCAATGTTTCGAAATGCGGGACATCACATTTGAATATTTTATCGATATCGAGGTCCGACGAAGGAGATTCCGGCAGGGTGTGATATTCGTGATTCAAAGCTCTTGTGAGATCAGTTCCCCGCCAGCGTTCGAGCGCGGAATGCGGAAATCCGGCTTTACTGAATTTCTCAAACGCCTTCACCCGTTTAGCAGCTATAAATGGCGTATCGTTAAGAGATATTTCCTGCTGATTGGCAGAGAATACGCCTGTAAGATACTCTTTGAGGTCGTATATTTTAGTTATTATTCCTGCTTCCATACTTAAAATCTGTTAGAGTCTTACTGAGATCAGGATTCATTTCTGATCCATTCGTATCCCTTTTCTTCGAGCTGCAAGGCTAACTCTTTCCCTCCCGATTTCACAATGCGGCCATCGAAAAGTACATGCACCACATCGGGAACTATGTATTCCAATAACCTCTGATAGTGTGTAATCACAATGGTTGCATTGTCGGGCCGGCGTAGTTTGTTCACACCGGTAGCCACGATGCGGAGTGCATCAATATCAAGACCTGAATCGGTTTCGTCGAGAATGGCCAGGGATGGCTCAAGCATGGCCATCTGGAATATTTCGTTCTTTTTCTTTTCTCCACCCGAAAAGCCCTCATTTACTGAACGGCTGGCTAATCTCTCCTGCAATTCGAGCATTTTCTTTTTTTCTTCCATTCGAGCCAGAAATTCGGCAGCCGGCACAGGATCGAGTCCATGGTACTTGCGTTGCTCGTTGATAGCAGTGCGAAGGAAATTAGTGATCGAAACACCCGGAATCTCTACCGGATACTGAAATCCCAGGAACAAACCCTCGCAGGCACGTTCTTCGGCCGATAATCCCACAAGGCTACGCCCTTTGAATATAATTTCACCTTCGGTAACTTCGTATCCTTCGCGGCCGGCTATAACATAGGCCAGGGTACTTTTACCGGTACCATTTGGTCCCATTATGGCATGAACCTCCCCGGCATTTATTTCCAGGTTTATTCCTTTTAAAATCTCTTTCCCTTTGATGGAAACCTTAAGGTTTCTGATGCTTAACATGTGTAGAAAAATGTGTTAATGTGGTAATTAGTTAATGTGGCAATAGGTTGATGGGTTGATGGGTTGATGGGTTGATAGGTTGATAGGTTGAAGTAAATCCGAAATCTGCAATCTGCAATCCGACATCCTCAATCCTTATCCAACACTTCCTTCGAGACTGATGGCTAAAAGTTTCTGCGCTTCCACGGCAAATTCCATTGGCAAATGCATAAGTACTTCTTTAGCATACCCGTTAACGATCAGTCCTATAGCACTTTCGGAACTGATTCCGCGCTGCTTGCAGTAAAAAAGCTGGTCGTCTGATATTTTAGATGTGGTCGCTTCGTGCTCAATGATGGAAGTATGATTTTCAGCTTTGATATAAGGATAGGTGTGAGCACCGCATTTATCGCCCAAGAGCAACGAGTCGCATTGCGAGAAATTGCGTGCATTTTCGGCTCGTTTAATCACTTTTACAAGTCCACGGTAACTGTTGCTGCTTTGCCCAGCCGAAATGCCTTTGGAAATAATGGTGCTTTTTGTGTTCTTGCCCAGGTGAATCATTTTTGATCCTGTATCGGCCTGCTGAAAATTATTGGTTACTGCCACCGAGTAAAACTCGCCTACCGAATTGTCGCCCATAAGCACCACACTCGGATATTTCCAGGTTATCGCCGAACCAGTTTCGACTTGTGTCCAGGATATTTTAGAATGACTTCCTTTGCATATGCCCCTTTTGGTAACAAAATTATAAATTCCGCCCTCTCCCTTTTTATTTCCCGGGTACCAGTTTTGAACGGTGCTGTATTTTACTTCGGCATCCTTCATGGCAACAATCTCAACGATGGCCGCGTGCAGCTGGTTTTCGTCGCGCATGGGAGCCGTACAACCTTCCATATAACTTACATATGCACCTTCGTCGGCAACGATCAGCGTACGCTCGAACTGTCCTGTGTTGGCAGCATTGATGCGAAAATAGGTCGACAACTCAACCGGGCAACGCACACCTTTCGGAATATAACAAAAAGAGCCATCGCTGAACACAGCCGAATTGAGTGCTGCGAAGTAATTATCGTTGCTCGGCACGACACTACCCATATACTGTTTCACCAGTTCAGGGTGATTTTGAACGGCATCGCTGAATGAACAAAAAATAACACCGTATTTCGAAAGTGTGTCGGTAAAGGTAGTTTTCACCGAAACGCTGTCGATAACTGCATCCACGGCAACACCGCTGAGTTTCTTCTGCTCTTCGAGCGATATCCCAAGTTTATTAAAAGTTTCAATTAACTCAGGATCAACTTCATCCAGGCTTTTCAGTTCTTTTTTCCTTTTCGGAGCGGCATAATATATAATATCCTGGTATTTAATCGGCTGATGATGAATGTGCGCCCAGGTAGGTTCGGTAAGAGTGAGCCAATGCCGGTATGAAGCAAGCCTGAATTCGAGCAGCCAGTCGGGTTCGTTTTTTTTCGCTGATATAAACCGCACCGTATCCTCATTCAGCCCAACAGGAGCTGTGTCCATCTCGATATCAGTAAAAAAGCCATACTTGTAATCGCCGCTTGTTACTTCCTCGAGTATATTATTTTGTGCTTTTTCCATTTCCAGATGATGTTCAGTACCTTATTTATCTTTGGTTTAAATAAAATCAGTGCGCAAAGTTAGTAATATTAAGAGTATTGCAATACTTAAATGACTTCTGACTCTTCTAAAACAAGCATAATTCTGAATTGTTTATTTATTTCGGAAAATGAATACCGAATTTAAGCAGGATATGTAATTTGTCAAAACGAGAGATGTTACCACGATCCCCCATCTTATCTTTTTTTGCAAGTGATATGTTTTAGTTGCATATAAGCAGACCTTACCGCAATAACATCTGAACTATCACCAATGCAGCAGCGAAGTCTCCTCAGAAACGCAATTGATTCATTGGTTGCATCTAATAAATTATTTAATGAAAACTTTATCAGATGCAATAATGGTAGGACTCCGGAAAGGTGCGGTTAACTTTTTTTATGCAGCGCAATGAGCAAATTTTCTCAATCGCCGCCGTTTCGAATTTTCGTATTGTACTATTCTTATCAAGCGGGTTAAAGTGATCGGTTTCTCAAAGTAAGCAATAATATATTCGGGGTTTATCTGTGTGTACATTTTAGTGTTCTCCTTAAGTTTAGTGAAACAATACCAAATTATAACGTTTCCGTTATTCTCTGAATTTACAATAAAATTGATTTGTTTTTTTTCTTGTGAGCCAGGCAACCATTGGTTCCCATTTTCCTAACGCTCATTATAAAGACTTCAGACTGTCTTCTAAGTGTGTTGATTTATTTTGCAAAGATAGGCTTTCAATGTTAAATGAATGTTAAGAAATAGGCGTATTGCGAGAATCAATAAGTAAATAACTGATATAGTGCCATATACAAAATGGAAAAAATTCGAAAAATCACTTTTCAGAAACTATTGTTTTGAATAAGATCGCTAAACCAATATCCGGAATTTTTAATAATGCGCTCTTGTGTTTTAAAATCAAGAAAAACCAGGCCAAACCTGGGAAGATAACCTTCTTTCCATTCAAAATTATCGGTAAAACTCCACACAAAATAGCCGGTAACATTTACTCCCTCATTTTTAGCCCGTAAGACCTGTTTTATGTATTGTTCGAGGAAATTCCTTCTTTTTTCGTCGTTAACTTTCCCCTCAACAACTGCATCATGAAAAGCAGCACCATTCTCGGTAACGATCAATTCTTTGAAGTTTTTATACCTGCCAAATTTCAGCAACATCTCATAAATACTTTCGGGATAGACTTCCCAACCCATAACAGTGGCCTCAACCTTCCTTTTTTCGGCTTTGATGAGTTTTGCCCAAATCAAAGGTGTAAACCAGGATGCCGATACAATTTCTCTCGTATAATTCTGTACTCCGATAAAATCCATATCGAAAGCAAGTTTACTCTCATCTCCATCCTTGATAAATGGCTCAAGCCGGTTTAATAATTTTAAGTCATTTACAGGATAGCCCAATCCAGCCAAAGGTTCAACAAACAACCTGTTCAGCAATGCATCGACACGTTTCGCGGCCAATGCATTTTGGCTGGAATTACCGGCAGCCTGGATATGCGAACAGGAAAAAGATGTACCAACCCTTGCCGCGGGTAACAGGGAACGGACTATTCTACCCCCTTCGGCCTGGCACATGGCAGCATGATGTACTGCCGCCAGAAAGCTATTAAGCCCTTTGCGACCCGGAGCATGAAGGCCCAGAAAATACCCTGCACCTGTAAATGCCATAGGCTCACTTAATATCGTCCAATGCTTTACCCTGTCACCAAAATACTTTACGCATAACTCAACATAATCGCCAAACCACTTAATAATTTCACGGTTGGTCCAGCCCCCCTTTTTTTCGAGTTCATAAGGTAAATCCCAATGATATAGTGTAATCCAAGGCTCGATGCCATGGCTGAGGCAAATATCAATGACCTTATTGTAAAATTCAATTCCCAACGGATTAACATTGCCAGTTCCATTCGGAATTATTCTGCTCCATGCAATAGAAAAACGGTAGTTCGGAATTTTGAGAAGCCCCATCAGAGCAATGTCATCAGCATAGCGATGATAAAAATCGCAAGCCACATTTCCGTTTTGATTTTTGTAAATTTTCCCTTTTGTGTTAGAAAAGACATCCCAGATTGATTTTCCTTTTCCATCTTCATTACACCCGCCTTCTATCTGGTATGCAACTGTCGATACGCCCCACTTAAAGTCAGGTCCGAAATCGTTTGTGTTAAAACTCATCGCTGTGATTAAATCTGTGTCGCCATTTTCCTGAGTAGCATGCTCCTGAATTTTTTGAACGAATCTAATTTTGATTCAGTTTGCAAAGGCGTTAAGTTATAAGCTGGTAACTGTTCTGTAAGAATTTTATTGACAATTTCTTCGGTATAATCAGGATAATCCACTTCGATACTGACGCCCGTTTTAATCCAATGGTCGATTTTATCGATTTGTTTCAGTTTTAAGCTTTTCAATACGGGCACCCCCATTTCTTTAAGTGCTGCTGCATTACACTGCTGTTCGTATTGCCCCTGCATAGGGATTACCATCAGTTTTTTCTTCATAAAAAGGGCTTCGGCAGGAGTTTCAAAACCGGCTCCGCACAAGACACCTTCGGATGATGCCATGCTTTCAATAAATGCTTCGTTGTTGATTGGCCGGATTATATAATTGTTTTCGCTGATCACTTTTTTGTTATGTTTCGAAAAAACCTCCCAACGGGTATCTGTGCACTTCCCCAGGATGTTAATTATTCTCTGATCATCATACGCCGGTAGGTAAACCGTATAGTGACCAAGGTTCTGAACTTTCTGTTCGCGCACCTGGGAGCGGATTACCGGTGTGAATATATTTGCGCCAACAGCTTTAAAGTGAAATCCATATCTGGCATTGGCCGGAGCATAATTTTTCAGGATAATACTGCCCAGAATATCTGCATTTTGAGGTCGAACAAAGTTACTGTTCAATACTGCTGATTGGTGACTAAGGCTGATACATATGACTTTCCTTAGTTTGCAAGCCCAGGCCGAAACAGGTTCAAAGTCATTTAACACCAGGTCGTAATTCAGCACTGGCAGACTATAAATCTCAAAAAGCAGTTTTTTTATTTTGTTTTTTCTATACGTTTCCACGATATCTACCCCCCCTTTTGCTCCAAAAATAAATCCCAGCCCTTTGAATTTATATTTTACCGGAAATGGCAGTCCGACATCAGCCTGTGATCCGCTAACAAGAATATCTACCTCATGGTGTTTTTGTAATAGCGGGATTATATCCCTGGCCCTGCTTAAATGACCATTGCCTGTGCCTTGTATTGCATATAATATTTTCATTGCCGCATCATATTAAATTCGTGCAACATATTGTCAAAGAGAAGGTTAACATTCAATTCATCTTCCTCGGTTTCAAAATTCAGAATCATGTCATCCTTATCACTTTCCGCAAATCTATAAATCGACCACTTACCATCAACAAATTCAAGAGCTGATAAATTTTCAACCCAGTCTCCGGAATTAAGGTATGTGATACTTCCTTCATGGTTATTGATTACTTTAATTTCAGGATGGTGTATATGACCGCACACCACATAATCGAATTTATTGCTGATGCCGATATCGGCACTTGTTTGCTCAAAATTATTTATAAATGAAACTGCCGATTTTACACTCTCTTTTATCTTTTTCGACAATGACAATTTGCCATTGTTAAATACCTTTTCAGAGAAAAAATTGGCGAACCTGTTGATCAGGATCAGTGTATCGTAACCAACTGCACCCAGTTTAGCCAGCCATTTCGAATGCTGCATAGTTACATCAAACACATCGCCGTGAAAAACCCATGCTTTTTTGCCATCAGGTAAATCGAGAACAACTTTATTCACAATATTCAGGGAACCCATTCTCAGTCCTTCAAATTTTCGAAGCATTTCATCGTGGTTGCCTGTGACATAATAGGTCTTTATGCCTTTGCCCATCCAGTTAAACAAATGCTTTACAACCTTCATATGGCTATTCGGAAAGTACGATTTACTGAATTGCCAGATGTCAATAATATCTCCGTTAAGTACTACCAACTTTGGCCTGATGCTTTTCAGGTAATGGAGGAGCTCTTTTGCATGACAGCCATATGTGCCCAGGTGAATGTCCGAAATTATGAGAATTTCAACCTCTCGTTTTTGATTTTTCATGTTAATGTTTAAGGGGAAGGTAAAAATCAGCAAAAAGTGAAATCAGTGTTTTCGAAGTAATATCTGACAGTATAAGCCTGACATGCTTTACGTTATAATAAAAAGATAAATAAATTCGGGAAGTACTCTTGAACTTGCGGTTGAAATCCTTGCTGCTGTATAATTGATTGATCAGTGCCATTGTTATAAGTTTCTCAAAAGTACAGAGAGCATATAAACAGAATATGAAGAAGATATTATTAAACTGTTAGCCTTGAAACTTTTAGGTGAAATAAAAAAAAGCAGTCATTAAACCGCTTAAATGAGAAAATAGAGAAAAATATACTCAAGCGGAAATTATACCTGCAATGATTTACATTTTGCATTACCTGGGCTTTACCTGAACCTTAAAAAGCCCAAACCCTATTTTTAAACAGGGTATTGGGCTTTAATCACTAACAATAATCAATCAACAAGAACACGGGTCTAACTAGGCAGATCAGCAGCAGGATAATAGTTCTGGTTGTAACAAGTATACAATTTATACCAAATCCGCCTGGTTATTCCGTTTACCGTAAACTTTTGTTCCTCCATAAGCTGCAGCCAGAGTTAACAGTATCATCATCCCCGATCCAACCGGTGCGCTTGCTCCTGCGATAGGAGCCCCTCCGGTGGCACTTCCGTTGGATTGTCCATCAGGGTGAGGCTGGGCATAAACCTGGGTTGATGCTGATGCGAAGAATAGTATAACAATAGTGGCAAGTATTCTGATTTTCCTGTTCATGGTTTTTGGATTTAAAGGATTAAAAAACAGTTCCCCGGATTCATTACCGTATATGCACTTTGGTAGTTACAGCAGCTTTTTCTGAGATAACTTTTACAATGTACGTCCCGCTTACAAAACGGAGCGGGATATGGGTGGTAAAATCACCTGTAAGTTTCTGTGAGTAAAGTTCACGTCCGGTTACATCAAAAATGCGGATATCACCGCTAAGCAGGCCCGGGTTTTCGATCACTACAGTTTTATCGAAACTGTACACGTATATGACAAATTTTACATCTTCCTTCATTCCTGTTGCATCCAGAAACAGCAACCGGAAGCGGTTTTCGTTTTCACCTGCCACGTAACTGAAGGAATAAACAGGGTTTAGCCTCAGATCCTGTGTAACATCCAGTTTCATATCCTGAAGAAACACCGGCACTGAGGATAAAAAGTTATCGGTACCCTGGGCACTTACGGTGTAGATTCCGGTTGTATTGCATTTGAATCCCAGGTTCACCACTTCGTTGCCTGCCATCGGCAGTTCGTTGATGCTAAGCACATCGCCGGTAATCATGCTGTAGAGTTGCGGGGTATTGCTGTTGCCAAAAAGTTTGTAGGCATCATACTGCATATCGAAACCTGCCGTTGCCTGGTTGTTGAAATGAACAAAGGTTTTGTCCGTGTAACTGTTTCCGTCGACGGTAAGTTCGAGTAAATCGGTAATAGCTGATTTATAGAATCCAATACCGCTATGCACCCTGGAAAAAAGCGGGATAGAAAGGGAAGTGCCGTTCACCATGGTTTTGGCGAAGAAAGCGTTCTCTGCCGGGATGATCCCACCGGTAAGAGCGCCGGTAGTTCCGTTCCATGATACATATTGAGTCCCGTTCCACACATACACCGAAGCGTCGATGGAGGAATGATCTGTCAGGTCCCAGTCGATGGCCGAACTGAAGGGGTTGCCAAGCAGGTTCCAGCCTACGCGGTTGGGGTCCACGCCCGGATTTTGTTTTAAAAGTGTGGATGTAACCGGCGAAGAGTTCAATACTCCTGAGAACATTGCCGTTTGAGGCTGGTTCATCTGCACCGAATACCCTTTGCCAACAACCAGGTAGTCGGCCATAGCCTTGTTATTCCAGTCG